>DAIPYU010000128.1:0-13391 GCA_036782635.1 Nodosilinea sp. CTOTU7353
GCCTAAGTCAGTTCGAGGGCATCCCATGAAGCGGAAAAAATGACCCTATCCCCTCCTTGGAGGGGTGCCCGGAGGGCGGGGTAGGTCAAAATAGCAACGAAAAGGAGTCTTCTGAATCCGGGGAAAAGACTGCTTAATTTCCAATTGACCCACCCCTACCCCTTGACCCACCCCTACCCCTCCCAGGAGGGGACGAGCAGACTGTTTACCCAATAATTTTCTCTGTCGAACTCCGGTTCTGCCCAGGCTGAACAAGACAATCCCTAGCAAAAGCGGCAGCGGACCAAGATCCACTGCCACTTTACTTTAGTGGGATAGCTAGATTTAAACGGCTGGCTAAAAACCCTACCAGCGGGAAACTTCGCGATCGCCGCCGCCGAAGCTGCCCCGAGGAGCACCGCCACCGGAGCGCTTTTCCTTAGGACGAGCCTTGTTGACCCGCAGCTCACGCCCCATCCACTCAGCGCCGTCGAGGGCCTCAATGGCGGCGTCTTCGTCGGCTTCTTTTTCCATCTCAACGAAGGCAAAGCCACGAGGGCGACCGGTTTCGCGGTCGGTGGGCACCGTTACTCGGCTAACGGCTCCGTACTCGGAGAAGACTTCGGTGATGTCTCCCTCCGTAGCATTGTAGGCGAGGTTCCCTACATAAATCGACATGGCACAACTCCAGATTAGACATGTAGTGTAGACAAGTTCGATTCGGAGTGGTACACACCGATTACCCGAAAACTGAGATCAGACTGTGATTGACCAGCCTACCGAAAGCCAAACATGTTACCTGCCTACTCTAGCATAGGTTTTTTACAGGTCAATCGTTCTGTAACACTGTGTCAGCGGGCTTTACAAGCCCCAGCCCTAGCGGCGGCTATAGAACGAAACCTCTACATCTGCGCACCAGCCGGCGGCTAGATTTTCGTACAAAAATACCCGCTCTACCAGGTAGTACACCCCGTCTCTAAACAGGCAGTCACCAGTACGGGGAATGATCGGATAGGTGGCAAACCAGAGGGCATCTTTGATCGGAGCGTTGGGATTGTTGCTGCGGGCAGCCATGTAAAAAACCTGTACCTTAAAACCCCCTCCGGTCGAGATTGCAGAGGGGGGGCTATCGCTGGTTTTGCCAGTGCTCTTGGCGGTGGTTTTTCTGGGGGCCACAGGGTTGTCGGAGTAGGGTACGGGCAAGGCTGCACCAGTAGTCTACCAAGACTGCCAGTATTAGCTATTACCCCGGCGCTTGAGGGCGGCGATCATCTGCTGGCGCACGGCGGTGGCCCACTGGTCAAACTCAACGTCGGGGTGCAGATCTTTATCGAGGGTAGCTCCACGGGCTTGGCTGTTGCGATCCTGGGTCATGGTCTTGTCCTATTTAGCTCTGTAGTGGCGATAGCGTGATTCTGCTTACCTATTCATTATTCCCAAAGGTGATCGCCCAAGGCTACATCCTCAGGTAGGGATCTCATCCCCTGGGACGGGGGAAAAGCCCCCATCGCCGGGGTACAGGGTGGGGGACAGATGGCAAAATGTTTGGGTGCGATCGCCTCTGGGACCCCAGCAAGTCTTAACAACCAAGCAGCGGTGCACGATTGGCGGCAAAATGGCTGTATTGAGACAACCGATATTTTTGCCAATAACCCCATGCGCCCCATTCGCACTTTTAACGTTACCCCCGCCCTGCCTCGGCGACTAGAGCCGCTGCGCACCCTGGCCTACAACCTTCACTGGGACTGGGATGTGGAGATGGTTGACCTGTTTCGACGGCTCGACGCCGACCTGTGGGAGTCGAGCCGCTACAACCCGGTGCTGATGCTAGGCACCATCAGCCAGGCGCGGCTGAACGAAATTGCCGAAGACGAAGGGTTTTTAGCTCAGATGGGCCGGGCAGCCCAGCGGCTAGACGACTATCTGCACGATCGCCCTTGGTACAAGAAACATCGCTCTACCCCCGTGGAGAGTGAGCGCTACGCCTATTTTTCGATGGAGTTTGGCCTTACTACCTGCATGCCGGTTTATTCGGGCGGGCTGGGGGTGTTGGCGGGCGATCACCTGAAGTCGGCCAGCGACCTAGGGTTGCCCCTGGTGGCCATCGGGCTGCTTTACCAAGAGGGCTACTTTGCCCAATACCTCAATGCCGACGGCTGGCAGCAGGAGCGCTACCCAATCAACGACTTTTACAACATGCCCCTGCATCTGGAGCGCGACGGCGAGGGCAATGAGCTGCGGGTGGAGGTGGAGTATCCGGGACGGGTAGTGTATGCGCGAGTGTGGCGAGTGCAGGTGGGCACGGTGCCGCTGTATTTGCTGGATACCAACATTAAACCCAATAGCCAGTACGACCAGGATATTTGCGATCGCCTCTATGGTGGCGACATCGACATGCGCATTCACCAGGAGGTGATGCTGGGGATTGGCGGCATTCGTATGCTTAAGGCCCTGGGCTTAGCCCCCACTGCCTACCACATGAACGAGGGCCACTCGGCCTTTATGGCCCTAGAGCGCATGCGGGTGCTGATGGATGAGCACGGCCTGAGCTTTGCCGAAGCGCTGCAGGTGGCCCAGACCAGCCAGATGTTTACTACCCACACCCCGGTGCCCGCCGGTATCGATCTGTTTCCACCGGAGAAGGTGCTGCACTACCTGGGCCAGTACCGCGATCGCTTTGGCCTAGGAGATGCCGAGTTTCTGGCGCTGGGTCGCACCGACACGGGGGATTTCTCGGCCCCGTTTAGCATGGCGGTGCTGGCGATTAAGACGGCGACGTTTATCAATGGGGTGAGTAAACTCCACGCCGAGGTGTCGCGCGAGATGTTTGGCAACCTGTGGTCGGGGCTGCCCCACGGCGAGGTGCCGATCTATGCCATTACCAACGGCGTGCATGCCCGCAGCTGCGTAGCTAAGTCTACCCAGGCCCTCTATGATCGCTACCTCGGCCCCAACTGGGCCCAGGCTAGCCCCGACGCGCCCCTGTGGGAGCGGGTGCAGAGCATTCCCGACGACGAGCTGTGGCGTAACCACGAGCAATGTCGATCGCACCTGGTGGTGACCGTGCGCGGTCGATTGGCCAAGAGCTTGCTAGAGCGGGGCGGCTCGGCCCGCGAGCTGACCGAGGCCCAAGAATGCCTCGACCCCTTCGTGCTCACCATTGGCTTTGCCCGGCGGTTTGCCACCTACAAGCGGGCCACCCTGTTTCTCCACGACCTAGAGCGCATTCGCCAGATTATCAACGGCAGCGGCAGCGGCGTCAATGGCACAGGGCGACGGGTGCAGTTTGTGGTGGCGGGCAAGGCTCACCCCAAAGATATTCCAGGCAAAGAGTTGATCCGCAGCATTGTCCACTTCACCCGCGACGAGGGGCTAAGCAAGTCGCTGGTGTTTGTGCCCAACTACGACATTCACCTATCGCGGGACATGGTGTCGGGCTGCGATGTGTGGCTCAACACCCCCCGCCGCCCCCGCGAGGCCAGCGGCACCAGCGGCATGAAGGCGGCCATGAACGGCCTGCCCAACCTCAGCGTGCTCGACGGCTGGTGGGATGAGGCTGACTACATTGGCACCGGCTGGCCCATCGGCCACGGAGAAGACTACGACGACCCCGACTACCAAGACGATGTCGAAGCCAACGCCCTCTACGACATTCTCGAAAAAGAGGTGGTGCCGCTGTTTTATGATCGCGACAAAGACGAGATTCCCCGGGGCTGGGTGGCCAAGATGAAACAGGCGATTTACTACAACACGCCCCAGTTCAACACCGCCCGCATGGTCAAAGACTACGCCACCCAGGGATATTTTGCGGCCAGCGATCGCGCCCACACTCTGGTCTCAGCCGACTACGGCCCCGGCAAAGAACTCGCCACCTGGCAGGCCCACATCACCAATCACTGGTACGACGTGCGGTTTGAGGAAGTCGCCATCTCCGCTGCCGCTGACCTTCAGGTAAACCAGCCCTTTAAGGTGACCGCCGCCCTCAATCTCGGCCAGCTGACCCCCGACGATGTGCAGGCAGAGCTTTACCAGGGCACGGTCTCGGTGGATGGCGAAATTCACGCCGGCGTGGCGGTGCCCATGGTCTACCAGGGGCCAGACTCCCAGGGCAGAAGCCTCTACGCCCTAGAGATGGAGTACGCTGCCAGCGGGCTACAGGGGCTGTCGTTGCGGATTTTGCCTAAGCACCAATACCTCAACAGCCCCTACGACCCCAAGCTGGTGCTCTGGGCCGACCCCGATGCGGTGCAGATTGTCTCTGGGGCGGTAGCGGCGATCGCGCTGGCCGAGGGTTAGATTTCGGCGACGGCGCGCTCGATCAGGCGGCGGGCCAGGGTTTGGGTGCCGGTATGCTCGTAGTACTTCACCGACATATCGAGAAACGCGCCCAGGTAGTCGAGCTTGCCCTTAGAGCCTTCGATGAAGCCGCCCAGGTTGTCGACCAACCCGCTCTGGGTAATATTGTGGTCGCTCACAAACCGGTCCATCCAGCCCTGGGTTGACTCAAAGGTCTCGGTCATAAACGACAGCTTCGCCCCGTCGTTGCCGCCGGGAATTTCATCCTTGATGCCCTTAAAGGTTTGGTTGCCGTCGAGGTCGCTGGGGCCAAACCCCTTAATGGCACTGAGCGCCTTAAGCGAAAAGTCTGCCCCCAGGGGAATGATGCCGTCAAAGCTGACCAGGGCGGCCATGCGAATCAACGACTCGCTGCTATAGTCGCCCAGGGCGGCGAGAAAGTCGCCCAGGCTGTCGCCGGGGATGCCGCTGATCTTGCAGAAGGCCACCACCTCAGTCACCAGCTTTACAGCCAGGTCAATGGTTTGGGCCTTTTCAGGTTTGGGGGTGAGGTTTTTGAGAAAGCCCAGAAACGTGTCTTGGCCAATGCGGTTGGCCAGGGCCGCAGCCCCCAGCGCCCCGGAGGCCGAGTCGACGGTGTGGTAGAGCCAGAGAGCGCTCTGGTAGCCCTGCTTTTTGTCATTAAAGAGGGCGATCGCCCGTTCGCCAATGGCCTGCACCATGGCCTCATCGGTTTCGCCGGTGACGGTCTTGATGGTGTTGTCAAACCCCACCAGATTGTTCCACTGGCCGGGCACTACATTGTCGAGGGTTTTAAGGGCCCGCACGGTCAGCCCCCCGGTGGGGAGCTTGTCGACGATTTCGTAGATTTTTTTGCTCACAACTTAATCTCCTTAGTTCTGCCCTGGGGGCTGCTGTAGAGGGGCTTGTCGGCTGATGGTCTCAATTGCTAAGAGGCAGGCTGAAGGACGGGATCAAGTCTTGGCAGCTGCACCCTGGGCAGCTTAAAGCCCGGATTTTTCTGCGTGGGGGCAGCAGCGGCGGTTTTTTGGACCGCCTTGGCGGGGTTAGCCGCGCCCTGCAGCTGGGCCAGACCTTGGAGGTCAAACTTTTGCAGCCAGGCTACCCGGTCAGCCTTAGCGAAGGAAGGGTCGCGGGAGAGCACCTTCACCTGGTAACGACCGTTGACCAGCAGGGCAGTGGCGGTGGTGCCCTGGTCTACAGCCGGGAACCCCTCCACGGTCTCGGTGGCACTGCTGAATTTTTCTGCAGCGCTGGGCAGGCTGGTGGTGTCGTTGATGGTGAGCATGGCCATGGTGGTGCCATTTTGCTCTAGCTTATACTCGGCAAAGCCCTTCTTTTCCTGATAGGGGATGACATCGTAGTCGCCCTGGTCACCGGGAAAGAACTGGTTGAAGGTGCCGCCCTTTTCGGCTTTTTTGTCGACCGCAGCGGGAGCACGAAAACCAGTGGTGTCGTCTTGCACCTGATCGTATTTAGACGGGGCTGACGAACAGGCCGTCACTAGCAGTACCAGGCAAACCATCAGGGGCGCAAGCCGCCGCAGCCAGCGGGTAAAACTCATAACTCTCTCTCTCCTTACACGGGCAAATGATGGACACAGTCAAATGACGAAAGCGGCCCCAGAGACCGGTCCGAAACTGGGCCGTCTTTAGGTATTGTCGTCGACCCTGCCACAGAAACATGAGATTTCGGTAAGCAAGAATTATCTTGTACAGAAAAATTGACCAAAACCTGTCTTAAACCATTGCCGATAAAACTAGGTTTTGGCCATCCATCCCAGGGTTGGTCTTGCCACCGACGATAGACCTCAGATCGAGGCTCCGGAAAATCACAGTTCCTCTAGGCACAGGCGATGCGCCCCTGCCTTTCGGCCCCTTTCGACCCCTTTGGAAGCGAGGGTTATGCGGTTCGGATTGGGTATCATGGCTGAGTTATGGCAATGGCCATTGCTCCGGGTTAGCGATTCTCAGCTATCCCTCAGTCTTAACCGCTGTGTGGGATGCTAAAACCTACGTGGAACCCTACGCGAAAGAGTGAGCACCGCCTGTGAAAGTTGTCTTTATCATCGACCCCATCCACCGTCTCGACCCGGGCCACGACACCAGCGTCGCCATGATGGAGGCGGCCCAGCAGCGCGGTCACGACGTCTGGATCACGGCGGCCAACGCCCTCAGCGTGGTGGGTGGCCAGGCCCTGGCGCGAATGCAGCCGGTAACTTTTACCCCGGTGCAGCTGGTCAACGGCCTCTGGGTGGCGACCAACCCCTGGTTTGAGCTGGGTGAGGCGGTGCAGCGCCCCCTGGGCGACATGGACGCGGTGTTTATGCGCACCGACCCGCCGGTCACGGTGCCCTACCTTTACGCCACCTACATTCTCGACTATGTTGACCCAGCTAAGACCAAGGTGATCAACAGCCCCAGGGGTCTGCGGGCGGCCAACGAAAAAATGTACGCCCTGCAATTTACCAAGGCCATTCCCGAAACCATGGTCAGCCAGAGCAAGACAGTGATTCGAGAAACCGTAGAGCGGTGGGGGGCGGCGGTGCTCAAGCCCCTGGGGGGCAAGGCCGGGGAAGGCATTTTGTTTTTGCAGGCGGGCGATCGCAACCTCAACTCCATGGTTGAGATCAGCACCCAGCAGGGCAAAGAGCCGGTGATGGTGCAGACCTACCTGCCCGCCGCCAAGGACGGCGACAAGCGGATTATTTTGCTCGATGGCGAGCCCATCGGCGCGGTCAACCGGATTCCCACCGGCAGCGAGTTTCGCGGCAACATGGCGGTGGGAGGCCGGGTGGCCCAGGTAGACATTACTGATCGCGAAATCGACATCTGCCGCCAGCTCGCCCCCACCCTGCGCCGCGACGGCCTCTACTTTGTGGGCATCGACATCATCGGCGGCTACCTCACCGAGGTCAACGTCACCAGTCCCACTGGCATTCGCGAGATCGACCGGCTCAACGACGTGCGCCTGGGCGACCAGGTGATCGCCTGGGTCGAGCAGCCTGGCTCAATTGGGGTCAGCGCCCCTTGAGAGTACTCCATCTAAATAAATGCCTCCTTTAAGGCCGCAAACTTGAGCCGTCGAGCCAGATTTCTGAGCTGGAGTTCACTATTCAAAGGGATACAAAGTCGTTCTTTACGCAATAGTTTTCATAACTTAACTAGAGTTAAACCTTCTCAAGGAAAAGACTTTGGCAAGCCTTTAGACAGACTAAAAAAAACGAAAGAAATAGATTTGTCCAGAGGCCTAAAATACTCTCGAAACCCCAATATGTAGCCACAAATTCCGGTTCAATGCCGGTAAATCCCAGTTTTACGCCTAGGTAGTATGGAAGGCAACCTGCGTCGTTTCCTGCCATGTCCATGCCCAGTAGCTACATTTTAGTGCTCGACCCCCACCGCCTCGACCGTGCTGCAGTTCACCCCCTAGAGGCTGAGCTGCAATATCCGGTGTTTGTGGCCAGTTCTACTGAGCAGGCCGTCAGCCGTGTCAACCAGGGAGTGCCTAGCCTGGTGATTTTGGTGGGCAACAACTTTCAAGACTGGTCGCAGCCCTTGGTCAACCAGCTGCGCCAGCACGACCAGGCCCCGGATATGACCATTGTGGCGCTGACCGATTCGGCCAGCCCCCAGTGGAACTATAGCGAAGACACCCCTGGCCTAGACGGGCTGCTGGTGCAGCCCCTGAGCATGGAGATTCTGCGATCGCTGGTCGAGTCGGCCTCTGCCCGGCACGTTTGTCATGAACACGGGTAGCCCGGAACCATATCTCCGGAAATACCCCGGTATCAGTATTTCTTGGGTCAACTGGGTATGCTGAAATCAGGTCAATAGAGAGCCTTCATGCTGCCCAAGGTACTGCCCGAAAGTCAGGTTCAGGTGTTTAAATTTTGGTTTAACGGTGCCCTGCAAGATGGCACCCACCATTACAATGAGCTGTACTACCGCGCCTTGACCGTTGAAACCGAAAAGCGCACTCGACTATACCACCTGGCCTGTAAATTTTCTGAACATCAGGCGGGGGCGCTGGTTTCGGTTGCTGACGACCAATGCAGCCTGTGGATTAGCCTGCGCAGCCAGGTGATGGCTGCCCAACTGCTTCAGCAGCGGGTGAGGGGGCTACCCCGCCCTAGGCTTTAGCGCGCCGCCGCCGGTTGAGGCCATCCCTAGAGTAGGTCATCCTTGGCCCAGGCCAGCGTACCTCCGTCGATCACTCCTTTAACAGCAAAGGTTAGCGGGTCAAACAGGGCGATGTTTGCCTGGTAGCCCACCCCTAGCTGCCCCAGGTATTGGTCAGCGCCAATGGCCCTGGCCGGGTAAAGGGTGGCCATGCGCAGCGCTTCCGCCAGAGGAATGCCCGCGTAGCGCACGCAGTTGCCCACGGCCTCGATCAGGGTGAGGGCGGCCCCGCCGAGGGTGCCATCGGCCGATACACACTTGCCGTTGCGGTAAAACACCTCCTGCTCACCAATCACAAAAGACTCCAGCGTGGTTCCAACCGGAGGAGTGGCATCGGTCACGAGCATAAGGTGGTCCTGCTTGATTTGCTGCGCCAGGCTAACAGACCCGTAGTGAACGTGGTGGCCATCGGCAATAATGCCAGCGTAGACGTCAGGCCGGCTAAAGGCTGCCCCCACAACACCGGGGCTGCGCCCCTGCCAGGGCGACATGGCATTAAACAGATGGGTCACCATGCCGACCCCGGCATCAAACCCCGCCAAAGCCTCTTCAAAGCTGGCCTCGGTGTGCCCCGCCGAGACCACAATGCCCGCCGCCGCCAGCTGCTGAATATGCCCGGCTGGCATCACCTCGGGAGCCAGAGTCACCAGCTTCACCACCTCCGGCCCGGCCTGGGCTATGGAGCGCACCATAGCCTCATCAGCGGGGCGAATGTGGGCTTTGTTGTGGATGCCGCCCCGCCTGGGGCTGAGGTAGGGGCCTTCGAGGTGCAGCCCCAGCACCCAGTGGGGTTGCTGGCGGCGGTATTCGGTGACCAGGGCGATCGCATCGACCATATCCCCATCGGTGGTGGTGATCAGCGTGGGCAAAAAGCTAGTAGTGCCGCTCCGCAGGTTGGTGCGGTGCATGGTGTCTAGGGTGGCGGTGGTAATGGCATCATTAAACATGACCCCGCCGCAGCCGTTGAGCTGAAGGTCAATTAAACCAGGGGCCGCAGCCCAACCCTGGCCGTCTAGCTGAGGCACCTCAGGCCCGAGCTGGGTCTCCGGTACCACTGCGGTGATCTGGGTGCCGTCAATGACCAGGGCATGGTTTTGCAAAACCCCACTGCCGGTGTAGAGCGTGCAGTGGGTCAGCGCATAGGGTCGATGGCCCCGCTCAAATTGTGTTGTCAACAGTGTCGTAAATCCAGAGGACATGGCTATGCTTCGCCCCTTTCACGTGGCTTTCCCAGTGTACGACTTAGCCAGCACCCGCCACTTCTACGAGACGGTGCTGGGCTGCTCCATTGGGCGCACGTCCAGCACCTGGATTGACTTCAACCTGTTTGGCCACCAGATTACGGCCCACCGGGTCAACGAAACTCGGACGCCGACACCGACCAGTGCGGTCGATGGCCGGGGCGTGCCCGTCAGCCACTGGGGGGTAATCTTAACCCCCAACGAGTGGCAGGCCCTGGCAGAGCGTCTGCGCCAGGCCCAGGTGGAGTTCTTAATTGAACCTTACCAGCGCTTTGTGGGCCAGGTGGGGGAGCAGTCTACCCTGTTTATTACCGACCCCAGCGGCAACGCCCTGGAGTTCAAAGCCTTTGGCCACGACGAGAGCATTTTTGCGCCTGATCGCTAGAGCATCGGCACAGTATGGCTAAAAACCCGGTTTCTTCATCGCTGACTAACGGCAGTACTTGCGCTCTAGCCAAGAAGCCAGGCTTCTGTACCGGCGTGCTAGGTCTGCAATGCGCACAACCCGGGGAGCGCGCGCGATGCACGGCTCTACCGCCGCCACCGCTGCCCGCGATATATGCCCTCGGTAGGTTGGGGTTGCACTGCCCCCGCCGCGTCACCTGGTTCAGCCGCTGAGGCCGGTGACGCTTTTTTGACCTGGTACCGAATGCCCCGATAGGTCAGTTCGTAGGTGTCTGCGGCTGTGGCCGCGGGCAGGGTGGCCGCTGCGGTAGGCGGGGTCGCAGGCGCAGGCACGTCAGCGGCCTCCTGTGCCTGATGTTCAACAGCCTGGCTGGGGGAGGGCGATCGCAGCAACATGCCCAACATCTGGGCTTCGCCGCCCCCATTCACGACCCGCTGGAGGCCGTAGAGCGCCGCCAGCAGGCCCGTCAGCAGCACCTGCCAAGGAGCCTCAACCAGGCCCACCACCACCAAACCCATCGCTGAAAGAATGCCAACTGCGGTAGCTAACAGGCTCAAGAACGCCATACTGCCCCCCTCTCAGAGGAATGAAGTCACGCCCCTACAGAGTAATAGAAGGCCCTGGGCTTGTCACCTCTTGGTCAGCGACCCCTGAGACGGCATAGCCATGATTAAGCAACCATTTCAAGCGCAACAGATTGCTTTGTGGGTGGCAGAGGCTTACCTTCCTCCTGGTACCAACCAATCAGCGACTCAATCACCTCCTGGCCCTTGGCTGCCGCCTCGCCGATGGTCTCACCGTGGGCATGGAACTTCTGAAAGTCGAACTCAGGGAGGTGTACCAAATAGGCTTCATCCTCCTCAGACCAGACGATCACCATGCTGTATTGCGGTGTTGTCATGACTCTCTCTCCTTCAGCAGTCGCAGTCTTAGCTCAACCTCTTTTTCGAGATATGACTTGGCAGCGTCGCCATCTTTGCCCGACATGGTCAATGGATAGTCAGGCAACAGGTTATGCCTCCAACGGGTATGACTTCCCTTCCCAGGACTCCAGGTAAACCCCGCTTTGAGCAAAGCCTTCTTCAACTCCCTAACCTTTTTCGGCACTTCTCCCCCTCAAAAGGCTTGCCCCTTCTAGTACCCATCCATATTACTGCTCACTCAATTATCCCTGAACAACTCCAAGCATGCCTGATGAGATGGTCCCCAAATCAACGGTGCCCCCGTTGCTGGCGTATAAGTCGGCCATTGACCTGGCGTAATTTACAGTCTATTTCCCCGTGCCTAAAATTGTTCACGCAGGATCGCTATAGCTATGTACAATCCGCAACCGTCCATAAAGCAAACAGCCTTGCAGGAATTTCACTCCGGCAAGACTGTTTTGCTGACGAAATTTAACGATACCCCCAGGGGAATTCGAATCCCCGTCGCCTCCGTGAAAGGGAGGTGTCCTAGGCCTCTAGACGATGGGGGCCTGTTTTTTCGACATTTTCAAGTATAGGTAAACGGTACACCCTTGTCAAACTAAGTCAGATTTTTTTTGATGGGTCTGTCGTCAACCACCATAGCCGCCAGTATCACTCGAATGCCCATCTGAGCCTGGCCCACCTAAACCAGGCCCGTCTGAGCCAGAAATCAGCGGATTTGTTGGCTTGTGGTTGTACATCGCCTGATCGGCATTGGCCCAGGCCCACCGCAGTCCCTGGCTGGGGTGGCGGCCGGCGATGCCGACCGAAGCCCGGAGCTGATGGGCCACCAAGGCCTGGGCTAAGCGCTGTTTGATCAGTTCGCCCTCGTCGAGGGTGCATTCTACGCACAGCATGGCAAACTCATCGCCACCAATGCGGGCCACAATGTCTTGTCTGCGAGTAATTTGTCTGAGAACGTCTCCAGTCTGCTGTAACAGCAGATCGCCAGCGGAGTGGCCCTGACTATCGTTCGTAACCTTGAGGCCGTCGATGTCGAGGACGATGATGCAGGCGGGGTAACCATAGATGGCACAGCGTTCTTCTTCGCTGCTGAGCAGCTGATCCCAGCCCCGGCGGTTATAGAGCCCGGTGAGCACATCGGTCAGCGCCTCGGTTTGCAGGTGTTCTGCCAGGCGGGTTTGCTCCGCCACCTTCATTTCTGCCTGGAGAATGCGACTGAGTAGCTGAGCCAGTAGCTCGATCAGGGGTAGCTCTTGCTGAATGACCGGAGGCTGGGGGACCGGGTCAATGGCGCAGAGGGTGCCAAACAGCGAGCCATCTTCCTTGGTCAAGGGGACGCCCACGTAGGCACTAATCTTGACTTGTTGACCAATAGGGGCGCTGGCGTAGGCATCAACCGTATCGGAGCAGGGCGCGATACGAGGCCCTTTCCCCTCGACCATGCGGGAGCAAAAAGAATCTGTCCAGTTAAAAACATCGCCAGCCTTAACGCCGTAGCCCTGATCGTTGGCCTGTAAGACAATCCAGTCGTCGCCCTCGGTGCGGGTCACCATCCACAGATCAAAGCCGATGCGATCGTGGAGATAGGTCAGCACGGCTAGCGCAGCTGTGTTGAAGTCGATGAGCTGACTGGCATTAATGGTCAATGGTGATTTAATCAACAGTGGCTTTCAATTAAACTCAAAGCGGCTGACGTAACCTTACTCTTCAACCTTCGCACGCTATCAGCAGTGAGCGCATTTAAGCGAGCTTATAACGATACTATCAGGGACTCATAAAAGCTTTAGAGGCTTAGTCGCCATTCCCTGACAGCCCCTGTAGCAGGCACCTTCAATAGTACTTGACCTCAGCTTAACCTGGTAAAAATCTAGGTATAGAGTTGCGATCGCAGTCTTGCCCACTGCGGTCTATGACTTTTAAAAAAGCAGGCCCAGTGGCTGGACATGCGATCGCAATCATTAACCGATACTCCTATCTCACCGGTGGGGGCTGCCCCAAGCAGCGACAACCCCCATCGATAGCTCTCCGGTGTTTAGGCGACTACCGCAAATTCCACGACCATATCGTTAAAGTCCATGTCGCCACCGCCAAACAGGTCTTCAAACTCAATCGCCCCGTTGTTAAAGCGGATGTGCTCAACGCCATCGGCATTGGCGACCCCAAAGGCAAAGTAGACTTCGCGCGAGTTGAAATTATCGAGATCGCCGTTGGCAATCAGGAAGGGGGCGTAGAGGCTACCGCCCGCCACGCTCGACTCAAACACCGACTGGGTGAAGTTAGGGGTGGTCAACGCCACATCCATTGCCCGAGCGCCTAGGGCCGCGATCGTGTAGCCAGA
>DAIPYU010000129.1:0-13181 GCA_036782635.1 Nodosilinea sp. CTOTU7353
TGCAGGCCTTTGTGCAGAAATCAAACCCCTGGGCGCTGCGCGACATGGCCGAGCGGCTGTTAGAGGCCCACCAGCGCGGGTTGTGGGGCAGCGCCAGCGACCCGCTGCTCGATACCCTGCGCCAGGTGGCCAACGAGGCCGAGGGGATTTTAGAATCTCGTCAGGAGTGAGGGGTTTGGGCAATCAAGTTCATCTATGGCTTTGCAGCACCTGATTCACCCAAGCTTGATCCGCTGGCAAAAGTGCTGGTGGCGGTACGAGGGCCTGATAATCTACCCGAAGGCCGTATCCACTGCGCTCATAAATTCCATTCACTAGCGGCTGCAAAGCCACCATCACCTGCTCCTCGGCTGCTTTCAGCGGTAGCGGAAACTCAGGAATAGGTTCCTGTAGCGCAAATTCGTATAGATCGGCCCGAGGTCGCCATTCTGCCCGACTCACCAAAATGCGGTACCGGGCTGTCGAGGCTGGCCCTGTCTCCACCGGGTGCATCGCCATTGGCTCATAGGCTCGCAGCAAATCTATTTCCACCAGGTGGGAGGCGCTACCCAACACCGTTTGGCGCTTGGCGTTATAAATTCTGCGCCCTTCCCCTGGGCGCTTATTTGTGGGTGACAGTACCTCAACCACCGCAATCACCGCATCACTACCGGCTGCTCGAATTTCTAAATAGCGCTCCTTGACTTCTACCGACATAGGCAAAATTACCCAGCATTGCAACGCCGCCTAGTCAGTTCCCAGTCAGCGGAAAGTTTGTATCCTCCTACACAAAAGCTGCGGGGGAATCGGCTTAAGTTACCTTCTGTATTCTGCATACCGTGAAACGTTGATCTGAACTGTCGGTTTGGCCAGGGCATTGGACAATGCTATTTCTCTTCGCCGTTTTTGCCTACTACCCCTATTAGCTTGAAATAGTCGGTTTTGGTGAAAACTTTCTGGCGAGCCGTAACTTGGTGATCAATTTAATCTCTGTGTAAATTTATTAAACAAGCTTATGGGGAGGTGTTTCTAAATCCTTGTTATGGGTTTTCAAAATGTTGAGAGTTTTGTTCTTCTGGTAGCTGTTTCTTGACTTGGGTGAGCTTAGACTGTCTGATAGTTGTCTGTTTCCCTTGCCCAATAGCTTGTTTGCCCTGATTCTCTAGCTCCATTGGCTCGCTCAACTCTATGGCGGTCTCCGTTAGCTGTGTATGAATCGGTCGGCGAAGGGCAGATATTTTCCCTGATCAGAGTGCAGATAGGATGCCGGTTCTTTAAGCTTTCACAATCTGTGAAAGATCTCACCGTTTTCAGTAGTTGGCTTTAAATTTTTGACTTTTGTTTCCTGAGGAGATACGTTTCTATGCCTCGTTTTGCCCCAGTTTGGTCCGCCATCAGCCGCCGTCGCTTCATAAAGTTCGCCTCCGGCATTGGGGTTGGCGTCGCACTTTCGGTCACCACCCTTTCCGCCTGCCAGCCCTCGGCGGATGTGGCCGATGGGCCTGCAGATGCCCCCACGGAGGCCGCCGATACCGGGGGCACCATCCGCATCGGCATGACCGCCTCCGACATTCCTATGACGGCAGGAGCCCCCAACTCCGGTTTTGAGGGGGTGCGCTTCACCGGCATGACCCTCTACGACGCTCTGGTCACTTGGGATCTGTCCGTGGACGATCAGCCCGCCCCCCTGGTACCCCAGCTGGCCACCTCCTGGTCGGTAGATGAAGGCGACCCCCGGATCTGGACCTTTAACCTGCGGCAGGGGGTCAAGTTCCACGACGGTTCTGACTTCAACGCCGATGCGGTGATCTTCAACTTTGAGAAGATCTTTGACGAAAGCGCCCCCCACTATGATGCCCAGCAGTCGGCCCAGGTGGTGGCCCGCCTGCCCACCTACGAGAGCATCCGCAAAATTGATGACTACACGGTGGAAATCACCACGACAAGCCCGTCATCGCTGCTGATCAACCAGCTGCCGTTTATGTTCTTCTCCAGCCCTGCCCACTACGAGGCGCTGGGGGGAGACTGGGCAGCCTTTGCCACCGATCCCTCTGGCACCGGCCCCTTCATGCTGGAGCAGTTGGTGCCCCGGGAGCGGGCCGTGCTGGTGCCCAACCCCAACTACTGGGATGAAACCCGCATGGCCCAGGCTGATCGCATCGAACTCATTCCCATCCCCGAGGGCACGACCCGCGCCAACGCCCTGCTGGCCGGGGAGGTGGACTGGATCGAAGCACCCCCCTCTGACACCCTGGCCATGCTAGAAAGCCGTGGCTTTACCATCACCCGCAACGGCTATCCCCACCTCTGGCCCTGGCAGTTTAGCTTTGTGGAGGGTTCTCCCTGGACCGACAAGCGCCTTCGCCAGGCCGCCAACCTGGCCATCAACCGCGAGGAAATTCAGGCCCTGCTGGGGGGCAACATGGTGCCCGCCCAGGGGATTTTGCTGCCCGATGACCCTGCCTTTGGCAACCCGGCCTTTGAGGTCACCTACGACCCTGACCAGGCCCTAGAGCTGATGGAAGAGGTGGGCTACGGCCCAGACAATCCGGTCGATGTGAAGATGCTGATCTCTTCCTCTGGGTCGGGGCAGATGCAGCCCCTGCCGATGAACGAGCTGATTCAGCAGCAGCTAGCGGCGGTGGGTATCAACGTCGATTTTGAAGTGCTGGTGTGGGAAACCCTGTTTGACAACTGGCGGCAGGGCGCTGAGAGCGCCGACTCCCGCGGCGCCCACGGCACCAACATCACCTTTGCCACCCACGATCCCTTCGCGGCCATGATGCGTTTTGTCTACTCCGAGAGCGCACCGCCCAACTCCCTCAACTGGGGCTATTACAGCAACCCAGAGGTCGACGCCCTGATCGAAGAGCTACAGATGGCCTTCGACCCCGAGGAAAACTTGGCGGTCTATCAGCGCCTCCACGAGGTGCTGGTGGAGGACGCTCCCTTCCTGTTTGTGGCCCACGATGTGGGGCCGCGAGCCATGCGCAGCGAGATTACGGGCTTTGTTCAAGCCAAGAGCTGGTTCCAAGACATCACCCCGATATCCATGGGGCAGATGGCCAGGCAGTAGCGCGGTGTCAATTCAGTCGATTCATGTCTGTAGGTCACCTCTGTAGAAAAGCCCTATGTTTCTATACATTTGTCGCCGCATTGTCTACACCGTTCCCATCGCCCTGGCGGTGGCGGTCGTCTGCTTCTCACTGGTGCATCTGGCGCCGGGCGATCCGCTGTCGGCGGTGCTTCCCGCCGACGCCTCGGCGGAGGTGGTCGAGCGCATTGTGAGGGCCTACGGCATGGATCGGCCCCTGCCGGTGCAGTTTATGTCCTGGCTAGGGCGCGCGGTGCAGGGCGACCTGGGGGTTTCGGTGGCCACCGGGCGATCGGTGTCGGCAGAAATCGGCAGCGCCCTGGGCTATACCTTTGTGTTGGCCCTGGCCGCGGCCCTGATTGGCTTTGTCTTTGGCATCCTGTTTGGCACCCTGGCGGCCTTCTTCCAAGGCCGCTGGAGCGACCGGCTGGTGACGGGCATTGCGCTGTTTGGGGTGTCGGTGCCCCACTACTGGCTGGGCCTGCTGCTGGTGATCATTTTCTCGGTGCAGCTGGAGTGGCTGCCCTCCTTGGGGGCTGGCTCGGGGTCGTGGCTAAACCGGCTCCGGTACCTGATTTTACCGGCGGTGACGATGAGCTTTATTCCCATGGGCATTGTCACCCGTACCGTGCGGGCCACGGTGGCAGAGCTACTGGGCTCAGAGTTTGTCACCTCTCTGCGGGCGCGGGGCCTCGGCGGTGGCGGCATTGCCAAGCACGTGGCCAAAAATGCGGCACCGACGGCGCTGGCGGTGATGGGCCTCCAGTTTGGCTATCTGCTGGGCGGCTCGATTCTAGTGGAGACGGTGTTTTCCTGGCCGGGGACGGGCTACCTGCTGAACGGGGCCATCTTCCAGCGAGATATTCCGCTGCTGCAGGGCATCATTCTGGTTCTCTCCATGTTTTTCGTCGCGCTGAATCTGCTGGTGGACGTGTTGCAGACGCTGTTTGACCCCCGCATCCGCCGCAGCTAAAGTTTTGAGTTTTGAATTGCCCGTAGTTGTAGGGTGGGCACCGCCCACCACCAAAAACCAGACTCCACCCACCTCCACCTAATACTCTGCCCCCTAGGTCAACCGACTATTCCTAATACCTGAAACCCAACACTTAACACCTAACATCTGCCCCCCCCCAGCAAAGGTTGCCCCATTTCTGCCAGCCCATACTAGGCGGCTTCTCCCCCATCCCCTCGCCACCCCCCCGTTCCTCTATCCAAAACCCAGGCCCATGCAAAACACCACTGCTGTCAATTCCCTCAAGGCCGCCGATGCGGGTACCCTCTCGACCAAGTCGCGGGGCTACTGGGCTACGGTGTGGCTGAGTCTGCGCCAAGACCCGATTTCGATCATCTGTGCCACTGTACTGGTGGGCCTGGTGCTGATTTCGGTGTTTGCCCCGCTGCTGGCCCCCTACGGCCCCGCCGAAGGCAGTATGGTGGCTCGGCTGCTACCCATTGGCAGCGCCGGTTACCCCCTGGGCACTGACGAGCTGGGGCGCGACATGCTGACCCGGCTGATGTACGGCGGTCGCATGAGCCTACTGATGGGCATTTTGCCGGTGCTCATTGCCTTTGGCATTGGCACCAGCCTGGGCCTGCTGGCGGGGTTCTTTGGCGGCTGGATCAACACTGCCGTCATGCGGACGACGGATGTGTTCTTTGCCTTTCCGGCGGTGCTGCTGGCGATCGCCATCTCCGGTGCCCTGGGGCCGGGCCTGGCCAATTCCATGCTGGCCCTGACTCTGGTGTTTATTCCGCCCATTGCTCGGGTGTCCGAGAGCGTCACCACCCGGGTGCGCACCCTCGACTTTGTCGATGCCGCCCGAGCCTCTGGGGCCAATTCGCTGACCATTGTGCGGGTGCACGTCTTTAACAACGTGATGGGCACGGTGTTTATCTACGCCACCAGCCTAGTGTCGGTATGCATGATCTTGGCCGCTGGCCTGAGCTTTTTGGGCCTGGGGGTAAAGCCGCCCACGCCGGAGTGGGGGCTGATGCTAAACACCCTGCGCCAGTCGATCTACGTGCAGCCCTGGGTGTCGGTGTTACCCGGTCTGATGATTTTTATCACCTCGCTGTGTTTTAACCTGCTGTCGGACGGGCTGCGGGGGGCGATGGATCTCACGCGGTAGGAGGGAAGGCAGAAGGCAGAAGGCAGAAGGCAGAAGGCAGAAGGCAGAAGGCAGAAGGCAGAATTCTTGGGGTGTGAGTGGTGGAGCCTTCAGCAAAGAGAGGACTGTTGTTGAGGATTGGGTTGGGGGTTGGGGTTGCTGAGCTGCTGTTTCACGAGGGTTAACCACTGTGACCGCGTTTCTCCAGGTTGAAGGACTTCAGAAATACTTTCCCATCGGTAAAAATCTGCTGGGCCGACCGACCCAGGTGGTCAAGGCTGTAGAGCAGGTTTCGTTTGCGGCGGATCGCGGCAAGACCCTCGGGATTGTGGGCGAGTCGGGCTGCGGCAAGTCCACCACGGCGCGCCTGCTGATGGATTTGATTCCGCCGGATCAGGGGCGCATTACCCTGGACGGGCAGGCCTACGGCAAGGGGCTGGGGCGCAAGCCGATCGCCGAGTTGCGCAAACGCATGCAGATGGTGTTTCAAGACTCCTACGCGTCGCTCAACGCCCGCCTCACCATTGAGGAAAGCATTGCCTTTGGGCCAAAAATCCACGGGGTGGGCGATCGCCAGGCCAAGGCCCGCGCCCGCGACCTGCTTGATCGCGTTGGTTTGGCCCCAGACAACTTCATTCGCCGCTACCCCCACGAGCTGTCGGGCGGGCAGCGACAGCGGGTCAACATTGCCCGCGCCCTGGCTGTCGAGCCAGAGATTGTCATTCTCGACGAGGCGGTGTCGGCCCTAGATAAATCGGTCCAGGCCCAGGTGCTCAACCTGCTGGAGGATCTAAAGCAGGAGTTTGGCCTCACCTACCTGTTCATTTCCCACGACCTGAACGTGGTGCAGTACGTCAGCGATGACGTGATGGTCATGTACCTGGGGCAGGTGGTGGAGTCAGGCCCAGCCGATAAGATCTACGCCGAACCGGCCCACCCCTACACCACCGCACTGCTGTCGGCCCTGCCAGCCCTGCACCCCAAAGACCGCAAGACCCGCGCCCCCCTGGAGGGCGACCCCCCCAACCCGATCTCGCCACCGTCGGGCTGCCGGTTTCACACCCGCTGCCCCTACGCCGAGGCCCTGTGCGCCGAAACCGTGCCCCCCCTCGCAGCCATTGGCGACGGTCGCCACGTGGCCTGCCACATGCGGTTGCCTGGCTCCGGCTACTCCGAGGTGCGTCCTGTGGCCACCGCTGTTTAAAGGTTCACGGTATACGGTGCAAGGTTCACGGCGGTCCGCTCACCGTACACCTTGCGCCGTACACCTTCCCCCTACCTCCCTGTCCCCCCCGTCCTAAATTTCCGCGAGATTCCCCCATGGCCAACATCGTTGCAGTCCGAGATCTCTGCGTTACCTTCAAAACCTCAGAGGGGGCGGTCTATGCCGTCTCGAACGTCAACCTGGACCTGGCTGAGGGCAAAACCCTGGCGCTGATTGGCGAGTCGGGCAGCGGCAAGAGCGTGACCATGAAGTCGCTGATGCGCCTGCACCCGGCCCACAAGACCACAATCACCGGCCAAATCCAGGTGCTCGGGCGGGATGTGCTGGCCATGGACGGTCGCGAGCTTTCGAATCTGCGCGGCAAAGATATCGCCATGGTGTTTCAGGAACCCATGCTGGCCTTTGACCCCGCCTTCACCGTGGGCAACCAGATTGCCGAGGTGGTGATGCGCCACGAGGGATGCAGCTACGAGGCGGCCCGCAACCGCGCTCTGGAGATGATGGAATGTGTCCAAATTCCATCCCCGCGCAAGCGCCTCGACGCCTACCCCCACGAGATGAGCGGTGGTATGCGCCAGCGGGCCATGATTGCCCTGGCCCTGGCCTGTCGGCCCAAGGTACTGCTGGCCGATGAGCCCACTACCGCGCTAGATGCCACCGTGCAGATCCAGGTGCTGCTGCTGCTGCGAGAACTCCAGCGGGAATTTGGCATGAGCATGATTTTTGTCACCCACGACGTGGGGGTGGCCATTGAAGTGGCCGACGAAACCGCCGTCATGTACGCCGGTCGCATTATCGAGCAGGGGCCAATCGACACCGTCATGACCAACCCCTGGCACCCCTACACCCAGGGTCTGCTGGGGGCCACGGTGTACCCCGGCATGGACCGGAGTGAGCGCCTGGTGGCGATTCCGGGGGCACCGCCGCAGCTCTACCGCCAGATCACCGAGTGCGCCTTTGCTCCCCGCTGCCCCCACGCCGTCGATGCCTGCCTTCAGCCTCTGCCGCCCCCCACCGAGGGCGACAACCGCATGGCCCGCTGCATTCGCCTACCTGAGGTGGCCGGGGTGCTGTCGGAAGCGACAGTCTGACGCAACAGTCTGATGCGACAGTTTGGCGTGATGATCTGAAGCGACGGTATGGCACGACAGTATGAAAATCCAGGTCATCAACCCGAATACGACGGCGGATATGACCGCCAAAATTGGCGCGGCGGCACGTCAGGTGGCCGCCCCCGGTACCGATCTGGTTGTCTGTAACCCCACCATGGGGCCGGTGTCTATTGAGGGCCACTACGACGAGGCCCTGAGCGTACTGGGAGTGTTGGACGAGGTGCGCCGGGGCGAGGCGGCGGGGATGCAGGGCTACGTGATCGCCTGCTTTGGCGATCCGGGGCTGCGGGCCGCCCGCGAGCTGGCCCAGGGGCCGGTGGTGGGCATTGCCGAGGCGGCCATGCATCTGGCCAGTCTGGTGGCCCCGCAGTTTTCCATTGTCACCACCCTCAGCCGCACCCGGGGCATTGCCCAGCACCTGGTGGCCACCTACGGCATGGAGCGCCACTGCGTCAGCGTTCGGGCCACCGATATCCCCGTGCTGGATCTGGAGCACAACGGCGCTGGGGTGTACCAGCAGATTGTGCAGGAGTGCCAGCGAGCGATCGCCCAGGATGGAGCCGAGGTCATTGTGCTGGGCTGTGGCGGCATGGCCGATCTCACCGCCGACCTGGCTGCCGAGCTGGGGGTGCCTGTAATCGAAGGCGTCACCGCCGCCGTCAAGTTGGTGGAATCGTTGGGGGGCCTGGGACTGGGCACCAGCAAAGTGGGGGAGTTTGCCCGCCCCCTGCCCAAGCCCTGCCAGGGGCTGCTGGAGGGGTTTGCCCTGGGCAAGGGTTGAGCCAACTGTTGCCTGGGCGTTATGTACCACCAGAACCGCAGCATCGAAGTTGCTCATGCCAACCATGAATAGGGTATTTTGTATATTTCAATACAAAAGACTAGGATGACAGTATCGTTAAACAGGAGCTGTATCCGATGAAATCTACCCAAACCTGGCAGAGCTACGAGATCTACGTGTCCAATGGGTCCGACTATTCGCCCCAGGCTTTCCGGCAAGCTGCAAGAAAGCTGTGTCGCACGGTTGTAGAGCACCTCAGTGCCCCCTCCCAGCCCCCTTTCAACCCCGAGATCGAAAGCCAACATCGCCGGCAGATCATCGACCCCCTCACTGGGCTTACCATTCCGGCTATGTTCTACTAATCTTCAACCTATGGGGCATAAACCCAGTCTGGGTTGGGAAGCCTATGCCAAATCCGGATCGTGTAACCCCGATTCCAAACAGGCGGCTGCGTAGGGGCAAACAGTGTTTGGCTAGCCCCGGTTGGGCTAGCCAAAGCGGATTCAGTATTAGTCTCAGCCCCAGCCGCAGTAGCCTTTCTGCCGATTGGGCGGCAGGGATAGTTTAAGGGGGATGGGGGGATATCACCTGGGCTGCTTCGCTATTCTAGAGAAAGCCCTGTTTGATAGCGACCCACCCCATGCCCGACCCCGACGCCGCCAACGCCATCGTGCCCGCCAACGCCTCGCCCACCTGGGAAGAGGTGGAGGCCGAGCTGGGGCAGCTGGTGGCCGATCTGCACGGCACCCCCCTCAGCCTGCCCGCCGCCGATGACGCCACCTGGGATGCAGTCGAGCAAGAGCTGGGCGATCTGGTGGGCGACTTTCAAGATCTGCAAGACGACTACAACTACCGCCGTGCTCAGGAGGCCCTGGGCGGCCTGGTGCAGCGGCTCAACCTCACCACCCGCGAGCAGGCCGGGGTCGAAGAGGCGCTGCAAAACCTCAAGGGCCTGATCGACAAGCTAGAGAATACGGTGGTGCACATTGCCGCCTTTGGCCTGGTGGGGCGGGGCAAGTCGTCGCTGCTAAATGCGCTGATGGGGCAGGAGGTGTTTATCACCGGCCCCACCCACGGGGTGACCCAGGTGGTCGAAGGCAGCGCCTGGGAGGTGAGTCAAGAACCTCTCACCGAGGGCACCCCCGACCTGCTGCGGGCCTCGCTCAAGAGCCTGGGTCAGTCGCGCATTGAGCTGATCGACACCCCCGGCCTCGACGAGGTGGCCGGAGACGACCGGGCCGCCCTGGCCCGCCGTATTGCCGAGCAGGTGGATTTGATCTTGTTTGTGGTGGCGGGCGACATCACCCGGGTGGAGTATGAGGCGCTGCAAGCTCTGCGCCAGGCCAGCAAGCCAATGCTGCTGGTGTTTAACAAGGTCGACCAGTACCCCGAGGCCGATCGCCAGGCGATCTACGAAACCCTGCGTGATCGCAGACTGCAAGACCTGATCTCCCCCGACGAAATCGTCATGGCGGCGGCTTCGCCCCTGGCGGTGCAGGCCATGGCTCAGCCCGATGGCGAAACCACCTACCAAACCGTGCGCGGCCAGCCCCAGGTGAATGATTTAAAGCTCAAGATTCTCGACATTCTGCACCGGGAGGGCAAGGCCCTAGTGGCGCTCAACACCCTGATGTACGCCGAGGGGGTGAGCGGCGAAATCTTGGAGCGCAAGCGGCAGATCTGCGATCGCATCGCCGACGACTCGATCTGGAATGCCACCCAGATCAAGGCGGTGGCGGTGGCCCTCAACCCGATCACTATTGCCGACCTGGTGGGCGGCACTGTGATCGACGTGATGCTGATTCTCAACCTGTCGCGGCTCTACGGTTTGCCCATGACCCGACCCGCCGCCCTCAAACTGCTCAAGCAGATCGCCCTGGGGCTGGGGGGCATCACCGTCAGCGAGCTGGTGATCACCCTGGGCCTGAGTTCGCTGAAGGGCCTGCTGGGGGTGTCGGCGGTGGCGACGGGGGGGCTGGCGATCGCCCCCTATATTCCGGTGGCGATCGCCCAGGGGGGGGTGGCGGGTCTGGCCACCTACGGCATTGGCCAGATCACCAAAACCTACCTGACCAACGGCGCGACCTGGGGGCCAGACGGGCCGAGGGCAGTGGTCAGCAGCATTCTCGATAGCCTCGACGAGGCCTCGATCCTGAATCGCATTAAGGCTGAACTCAGGGCGAAGATCACCTCTCCCTAGAGCGCCGGTACAGTATTCGCTGCCCCTCGTTCCAGTGCTTGAAATGCTCATCGGAGGCTCTGCCTCCTCAAAGGGGCGGCAGAGCCGCAAGACAAGGGTGCCCAAGCGGAGCCAGGGCACCAGGATGAGTGCTGTGATTTGCGATCAGGCCACCCCAGCCAAAATCAGCAGAAACCTAAACTCCCCGCTGCTGGAGTCGTCGGTCGAGCCAGGCCAGCACCCCCAACGCAGGCACCACCGTGGCCGCCAGCCCCAGCCAAAAACCGTGGGCGGTGGCGGCCCCCTGGTCTAAGGCCCAGCCCCCCAATGGCGGCCCGATCAGATAGCCCACCGCCCAGCACATCGAGTTGACCGACAGGTAGACCCCCCGCAGTGCCTCCGGGGCCATGGCCGCCACCAGGGCCGAGCCAATCGGAGAATAGGCCACCATCGCCAGAGCCATTATCGCCAGGGCAAGCCCCGCCCAGACTAGGGGAAATGCCCCCACCCCCGACTGCCACACCAGCCCAAAACTCAGCCCCCACAGCAGCGCCGACGCCATCAGCCCCTGCACATGGCGGTAGCGGGTGAGCCAGCGGGCTACGGGCAGCTGGGCCAGGGCCGCCAGCACCACATGGCCGGTAAACAACAGGCTCAGGGTGCCTTCGTTGACCCCTTGTTCGCCGCCGCCAAAGCGGTTGAGGTAGAGGGGCAGAGTGCTCTGAATCTGGGCCAGATAGCCGGTAAACAGCACGTTGACGGCGGCATAGACCATCAGGTTGGTGTCTCGCAGGGCGTGGCCCCAGCCCTGCCAGAGCGATCGCGCCCCATTCGCCGCCGGGCGGGTCTCGGCGATGGCGAGGTAGATAATCACAAAAAACAGCAAAAACGTGACGCCGTCGATGGCAAACAGCGCCCGGTAGGCCCCGGTGAGCGAAATTAGCGCTCCCCCAGCTATCACCCCCACCCCCAGGCCCAGGTTGTCGGCCAGGCGCACCAGGGCGTAGGCCTCATTGCGCTGCTCAGGGGTGGTGATGTCGGCGGCCACCGACTCGGCGGCGGGCCAGTATAGCCCCACCCCAAACCCCATCAGCAGGTTGCCCAGCACAAAAATGGGAAAATCGTTGGCCAGCAGCAGCACCCCATCGGCCCCCGCCGACACCAGGGCCGAGGCCAGCAGCGTCGGTCGCCGACCCCAGGTGGGCGAGTCGGCCAGCGACCCGCCCAAAAACCGCCCTACCATACCCGCCAGCGACCCCAGGCCAATGCCCAACCCCACCTGGGTGGCGCTCAGCCCCACTTGGGTAGTAAAAAAAATCGGTGCGTAGAACAGCGTAAAGCCAATGCCCACCTGGGAGAGCAGCCGCCCCGCCGCCAAAATCCACACCTGGCGGTCAAGGTTGGGCAGCCACTGCTGGAGCCGCTGACGTAGAGAACCGCTCACAGGGGCGGCAACAGCCGGGGTCGCCGCAGGGCATCGATCAGGGCTACGGTGCCGCCGATCGCACCCCACACCAGCCACAGCCCCAGGTCATAGCCCTTGCCGTAGGCTATCCGCGCCGCCACCAGCCCGATTACGCAGTGCAAATAGAGGGGAATATAGACCAGAGGAATCGTGTCGGCCATGGCGGGGGTGGTGATGGGAGTTATGGTTGGCAATAGACCGCTGGCAACAAGCTGGGGCGTGCCCTATCTACCTTACACCTAGGGCTGAACCGGTAAGCCCGACCTAGTCTGCCGAGCTTATCGCAGATCTAAATCCTTAAAATCTGTCGAGAGAATTATTGCTATGGCCACCGGACTTTTTGTGGGGCTAATCACCCTCGACTGCATCTATCGGGTTAGCCACGTGCCCAGCAGCGACGAGAAACTGGTGGCCGAAGACAGTTTGCTGGTGGCCGGGGGGCCGGCGACCAACGCCGCGATCGCCTTCGCCGCCCTGGGCCATCGAGCTGTCGTCATGGGGGCCTTGGGCCAGCACCCCCTGGCCAGGCTGATACGCGCCGAGCTGGCGAGCTACGGGGTCGAGGTGGTGGATCTGACGCCTGAGCTAGATGCGCCACCGCCGTTGTCAACGATTTTGGTGACCGCCTCCACGGGCGATCGCGCCATTGTCTCCCGCAACGGGGTGGGTCGTCAGGCCGAGCCACCCCGTGTCCCAGAGCAGTTTCTAAAGGGCACAGACATCCTGCTGATTGACGGCCACCAGATGGCGGCGGGGCTGACGGTGGCAGAACAGGCCCAGCGGCAGGGCATCCCCATGGTGATTGACGCCGGCAGCTGGAAGCCGGGGTTTGGGGCGGTGCTCAGGTTGGCGACCAGTGCGATCGCCGCCGCCAAATTTTCCCTGCCCGATCAACCCGACACCCTCGCGGCCCTAGCCAACCTGGGCATTGCCGAGGTCGCCATCACCCACGGCCCCCAGCCAATTCAGTTTCTCCATGGGGGCAACCAGGGAAAGCTGTTCGTGCCCCAGGTCGCCGTGCAAGACACCCTGGGGGCCGGAGATATTTGCCACGGCGCGTTTTGCCACTACCGCCTGCAAGCCCCCTTTCCCGCGGCCCTGGCTCAGGCTGCCCAGATCGCCGCCCGCAGCTGCCAACACTTCGGCCCCCGCACCTGGATTGAAAAGCTCTAACGGTGCCCCGCCGGTACACAATACCTTCGCCAAATTAGGCAGAGTCAGGGAGGCTAGGAGCAGGA
>DAIPYU010000130.1:0-10220 GCA_036782635.1 Nodosilinea sp. CTOTU7353
CAGGTGACCTTGCTGGCTGACCGGGGCTTTGAACATGGGGGCTTGATGCGCTGGTGGACGGTGGTGACGGTGGACCGTAGCCTGTCGGCCCAGTTTGAGCACACGGTGCTGGTCAGCGAAACCGGCTACGAGATTCTTACTGATCGCGCTCAGGTACCGGTGGCTCTGGCGTCTTGAGCCACGGTGTCGGCGGTTAGGCAGGCCGATGGCCCATGATCGACTTCAGTCGGCAGCGTCACCGTGTAGACTTTGACTTCGCCGCCCCGGGGAAATCGGTGGTCTGCCACCGTTCGCAGGGCTTTGGCATCGACGATGCCAAAGCCAGAGCTACGCAGCAAAACCGGCTCCCGACGGGGAGAACCAACCGGGCTAACAATTACCCCCACCTGCGCCGTGCCAGGCTGCTCAGACAGACAGGCCCGCTGGTAATAGGTGACTGGTAGCTCGGTCGGGGCCTCCTCCGGCGTCAGGGTCGTTAGGCCGGTTTCGGCGCGAACGGTTTCCTGCCACCGGCTGAGGTTTTGGCTGTAGTCGGCATCGCTGGTGTTGAGGTCAGAGTAAACCAGGCGCTGGCCAATGGCGGCCAGCAGCTGATCGATGCGCTCCTGGGGCAGGTTTAGACTGGCCACGTAGGTTTGCAGCCGTTCCCCCAGGTCGCCCTCAAACAAGGGCTGACTGGCGGCGGGAGCAGTAGCGGGCGGCGGAGTAGTGGCGGCGGGTGGCGAAGTCGTAGGTGCCGCAGGCGGCGGGGTTTCAGCGGCGGGCGACTGGGGCCGGGCGGGTGATCGCGTGGCAGTCGCCCGAGCCTGATTTGCTCTGGCGATCGCAGCTGGATTGGGCCTCTGGGCAGCGGGAGCTGCGCCTGCAACCGATTGGGCATTGACCTGTGCCCCCGCAGCACCCCCAGGAATCGCTCCCCCAGTCGCTGATGGTACCGCGCCACCATCAGCCGCTTCGCTCTCCCCCGCCGGGGGCACCCGCGTAATCGCCACGCTGTCTTGCTCAGGGTCAGGGGGTGGAATCACCGCCTGATCAGACGATCCCGAGGGCAGCATCAGCACCAGCCCGTGTAGGGCAAGCGAAGCCAGCAGCATAGGGGCCAGCAGCACCTGCCACAGGGGTCTAGATTTTTCGGGTGTTCGAAAGTGAGTGGTCATGGAGATTCGGCAGGATACTGCAATGACGTGCGTCAATTGAGGCTCACCACTAGTTGTATCAGGGCGCACCTCGATGCCAAGGATAGCCGTGCAGGTTAGCCCGGTCTGGGATCAGAGCCCCAAAAAATGACCAGGCCTGTACTTTGGGGATTGCCTAGACCAATTCCTACAATAGACACAAAAATAGATACCTGATCGTCTCTTCTGATTTCAAATAAAGTTCCTTGGCAGTAGCTACCGAGATCAACAATCTGATGCTCAGGGGGGGGGAAGTTCCCCGGCAAATCTTCCTGCTGAATCAGGCCGACGTTTCGGCTCCAATAGCGCAGTGAGGCAATATTTGGCAATGTCTCGTAACTATCAGCGCTGATCTGTGAGAAAAAGCATCCCTGGTCTTGGGCCGACCACTCGCCAATGCCCCTCGGAATATCGTAAGCGAGGCCCGGAAAGGAAGTCTCAGTGATGTCGAAGTTGCTGCCTTGGCCTCTAGCCAGACGATCTGCTATCGCAGCGACTTCCCCCGGCGGCGCAGACACCGCAGACTGCTCTGATGGTGGGTCAAAGGCACCCTCCTCAGTGGGCGACAGCGCATCGGCTGGGGCCGCCTCGGGCGGCGGCGTATCAGGGTAGACCTCGGGCACCACGGGCTGGGTGGGGGCCGACGGAGCCGACGCTGGGGGCGGTGCTGCCTCCGGTGGCAGGGTGCTAGGCAGCTCTGGCTCTGGCTCTGGTTCTGGAGTCGATAGGCTGCTGATGCTGAGCAGATCCACAAACTCTTCTTCTTCTAACACTTCTTCCTCCAGCTCCGGGGCAGAGTTAGAGGGCACCGGAGTCACCAGCAGCAGACCGTGGGCCAGCAGCGAAACGACAAACAGTGGTGCGGCCAGGGTTTTGGCCCAGCCAGGAACCTGAAACTGGCGCGATGTCCTGAAGTCTCCAATAGCCATTAGTTCAATTTCAGCCTTATCGAGCTGAGAAGTCGTTTAAGAATGGTGCCACAGCCCTGAGCTAGCTTATTTTGCATAGGGTTTGCGAGTGTAGCTAAAAGCACCTTGCGGCAAAAACCTGGAAAAGTTTCACTTTTCCAGGTTTTTGCCGTCTCTAGCTACTAGAACCTAAGCTAAACAGCCGTCTAGCTTAAGCTGAGGTAGCTACAGCTGCGATAGAGACTCAGCATACTCTTCAGCGGAGAGAGGCACATAGCCAATCTCAGGCACTAGAGTTTCAGCATTGCTGAGGTAGAACTCAACAAAAGAGCTTACTTCAGGGCGCTCTAGGCTGGTGCGGCTAACGTAGATGAACAGAGGCCGAGACAGGGGAGTGTAGGTGCCATTGCTGACGTTTTCAGGGGTTGGAGCAACACCATCCACGGCAACAGCTTTCAGGCTGTCTTGGTTTTCCAGGTAGTAGGCCATGCCGAAATAGCCAAGCGCATTGGCATCGCGGGCTACCCCCAACACCAGAATGTTGTCATCTTCGCTAGCAGTGAAGTCAGCCCGGCTAGCGCCACCCTCACCCACAATTTCTTCAGTGAAGTAGTCGAAAGTGCCGGAGTCAGTACCAGGGCCAAATAGGCCGATGGGCTCGTTGGGCCAGCTAGGGTCAATCTGGTTCCAGCGAGTGATGGTGCCCTCAGCATCAGGCCCCCACAGGGTAGCCAACTGCTCCACAGTCATGGATTCAGCCCAGGTATTTTCCTGGTTGACCACTACAGTTAAAGCATCAATACCCACTTGAAGCTGGATGTATTCAATATCATTTTCAGCGCAGAGGGCAGCCTCTTCATCTGAAATAGGGCGAGAGGAGTTGGAAATGTCAGTTTCGCCAGCACAGAACTTCTGAAAACCACCACCCGTTCCAGATACACCGACGGTAACCTGGGTACCACGGTTTTCCGTCATGTATTCTTCAGCCATGGCTTCAGTCACCGGGTAAACGGTGCTAGAGCCATCAATTTGAATCCGACTGCTCTGAGAAAAAGCGCTAGGGGCAGCGATACCAGCGGCTACTGCGGCAGTAAGAACCCCGGCAAGCGCATAGCGATTGAATTTTTGTCTACTGAGAACCATACAACACTCTCCGTGGCGTTCTAAACATATCTATTCGCCATTTGTGAGCATATAGGTTAAAGCCTAAGGGAGTCTGATACCTTTGATAAGGTTAGATTTAGGAAAGATTAAGGCGGTATTAATTAACCTTTGGCTTTATTGCCCGCACCAAGTCCAGCTTAGGCTCTGTGGTTTTTCTGCAGGCAGAACTTCACTTCTGGATTTAGACGAGGTTTAAACTGCCCAAAAACTTCTTGCGTAGACTTCTCGCATGGAGTGATTCGAGGAAGGATAGAAAGAAAAAATAGCTAGATTAAACCCAGGAAAATTATTTATTAAAAAAAGATTAAATCATGGCTAAAGAATCAATAAATTAGCAAAAACCTTGAGCAGATGGGCGATCGCGGTTTAGCGTACGTAATGTACTGTCTACGCCCTATCCTTGAGCGGAGGCTCTGACCCCGATGACAGCCGAGTTTTCCTCTGCCCCCAAACCACCGTCTCAATGGCAGCCCAACCGCCGCCGCAGTCGCCGAGTCGAAGGTCTGGTGCGGGCGGTTTGCCTAATGTTTGCGGCGATCTCCATTCTCACCACCGTGGGAATTGTGCTGACGCTAGTGTTTGAGACCTTTGAGTTTTTTGCAGACCCATTTTTTCGCCAGGCGCTGTGGCTAAATCAGCTGCCTGACCTGCTGCCCGATGCCTCTGAGGCCCAGCTGCTGGCGCTCAGCGAGCAAATTGAGGCGGTAGATCCGGCTAAATTGTTTGATCAAACGCTTGACCAAACTGGGGCGATCGCAGTGGACCCTCCCAGTGCCGTGGCGGGTTTTTTCTATGGGCTAAAGCGGTTTTTGACCGACAACCGCTGGACACCGCTGTTTCAAAGCGCCAGCTTTGGCATCTTTGTGCTGATTAGCGCCACGCTGATGACCACGGCCATTGCCATGGCGGTGGCGGTGCCCCTGGGGCTGCTGATTGCGGTTTTCTTGAGCGAATACGCAGCCCCGTCGCTACGCCAGGTGCTGAAGCCAATTTTAGAGCTACTGGCGGGGGTGCCCTCGGTGGTGTTTGGCTACTTTGCCCTGCTAACGGTGACGCCCTTTCTGCAGCGGCTGATTCCACCGTTGCAGGGCTTTAATGCCCTCAGCGCTGGCCTGATATTGGGGGTGAGCATCATTCCGCTAGTGGCATCGCTGAGCGAAGACGCCATCAACGCTGTGCCCCAAGACCTGCGCCAGGGGGCCTTTGCCATGGGGGCCACCAAGCGCGAGGTAATCCAGGCGGTGGTGATGCCGGCGGCGCTGTCGGGCATCGTGGCGTCGGTCATTTTGGCGCTGTCGCGGGCCATTGGCGAAACCATGATTGTCAGCCTGGCGGCGGGGCAAAACCCCCAGCCCATCGACGGCAACCTGGGCTTTATCAACCCCTTGATTCCGGTGATGACCATGACCGCCTTCATTGTGCAGGTCAGCCTGGGGGATGTGCCCTACGGATCGCTGCCCTATAAAACTATCTTTGCCGTGGGCACGGCGCTGTTTTTGATGACGCTGACGTTAAACGTTGTCAGCTACTGGTTTGTGCGTCGCTTTCGGGAGAAATACGACTAATGGCCGCTTCACCATCGGAATTATTGCCGCCTCAGCCCCCGGTGGCTGAGCTGCCTGGGTTTGCGGGCAACCTGCCCCGGCGCTACGCCAGCGATCGCCTGTTCCAAATTGCCGCCTGGGGGGCGACGGCGATCGCGATCGCCGTCCTGGGTTGGCTGCTGTACGACGTACTCAGCCAGGGGCTAGGCCGCCTCAGCTGGCAGTTTCTCACCAGCTTTCCCTCCCGCCGGCCCGAAGATGCGGGCATTGTCGGGGCGCTAGCGGGCACCTTTTGGGTGATGATTATCGTTGCCGTGGTCGCCTTCCCCGTCGGCGTGGGGGCGGGGCTGTACCTCGAAGAATTTGCCACCGACAGCTGGTTTACCCGGCTGATTGAGATCAACATCAGCAACCTGGCCGGGGTGCCGTCCATTATCTACGGCCTGCTGGGGCTGGCAGTCTTTGTGCGGCTGCTAGAGCCAATTACCGGCGGACGGACGGTGCTGGCCGGGGCGCTCACCCTGGCGCTGCTGGTGCTGCCGATTATCATCGTCGCCACCCGCGAGGCCCTGCGGGCGGTGCCCGACGGCATCCGCCTGGCGGGGCTGGCCATGGGCGGCAGCCGCTGGCAGGTAGTGTGGGATCACGTGCTGCCCGCCGCGCTCTCGGGCATTCTCACCGGGGTGATTTTGGCGCTGTCGCGAGCGATCGGCGAAACGGCACCCCTGATTGTGATCGGAGCGCTCACCTTTGTGCCCTTTACCCCCGGCTGCACAGAGGGGTTCCCCTTCGTTAACCCCTTCGACCTGGCCCGCTGTCCGGTGGATGTGGTGCAGAGCCCCTTCACAGTGCTGCCAATTCAGATTTTTAACTGGGTCAGCCGCCCCCAGAAAGCGTTTCACGAAAACGCGGCGGCGGGCATCATTGTGCTGATGGTGATGCTGGTGCTGATGAATAGCGTGGCAATTACCTTGAGGAACCGCTTTAGACAAAAGGGTTAATGCCAAGGAGGGCAGGTGCCTTGATAACACGGTCCTAGGGGTCAGGTGCCTTTGATGCAACTCTTAAGGGTCTTTAAAGGCGCTAAAGGCACCTGACCCCTTGGCAGAAACCCCTTAGCCATTATTCCACTGCTAGCGAGACGCGGTTGCCGCCGATCGCCCGCAGATCGCTCAGCAACCCCGACACCTCGCTGTAGGCCAGTTTGCGGTCGGCCTTGAGCACCAGCTTGCCGTTGGGGTTTTGGGCAAAGTAAGTGCGCACCCGCTGGCTGAGCTGGTTAAAGGCGACAGTCTCGTTGTCTAGCAACAGGTTGCCGTCTCTATCGAGACCCACCACCAGGGCATCGACCTGGGCTGCCTGGGGTTCTTCTACCGCGCCGTCGCCCGGTACCGACTCGGGCAGGCGTACGTTGAGCAGCTGCTGCCCGGTCAGCCCCATGGAGATGATGACGAAAAAGGTCAGCACCGTCATCAACACATCCATCATGGGGATCAGGTTGACTTCGGGCATTTGAGATTCGGCGGAGCGGCGGCGGCGAGAGCGCATAGGCCTGAAAGAAAACGGCTTAGGGTCACCCCACCAGTCTAAGGCCAGAACTAGGCGGTGGCGAACAGCTGTTTCTTAACCCAAATATTGGCGCGGGCGTGGAGGTAGATGGGGTCGGCCTCTAGGGCGATCGCCCGGTCGTAGGACTCCACCGCGTTGCCGTAGGCCCCGATCTCGGCCAGCAGCTTGCCTCGGTTAAACCAGGCCTGGTGATACTGGGCATCGAGGGCGACGGCTCTGTCGTAGGCGGCCAGGGCCTCGGCCTGGCGGTTGAGGCCGCAGAGGGCGTTGGCGCGATTGTTCCAGAGGGTGCAGTAGCGGTCGTCGATGGCGATCGCCTGGTCAAAGGTGTCCAGCGCCTGAGCAAACTGGGCCTGCTCACAGAGGGCGCAGCCCCTGACGTTGAGGGCAGCGGCGCTGTGGTCGTCGTTGGGGGTCGAGTTCATGGGGGTCATCTTGAGGGCAACAATAACCATTGTGCCGGAGGATCCGCGATTCCTAGGGGGGGGTTGTACCCGCCATGGGTACGGGTCTATGGCCCGGATAGGTCTGGGTTTTGGCGGTGTTGTCCCAGGAGATTCCCTAGGGGGTAGCCTAGGCTTTGGGCTCGGGATTTTTGATCTATAGTGCAACCTATGCCTCAGGTTTCTCTCTCAGAATTAGTCGCGGCGGCGGCAGCCGGCGAGTTGGTGAGCTTTCCCACCGATACGGTGCCGGCCCTAGCGGCCCGGCCCGAGGCCGGCGATCGCATCTACGCCGCCAAGCAGCGCCCCGCCGACAAACCCCTGATTCTCATGGGGGCCAGCCTCGACGACCTGCGCCCCTACATCGCTGGCACCGCCGCCGAGTGGGCCGAGTGGACGGCGATCGGCGATCGCCACTGGCCCGGCGCCCTCACCCTGGTGCTGCCCGCCAGCGATCGCCTGCCCCCCGCCATCAACCCCCAAAACACCGGCACCGTCGGCCTGCGACTGCCCGCTCACCCCCTGGCCCTGCACCTGCTCAGCCAGGCCGGCCCCCTCGCCACCACCAGCGCCAACCGCTCCGGCGAGCCACCCCTAGCCACCATGACTGCCATTGAGACCCGCTTCCCCCAGGCCTTCACCCTCACCCCCACCGCCACCGCAGAAATTTGCCAGATCCTAGACACCCCCATTCCCCCCGCCGACCAACCCCAGGGCTCAGGTCAGCCATCCACCGTCGCCCAGTGGCAAAACAGCCGCTGGAACATTCTCCGCCCCGGCCCCATCACCCTCCCCTAAACACCCCCTTCCCGTACGTCCCCATCAGGGCAGACACATAGGTCTGCCCTTACCACCCATCCCCCGTCCCCATCAGGCAGACACATAGGTCTGCCCCTACCACCCACCTACCCATTCACCCACCTACCCACCTACCTGCCTACCCATCCACCCATCCACCCGCCTACTCACCCACTCCCCCATGCACCACCCCCCCGGCAACACCTTCACCGACCTCCCCACCCTCCAACTGGCCTATGATCGCCTGCTCCACCAGGCCCAACACCAGGCCGCCTTTCTCGGCACCGCTTCCCACGAGCTGCGCGCGCCGATCAACCAAATCATCAGCCTGCACCAGCTAATTCTCGAAGACCTGTGCGAAAACCCCGCCGAGGAGCGAGAGTTTATCACCCAGGCCAACCAGACCATTCAAACGGTGCTGAAATATCTGGACCTGCTGATCACCCTCTCTAAGCTCGACATTGGCACCGCTCAACCCCAGCTCAGGTCCACCCCCCTAGAGTCGCTGCTCACCCGGGTACAGCGCCAGGTCGAGATGCAGTGCGTCAACCGCCACTGCCGGTTTGCCCTGGGGCCAGTGGCCGAGGGCCTAGTCGTGAACACCGACGCCGCCTGGCTAGAGCAAACCCTGGTCATGCTGATCGAAGCCGCCCTGGTGCAGGGTAGCCCCCAAATTAGCCTCACCGCCGTGGACGAACCCGATGTCCATACCGTGGCCCTGCACCTGGGGGCCAACCCGGCCGCCGCCGCCGCGCCGGTCGTGCCGGCGCTGTCGCCCGAGTTTCGCCAGCAGCTGGCCGCCCGCATTGTTCCCCACCTGGGAGGCACCCTAGAGAGCTTGGCTACCGCCAGCGATTTTGCCGATCGCCTCTGTCTGCGCCTGCCGCGATCGGCAGAATTGCTGAGCAATTGATTTCAAACGCCCTGTTTCAGGATCTTGTTCTATAGTTTGGGCAAATTGAATCCGGAATTAACCGCTGCTGCTTTGTAACTGGTGTTGTGTGTACTAGTCCCCTGTAACGTTCATGCCGCAGCCCGCCAGATCCTGTCCCTGAAACTAAGTTACAAAAACCACTATGGAATTTGCCATCGTTCTCATCCTGGTCTTCATTGTGTGGACCAACGAGAAGCTATTCGGTAGCCCACTGTTTAAGGAAGTGCCCAAAAAGACCGCAGAAGATAAATTTGCCGACGCCATCAAGGACTACCTCAAGGATGGCATTCAGGTCAAAATCAAAGGCTGCTGCGATAAGAAAAAATCTTAATTCTCTCAAGTGCCTTTTTATAGAAGGCCTCACTCGGGTGAAGTAGATCGCAATGATCCCTCTTGCCCCTCTTAGTAAGGGGGGTACAGAGTGAACCTCATACAGCCAGGTCTTGGGGGGATCTAGACCTGAGCCAGGGTGAACCTGATTAAATTATGGAACCGCCATAGATGCTGCCTCGGCCTTAGGATTTTGCATCTCTGATGGCGTTCATAACCCTGTAGTCTGGAAGCAATTGGGATAGCATGCCCCGGCGTCACCCATTTTACGCAACCGGTTCTACACAACTGGTTCTACACAACTGGTTCTACACAACCCCTTCTCCATCACCCATGACTCCAACCCCTCAACCCAACGCTGAAGCTAAAACCCCTTCAGAACCTGCTCTAGAAACGGCTCCGGCCTTTGGCTGGAACCGCTACGCCGAGCGCATCAACGGTCGCTTTGCCATGGTGGGGTTTGTGGCCCTGCTGGTGTTAGAGCTGGTCACAGGCCAGACCTTCTGGAGCTGGCTAGGGCTGGGCTAGCGATTCTGCCGATTAGAAATGGTAGGCTTAGGGGTGATTTTTGGCATGGACATGGCCGTGGTTAACCCCAACGCAGAAATTGGTCGCCTGCGGGAGCTGATGCCCGCCACCGCCCGCATGAAGACCAAGCTCATGCTCAACGAACGGCAGATCAACGTGATCAAGGCCGAGTTTCCGCGCCCTTGGCAGCAGACCCACGCCGTGTCAATCAACCTGGATCTTTGGCAGCAATTAAGTCTGGCCGAGCGCGATCTGCTGTTTTTACGCACCGTCTGCTGGGTGACGCTGACCAACTTGCTCAAGCCCAACTGGTATCAGGCCCTAGCCGGGGCTGGTCTGGCGGGGGGCGTGGTTGAGCTGCTCCAAGGCGATGCGGTGGGGGTGATGACCGCTGGCGGGGTAGTGGCGCTGGCGGGGTGGCAAATTTGGCGCGGAGTGACCGGCCCCCAAATCGACATTGCCGCCGACGATAAGGCGGTACAGGTGGCCCTGCGGCGCGGCTACGACCAGGCCAGTGCCGCCGAGGCGTTGATTCGCGCCATTGAGGCGGTGCCTGCCCTCGAAGGGCGGCGGGTGCTGACGGTGAAAGAACTGCTGCGCTGCCAAAACCTGCGGGTGCAAACCGGGCGCTCGGAATTTTCGGTGCCCGAGAGCTACCTGCGCTAGCCAGTACTCTGCGCCATAAGTCAACCAACCGTTGCTGACACCTGACACCCAACACCTGACACCCGCCCCCAAAAGGGGTTGTTCTATTTTTGCCAGCCGGTACTAGCTATGGTGCAATTACTATCTGATCGGGCAGGTTGGCAGGGGGTTGCTCGGCTGAG
>DAIPYU010000130.1:10320-12831 GCA_036782635.1 Nodosilinea sp. CTOTU7353
CTATGGTGCAATTACTATCTGATCGGGCAGGTTGGCAGGGGGTTGCTCGGCTGAGCTATGGCGTTGAGGCGGGTCGTTGCATACCGACCCAGACCTACACCCGGGCGCCCCTACGGGTGCAGCGATCGCTCTATCCTGAAGGTGATGCGCTGTGTCACACGGTGCTGGTGCATACCGCCGGGGGGCTGGTGGGGGGCGACAGCCTAGAGATTGACATTCACGCCGAGCCGAAAAGCCAGGTGCTGATCACCACCGCCGCCGCCAGCAAGGTCTACGGCAGCGACGCCAGCTTGCCCTCCACCCAGCGCATTGACCTCACCCTCGGCCCCGAGACCTGTCTGGAGTGGATGCCCCAGGAAACTATTGTGTTTAACCAGGCCCATTACCAGCAAAGTCTGCGGGTCAACCTGGCCCCAGGGGCGATCTGGGCCGGTTGGGAGATCACCCGCTTTGGCCGCAGCGCCCGGGGCGAAACCTTTGAGTCGGGGCAGTGGCGATCGCACCTCGAAGCTTGGCAGGACGATCAGTCCGGGGGGCGGCCCCTGTGGCTCGACCGTCAGCACCTGACCGGAGGCAGCCAGGCGCTGCACAGCCCCAACGGCCTGGGGGGGCACCCGGTAGTGGGTAGCTTTGTCGTGATCGGGTACCATCCTGAACCCAATCAAATTGCCGCCCTGCGACAGCTCTGGCCCAGCGATCAGCCGGGAGGTATGGGCGTTACCCGCCTGCAAACCGGATTGCTCTGCCGCTATCGGGGGCCGTCGAGCCAGGCGGCGCGGCGGTGGTTTGTGGCGGTTTGGCAGCACCTGCGCCCCCACTACCTAGGCCGCGCCGCCGCCGTCTCGCGGGTGTGGCCTCGGTAGCACGAATAAAAAGTATCAGGCACTCATTGCCAGCAAAGACATTGCTAGTAAGGACTTAGAGCAGGTTCTCCCGCGCCGTTAGTCCAAATATCGTCTGGCAGCGATCGGTCACGGTGGCAAACCCTATTGATGTCAGGGTACGTGATTGTGTCTACTGCTGATCGAGTACCAACTACTAGGCATTGCGTTGCCTCAGCGCTACGATTCTCCAGAAAGTGCCCTATCGGCACTCCTGCTTGAAACGTTGCTGCGTCGCCAGGACATAGTACAGTTTCCGTGTCTCCTTCTATTAGGGTGATCTCACCTTCGAGGACATAGACCATTTCATCTTCAGCGCTATGCCAATGCTTGATCGATGAACGGGAGCCGGGTTGCAGGACTTCAATGAACGCGCCGAACTGCTTAAGCCCTCCTGCTTCGCTAATCCAGAGCACACGACTTGGTTCATATGCAGCGTGAGCAGGACTTTCCTCTACGAGAAAACAATCAGGAGCGATAACAGGCATACTGGCACCTCCAGAGATTTTGGAGTAACGACTCTATTGTGTCTGATGATCGCGTAGCCAGGAAATCTAGCATCATCTGTATAATCCCAGGGGCCAACTCTTGAGCATGGTGGTACAAGATAAATCTCCGCTATTTCCAATCCTTCTGAGGGTGCTCGCCGTTGTGACTGGCCCCTAACAAGAACTTTAATGGCCCCTTCCGGACAGGAGGCAGTCTAGAGCGTAAGAGGAAACCATAAGATCCATTAAAGGTGCTATGAAGACTCCTCACTTCTCTGGCTCAAAGCTAACTCCCGCCTCAGAGTACGCCGTCATTTTGGGGGCCGGGGCGACGGCGGCGGCCTCCATCGCGGCGCAGCAGGTGGCGGTGGCTACGCTGCCTGTCACCACCCTGGTGGCCCTGGGGCTGCTCAACCGCTACCGCCTTGACCAGCGCCTGCAAGAGAGCGAAACCGGGGGGCCTACCGTAGAAGAAGCGACGGCCAGATCGGCGGCCGTGGGGCCGCAGCGAGTCACCGCCCAGCCTCAGCCCGACACGATTTCGACCCGGCCTCAGGTAGCGGCAGCGCCCGCCGCCGCCCGCTTTTCTGAACGGCGCGACTACATCCATGAAACCCTAGCTAAGAAGCTTCAGACGCAGGCCGATTTTGCCGCTATCCAGCAGGCCAGCCTGCAAAAAATTGGCGATCAGCTGCGTCAAACCCGCGAAGAAAAGGCCCTCGATCTCAACGATATCTATCAGCAGACGTTTATTCAGCCCTATACCCTGAAGGCGATCGAGGCCGGCAATTTGAAGCAGCTGCCCGAGGCATTTTATATTCGTGCCTTTATTCAAAAATACGCCTCGGCCCTGGGGCTAGAGGGCTCCACCTTGGCGGCAGATTTTCCGATGGCGTGATGCCTTAGGTGAGCGCCCCGCCGCAGCTCGACCCGGCCCCAGCGGTGCAGCCGTAGCAGTAGGCGCGGGTCTGCACCTGCTTGGCCACATCTAAAGAGTTGGCCGCCAGCAGATCGGCCACGGTGAGAGGTTGTCCGCTGGGCGATTTGCTGGGCAGCGCCTCCATTTGGTTGAAGTCGCAGTCGTAGAGGTGGCCCTCGTAGTCAACCGAGAGCTGGTGGCGGCACATCAGGTTGGCGACGGT
>DAIPYU010000131.1:0-12792 GCA_036782635.1 Nodosilinea sp. CTOTU7353
CCACAGGTTGGCGCTTTCGCGCCGCTGTAGAGTTGTAGTCATGATGTATTAGTCCTTGGTATTTATCAATCAAGGTACACAGGTATGAAAACCGTTTAGATTCGCAACCCGTGTGTTACTACATTACAGCACGTGTGGATTTTTGTAAACAAATATTCCGTCAGCGTTTAATGTACTCCGGGCCTTCTGGCGCTCTATGAAGCTGTTTTAGAACATTCTCAACGCCTTGCTGTTAGGTGCGTTGATGCCGTTCTGAGGAGGCTGGCTGTCCGTGGGGAGAGACCGCTCTGGAGGAATAGACTTGCTCAGAGCTTCTCATAATTGTTTGTAACAATGCCTCGGCCCTCGCGGCGATCGCAGCTTTCTATCCCTAAAGCCGCTCTAGATAGTTGAGCAGGTCGGCCATATCCTGTGGCTCGGGCTGAAACTGAGGCATAGGAGGCGTCGCGCCACTGATCACCTGTTTGATCAGGCCCACTTTACTCTTGTGATCAGAGATACCTACCAGCGTTGGCCCAACCTCTCCACTGGCCTCTAAGCCATGGCAGACGGCGCAATTCATTTTGAAGATAGCTTCGCCTCGGCTGCCGTTACCTTCTAAGGCCAGCACCTCATGGATGTAAGGGTCTGATGCCTGGGAATAGCGCACGGCCACAACGCTTAGCACCACAGTAGCTACTAAGATCACTGCCACTAGGGCTGCCTTCTGTAGCAAACGGCTGAGGTCTTCAGCCTGTTCTTCTAGGGTGTTCTGTGCCAAGGGATTTAAAAACGTATTCTTTAACAATTAAATGTTACGTACTTTTAAGAATCAACGGGTGGTTTGTCGCAGAATCTTAAGGATTCTAATGCTAGATGAGTGAGCCGGGGTAACAGCGCTAACCCTGAGCTTGAGGCGACTGGCCGGGGATAGTACCCTATGGGGGAAGTCTCGGGGTTGGGGGAGCGATCACCCCCTGTGCAAACCCCTTACGTCTATAAGTTCGCCAATCATCCGCCCATCAAGGGAGTTTGCTGTTCAAGAAATGCTGGCTCAGACGTTTTGTTGATTATCTCTACGTAACCTATGGCTGACCTGGACCCCAACAATATCCCTACGGCCTCAGACAATACAGAGGCCCCGCCCAAAAAAGGCGGTGTTTTAGCTGAGAACACCGATTCATCGCCGATGACGAGCGCTCAGGCAGAGCAAATTTTGGCCGAGCTGAAAACGATTAAGCAAAATTTGCTTTGGGTATTGCTGATTGGCGGTTTCTTTGCGGCCCGGTCGTTTTTCTTTCACTACTAAACCGCCATGGCCGCTCTCGAAAGCCCTCAGGATTCCCCAGCCTCCCCAGACGACTATTTCTACTCTACGTTTGTTATGGAGTACATTGTGCCCAGGGGGCACGAGGCTGTATTTCGTCAATGGTATGAGCGCCTAACACGGGCCGCCAGGGGTTACGAAGGCCATACCCGCACTGACCTCTGTCCACCCCTAGACTGCGGTGATGGGGTGGTGAAATGGTACTCCATTGTTCACTTTAGAACTCCGGAAGAGCTAAACCGCTGGCTCAAGTCGAGCGATCGCGCAGAAATCTTTGAGCAGGGCCGCGATACGTTTTTGGCCTACCGCTACAAGTCGTTTAGTACCGGCCTAGAGGGCTGGTTTTCCTCTCACATGGGAGGAGCAGAGCAAAGCAGCCTCGGGCCACCACCCTGGAAGCAAGTGCTAGCGGTAGTGCTGGGTCTTTACCCAACCATTATGATTCAGGGCATGGTGTTTAGCGCGCTGGGCGTTATGCAGACCTGGCCCATGCCCACGTCGCTCGTGATCAATAATTTAATCACGTCGTCAATTTTGACCTGGGTGGTGATGCCCAGAGTAAGTCGGGTTTTGAGCTTTTGGTTGCGGCCAGCTTATCGATTAACAGCGCTACAGACCAACATCATCGGGGCCGGCCTAGTGTTGACGGCTTTGGCACTGATGGCCAGCCTATTTAATTACCTTGCCTGAGGTTTAAGCTTGGAGGCTAAGCCGAGGTAATTTTTCCCTCTGACGACAGGGAGGGAAAATATTGACAGATCAAAGATAGCCTCGGAACTAAGGAGCTCGCCCAAACTTACCGCATTGGGAAACGCTCGCCTTAACAGGGGTGGGCTACTTACTCACCAGATGCCGAAGGATGGTAGCTCCTGAGACCAAATCCTGCTTGGCTACCCCCGATACCCCTGGGCGAACAGCGGTAAGGCCTCCGGCCAGGCTACGCCAACGCCCTACAGGTTGGCCTTTTAGGAATCGGGGGTATGGAATTCGGATTCGGTATGAGGTGCAAATGGTTGCGCTTGCGGAATCGATAACTTCATGTTGTAGTATATATACTACAACATTTTAACCGCAGGGCAGCATTATCATGGCTACCTTTCAAAACGTGATTCGCTACTACAGCCGCTATCGCCGGGCGGCGGTGCTGAGCATTGCTGCTAGCAGTATGTTTCAACTGGTCGATCTGGCGGTGCCCTACTGCATTGGCCAGATTCTCAATGTAATTTCTGAGCAGCCCGTTGACCCCCTGAGTCAGGGGCTGGTCGATCGCCTGGCGGCGGGGGTGGGCTATCCGGCGGGGCCGGGGCTGGCGATCGCCTTCTTTCTGGCGATTATTTTTGTGGCCACCGTAGTACGCGCCCCGATTCAGCCCTGGCTAGGCGACTGGTTTCACTGGGATATTGCCCTGCGTACCCGGCGCGACCACTCTCGGTCGGTGGTGGGCAAGCTCTTGACCCTGCCCCTGGGCTTCTACGATGAAAACAACCCCGGCCGCATCGCCGGGCGGGTGGCGCGAGGGCTGTCAAACCACACCTGGACCTACCCCGAAATTGCGGGCCAGCTGATTCCTAAGCTGATTCGCATTGTCGGCATTGTGGTGCTGATTGCCTGGATTGACTGGCGCATCGCCCTGGTGTTTTTGGTGTCGTTCGTGGTGATTTTGGGCTTTAGCCTTAAAGACCTGATTCGGCTGAACAAAAAAGAGCAGGTGCTCGACAGCTATATCGAAAATACCGAGAGCCGCACCTCGGAGATTGTCACTAACATCAAGACGGTGAAGGCCTTTGCCACCGAAGCCCAGGAGCTACGGCGGCAGAGCCAGCGCCTAGAGCGCGAGTTCACCATGGTTGATCGCATCATCCACCGGGGCTATGTCATTCTCACCACCTGGCAAGATTTCATCATTCAGGGCTGTGTGTTTGGCATTTTGGTGCTGACGCTGCTGGCCACCCTGCGGGGGCAGATCTCGCTGGGGCACTTTATCACCACCCTGACGGTATCGAGCATGGCCTACTCAGAGCTAGAGCCGATTAGCAACCTGGCGGAGATTTTTGCCCGGCGCTATGCCTCAATGCTGCGGTTCCACGAGTTTATGGCCGAGCCGCTGGGCACCGACGCGGTGAATTTAACCGATGCCCCCGAAAGCCTGCCCGCCTACCAGTTCACCGGCAAGGTGCACTTTGACCAGGTGAGCTTTGGCTACGATGCCGAAAAGCCAGTATTAAAGAATGTTGACCTGTTGATTGAGCCTTGCCAGACAGTGGCCCTGGTAGGGCGCTCTGGCTCGGGCAAGTCAACCCTGGTGAAGCTGTTGTTTCGCTATTTTGACCCCAGCAGCGGTCGCATTCTGATCGATGGCGAAGACATTCGCCGGCTAGATGTGACGGGCTACCGCCGCAGGCTGGCGATCGTGCACCAGGAGGTGGATGTGTTTAACGGCACTCTGCTCGACAATCTGCGGTACGGCAACCCCGCCGCTTCCCTAGAGCAGGTGAATGAAGCCTGTCGCATCGCTCGGGTGGACGAGTTCATTCACCGGTTACCCAAGGGGTACTACACCGTGGTGGGAGAACGGGGGGTACGCCTCTCGGGGGGGCAGCGGCAGCGCCTGGGCATTGCCCGCGCTCTGCTGGTGAACCCGGACGTGCTGGTGTTTGACGAGGCCACCTCTAGCCTTGACTACGAGTCGGAGCGCTCGATTCAGCTGGCGATGGGCTCGATTTTGGGAACGCGCACAACGCTGATCATCGCTCACCGGCTCAGCACCGTGCGCGATGCCGACCAGATTGTGGTGCTAGAGGAGGGCCGCATTGCTGAGGTAGGCAACCACGAGCAACTGCTGGCCCACGGCGGTATTTACCACCGTCTGCATGTGCTGCAAGAAACCGGTGAACTGCTGAGCTGATCGAAAGCCCCTGGATGGTTCTATCCAGGGGCTTTCGCCGGGCGATGTGCTTCGAGCGTAAGCTCGTTCTAGGGCAGAGGCCCAATGCGCGAAAGAAGGGAGCTGCGATCGCGCGCCGCACTGATCAGCCTATCGAGGCCTCACCTTTTGTCTGAACTGTTCGATATCTACAACCTTAGGGGCCTGGGATTGAGACGCCGCGCTGGCAGATTCTAGGCCTAGGGCATCGAGCGGGGTCAGCACAAACTGCCCCATGGGGCTGCTGCACCCGTGGCTGACCAGACGAATTATTTGCGGTGCGGCAGCCCCAGAGCGTACCCAGCTGATTCCGTGCCGGTTGATGATCAGGTGTTTATCGCGCAGGGTACGGCCCCCGCCGTGGTTGTCAAAGTACTGTAGAATTTTGCGGATAGTCTGAAATGACAGATGCTGTCGCAGGCGACTGATGGCGCGAATTTCGAGAATTTGCTCCCAGGAATAGAGCACCTCCAAACGGGGTGGTTGCCCGACCCGCTGGGGCACAATGATGCCGGTTTTTTCGAGGTAGGCGAGTCGGCCTGGGCTGCTGCGGGCTAAGACAACGGCCTGGCGGCGAGGAAACCAGTCCATAGCGGGCGCTCCAACACAAACGCTAGATGTAGCGCTAACACAATCAACTCTACGCTATGGGTATGGAAATGTCCGGAATGCAGAGCACCTTTTGGGCCTTTCTGCATTCCTTTAAAAACAAAAAAAATGGGGATCGCCCACCCTTCATCGAATACGGCCAATGTAACGTTTCTTGAAATTTTCTATGCAAAGCAGGAATCTTGGCCTAGGTCGCTTGTACTAGCCCTAGCCGCCGCTCACCGGGGGAATCAGCACCACCTCGTCGCCATCGTGGAGCGGGGTATCTTCGGTAACAAACTGAAGGTTGAGTCCCAGGCGGGTGCGATCGCGCCAGGGCTCGAGTTGGGGGTGGTCGGTCAGGGCGCGATCGCGCACCCCACCCACCGTCGCTCCTGCGGGAAACTGCCACTGCACCTCGGGCGTGCCATAGGCTTCTTGATAAATAGCAAACAGCTTAATGGTGACGGTGATAGAGTCTGGCACGGAGAGCAATCTAATATCCCTGAGCGTTGTTTGCGATGCTACGGGGCGATCTACTGGATGACCTACTGAGCGACATCCACCCCCGCCAGCCGTGATACCACGGTTTGAATTGCTGGGGTAAAGGCCTGCAGCACCGGCGACAAAATTACCACACTTCCCGCCGTAATGATGATGGTGCGCGCGGTTGTCAAATTATCGCGCTGAAACTGAAAGAACCGCTCATCCCAGCGTTCTACCTCCGACTTTAGCTCTTGGCGGCTCTGCTCTAGTTTGTCATTTAGCTCTTGGCGGCTCTGCTCTAGATCGCCCCTGAGCGCGACAATTTGCTGAACGACATCAGCCAGGGTTGGTTCTCGGTCGGGGGTAGTCGTCATGGGCGCTCCGATGCTAAAGGTATCTCAACTAAAAAAACATCGGTTCCAGGGGCGCGAACTCGGTCCATGAGGCCAGTCACGGTGAGATCCTGGGAGGAGTATTAGTTGAGACACGTCAACTCCAATTTTAGGCCAAAGCTGCTTGGGTTCCCAGGGCCAGAGCAATGCGTGGCTCGACATATCCATCCCGGTTTCAGTATTGGTAACGTCTGCCTTGGCCTGCTGGGCTCAAGCCATAGTAAAGCCATCTGAGTTCGGCTAGGTACCCAATGACCCGTTCTACATTCTCCCGCCAGGGCGATCGCCGCCCGCTGTTCATTGCCCTCGCCCTAGGAGCCGCCCTGATTGGTGGCTGTGCCGAGGTGCAAGAAATTGTGCTCAGACAAGAGGCCATCTCTACCGAGGCTGATATGTCGATGGGCAGTGCTGCGCCTACGACTGAACCCCAGGCGATCACCGCAGCGGCAGAGCCGGGTGCGGCTGATATGACTAAACGGAGTGGCCTCATTGAGCCGCCTGGCAACGACATTGGTCAGCCTACGCCTCAGCTGGTCAAACAGGCCAGTCTGACGCTGGTGCTGACCGACGTAGAGGGGGCGATCACCCAGGTGCAAACCATGCTTCAACAGTCCCAGGGGGATCTACTCAGTCTGCAAGATCGGCGATCGCCCGAGGGCCATACCCAGCAGGTGTCGCTGATGCTGCGGGTGCCCCAGGCCGAGCTAGACAACGTTTTGACTTACCTGCGGTCTCTGGGGACAGTGCAGCAGCAGTCGCTTACCGCGGAAGATGTGTCTAGCCAACTGGTTGACCTCGACGCGCGACTCAAGAACCTGCGTCAGTCTGAAACCGCCCTGCTACAAATTATGGAGCGTTCGGGCGAGATCTCCCACGTGCTGGAGGTAGCGCGGGAACTCAGCACCGTGCGCGAGACCATTGAACGCATGGCGGCCCAGCAGCAAAACCTCAGGCGTCAGGTGGCCTATGCTCAAATTGCCCTCACCCTGCAAAGCCCTGTGACCCAGGTGCCCCCGCTGCGACCTGTGGGCGAAACCCTGGGCAATACCTGGGCAGCCGCTACCCAATCGGTGAAGGCGTTTACCGTCAGCGGGTTGAAACTGGGTCTATGGCTGCTGGCCTTTGGCCCCTACTGGGTAGTGCTGGCGGCAGTGGGCTACGGCGGCTATCGGCTGTGGCAGGGGCGCAGCATTCAGCCTGCTGTAGCCGAAACTGACAATGGTTGAGTGTCATTTAGAAAAAGATCTTCCCAACCCTGCTTGACCAAGAGGCTGGGGCTGAGGAGAGTGCCGTCAACGTTGCCGGTCTCAAATTGGCCTCACTTAGGCAGGTCAGGCTTGTAATAGTCGTTGGGGCTGGCGGTCTGGCTATCGCCGTCTTTGTTGATGCAGCCAGCTTTGTCGACGTAGCGACAGACCCGCGCGTAGAGCCGGGCGCGGGTACCCGGTGGCCCCGCTGAGAAGAGCACGCGATCTCCCCCAACAATGCCCACCAAAATTTTGACACCACATACCGGACAGGTTTGGGGATCAGCCATGGGGAAACCTCAGTCAGATTGTGAGGATTTTACCCTGTGGGGGGTAGAGGGTGGGTGAGTCGGGGGTGGATGGGTGGGGGGTGCTTGTTCTAAACCGTTGACTGATCGCTGAGTGAATTGCGCCAGGTTTTGACCCGGTGCCGCAATGGCTCAGGAAGCCAGGTGTCGTATTGGGGGTAGATGGGCAGGCGGGGCCGAAGCTGCCAGCCTGCGGGGGTGATCGCCGCCCTGAGCGACTCGGGCGTGGGGTGGCCATAGTCAGGGTTGACCTCGTCCACTGGGCTAATGCCCCCCAGATCCGTCGCCCCTGTATCCAGACAGGTCAGCAGCCCCTCCCGACTGACCAGGTTCGGCGGAATCTGAATGGCAATGTTTGTGGGTAGGCAGGCTTTCGCTATCTGCACCGCCTTCACCAGAGCGGTCTCATCCAGCGCAGTACCGCGCTGAATCTGCTGTTGGCCAGGGCTGTGGGGTTGCAAAATGACCTCTTGAATGTGGCCATAGCGGGTGTGGAGGCTAGCGATCGCCCGCAGTGAATCTACCCAGTCGGCTTCACTTTCCCCCAGGCCCAGCAGCAGGCCGGTGGTAAACGGAATTCCCAGTTCTCCGGCCCACTCCAGCTGCTGTAGACGGATCTCTGGTCGCTTGCTAGGGGCATGGCGGTGAACCGTCTCCAACAGCCGGGGCGTCACCTGTTCTACCATTAGGCCCATGGAGACATTCACCTGCTGAAGCTGGGCCATCTCATCGCGGCTGAGGGGGCCAGCATTGGTGTGGGGCAGTAGCCCAACCCCTAGGGCCAGGTCGCAAATGTTATAAATATGGCGCAGCCAGTCAGATCGACGGGGGCTGTGGGGTGCCACTTCGCCACTGAGAACTAGCACTTCACAGACCCCTTGATGTTGCAGCAGGGGCAATTGCCGAGCAATGTCGTCCAAGCGCATCCAAGGTGATTGGCCTGGGTCGGTGCGAAAGTTACAGTAGGTACAACGGTTAAAGCATTCGTAGGTGGGCACCAGCGTGTAGGCACGGCTATAGGTCACCACCCGATGAAGGTTAAATGCGTTTGACGTCAGGGGGCTGCTGCCGCGCGACTGGATTACTCTCGCTTGCCCCGTAACCATGCCCATTGCCTCGACCACTAGGATTTGCAGACTGGGTGCAATAAAGCGTAGCCCAGCAGCCGTTAACCGAGTGCCGCTAGCGCTCTGCCCCACCTACTATTAAAGCCTGACAGAGCACTAGACAACCGACCCTGTAACCATCTCCACCGGAAAACCTGCGGCCTTCCAGGCGGCAACACCGCCGCGCACAATGGCAACGCGCAAAAAGCCAGCCTTCCGCAGCTGTTCAGCTACAGCGGCGGATTCTTCATCGGTGTTGCTGTAGATATAGAGGTCGCGGATGAGTTCAAAACAGCTGGTCGCCGTCGTCAGCAGCGAGTCTACGGGCATAGAAATAGCGCCGGTGATGTGGCTCTCGTTGAAGTCGGTGCGATCGCGCACGTCAATAATAGTTAGCGCTGGCTCGCCCCAGTCCAGGCGTTCCTTGAGGTCGTATACACGAGACTCGGACCGCAGCGGCGAAGGCTTGGGCAGCAGGCCAAAAAAGCGATTCATGATGAGGAGGATCCTTGAAGAAGGCATTCCTCTGCAATGTAACAAACCTTAATAGGTCGCGCAAACTTTTATTGAAATTAGTAGACAAAGTTGCCCTTAGCCCATTCATATCAATTGAAAGAATTAATTCATATCCTTGGTTTTGTGGTGGCTTAGGGCTGAGTCTCAAGGCCCGTAGTCGCTGCTAGATCCTTTGTTCCAGTGCCATAGCCGCGCAGTAGCATAGAGTCAGTTGCACCTGGAGCTTTGCCCCATCACCGTCGACAGCGTTTCTAATTCTGTTTCTAGCCGCATTCAACCGCTGCCTGGAGACGTGATTCACAGCATTGCCGCCGGAGAGGTGATTGACTCGCTGGCGGCGGCGGTGCGCGAGCTGATTGAGAACGCCCTCGATGCCCAGGCAACCCACATTACCCTGGCCCTCTGGCCCGACCAGGGCCGGGTGCAGGTGGCCGACAACGGCACGGCGATGGCGCTAGATAACCTACTGCAAGCTGCGGTTCCCCACAGCACCAGCAAAATTCGCACCCAGGCTGACCTGTGGCGGGTCACCAGCCTGGGCTTTCGCGGCGAGGCGCTGCACAGCCTGGCCCAGGTGGCCCAGCTGGAGATTTGCAGCCGCCCCCCCGGAGCCGAGTCGGGCTGGCGCGTCACCTATTCGGCGACCGGCGAGCCCCTAGCCTCCACCCCGGTGGCACTGGCTCAGGGTACCGTGGTGACAGTGACTGATCTGTTTAAAGACTGGCCTGCTCGCCGGGAGCGACTGCCAACGCTGCCTCGCCAGCTGAGCCAGGTGCAGCGGGTGATTTACCATTGCGCTCTGGCCCATCCCACGGTGACCTGGGTGGTGCAGGTGAGCGATCGCCCCTGGCTGACCATCACCCCTAGTTCCACCGCCCGAGGGCTATTGCCCCAGCTGGTGCGGGCCGTCAATGAAGGCGATTTGCACGAAGGTTGGCAGCCCGTCTCCTGGGCTGCGGGCAACGATAAGTCTCTTAATGCCCTCCAGGCTGGCATCTACGGCTTGATAGGCCTGCCCGATCGCTGCCACCGCCCCCGACCCGACTGGGTAAAAGTGGCGGTCAACGGGCGGCTGGTGACGGTGCCCGAGCTAGAGCAAAGCGTTATGAATGCCTTTCGCTATACTCTGCCTCGCCACCGCTACCCCCTAGCCTTTGTGCAGTTGACCGTCGCCCCCAGTGCGATCGACTGGAACCGCCGTTCGGACAAAAGTACTCTGTACCTGCACCAGCTCAACCAGTGGACGGCGCTCTGCCAAAGCCACATTGAGATGCTGTTGGGGCAGCACGCCGCCGCTCGGTCCGACGCCAGCCAGCAGCAGCGCGTTACCCAAATGCTCCAGACGGCAGAACCCAGCGGAGCCTACGGGGTTACCGATTTGTCAGATCAGCTGCCCTACCGAGAGCGGGTGGGTGGGTTAAGGGCGATCGCCCAGATCCACAACCGCTACATTTTGGCTGAGCACCCCGACGGTCTGTGCCTGATCGAGCAGCATATCGCCCACGAGCGGGTGCTCTATGAGCGGCTGCAAGCCCAGTGGCGACTGGTGCCCTTACCCACTCCCGTCGTGCTAGAGGGGCTGACTGACAAGCAACTTGAGCAACTGCAACGGCTGGGCTTAGGGGCCGAAGAGTTTGGGCCAAATCGCTGGGCAATTCGCGCCGCGCCGGAGCCGTTGGGCGATCGCCCTGACCTGCCCGAGGCTCTGCTCGAACTCAGCCTCGGCGGCAATCTAGATACGGCCCAGGTGGCGATCGCCTGTCGCACCGCCATCCGCAACGGCACTCCGCTCGATCTCGCCACTCTGCAAACTCTGCTCGACGACTGGCAGCAGACCCGCAACCCCCGCACCTGCCCCCATGGCAGACCGATCTGTCTAACGCTGAGCGAAACTAGCCTGGCTCGCTTCTTTCGCCGCAGCTGGGTGGTGGGCAAAAGCCACGGCCTTGAATAACTGGAGTTTAGGCTCCAGACCGCAGCAAACACATTGAACAGCACTCCACCGGGCGAGTTAAGCACTTCCCAGGGCCAGTCGCGCCAGCCGCCGTAGCTCTTGGTAGAGGTCAGGGGCAAACACCACAATCGACAGACTGTAGACCGCCGCCCCGGCGATTGTACTGACGACAATTAGCGCCAGGGGTGGCAGGCTGTCGCCCAGCAGGCTTTGTAGGGCCAAAATGGCGGCGGTCATCGCTACCGTGCTCAGCACCGGGGCCACAAACTGGCGCAGGTAGGTGAGCCACGGCAGATGGATCAATCGGGCCACCAGCCACTGGCCAATGGGAAAGACCAAATAGGCCCGCATGAAGTAGGCAAAGGCCACTGCGACAATGCCCCAGCGCACGGCGATCGCAAAGGCCACCACATTCAACACCATGTCGAAGGCTCCGTAGGCGAGACGCCAGTGGGGCTTGTCGAGCGCTAGCAGCACCGAACTCTTAAAGAACGTAATCGAACGAATAATGCCCGCCAGCGACAGCAGTTGTAACACCGGCACCGTGGGCAACCACTGGTCACCAAAAATCACCAAAATCAGCGGCTCTGCCAGCAGCGCCACCCCCACAAACGTGGGGAAGGCCACCAGGCTAGTCAGCTGCACCACCCGGTAGTAGGCCCGGCGAAACTGCTCGAGATCGTCCTGCAAGCGCGAAAATGTGGGCAGCGCTACTTGGTTACTGGTGTTGACCAGCAGGTAGGTCATGATAGTCAAAATGCGGTAAGCCAGGCTGTAGTAGCCCAGGGCTGTAGCGTCTAAAAAGTAGCCAATCAGCAGGTCGTCGGCGCGGGTGTGCACAAAGGTGATGGCGTTGAAGCCAAAGGTCATCGCCCCAAAGTTCCACAGCTCCCGCAGGGGCTTGAGCCCCACCGCCAGCCCCGGTCGCCAATCGCTCAGCCGCCACAGCACGATCGCCGCCACCAGTTCGTAGGTGAGCTGCTGTCCCACCAGGCTCCATACCCCCAGCCCCGCCAAGGCCATACCCACGCCCACCAGGCCGCTGAGGCAGATGGCAATCAGCGATCGAATCGCCATCGCCCGAAACTCAAACTCGCGCTCCAGCACCGCCTGCTGCACCGTGCTGAAGGAGGTGATCAAAAACAGCACCGAAAACCATCGCAGCACCGGTGCTAGCTCCGGCGACTCAAACAGGCCCGCAATCCAGGGAGCCCCCAGCAGCGTCGCACCGCAGAGCAAAATGCTCACCCCAAAGTTGAGCCAAAACACCGTATCCAGGTGGGTCTGGGTGATCTGCTGCCGCTGGATTAGGGCCTTGGCAAACCCCTCCGCTAGAAAGATCTGCATGAAGGCCAAAAACACGTTGGCCAGCGCCACTAGGCCAAAGTCCGCCGGCCCCAGCAGCCGCGCCAGCACAAAGAAAATCACTAGCGACACCGCCTGGGTGCCCCAGTTCTGGGCTGCCGTCCAAACGACTCCTTTAACTGCTTTTTGTTTCAGGCTCATAGATTGCTGGGGTCAAGGGGCAAGGAATCCACATCAAACACAGACAGAGGCAAGGAGCAACCAGGATGCTTTTAGCCAGCGACCCCAGAGCCATTGGCTAAAAGCGCTGAGAGACGCCGCCAAAATGCAGGCGGATTTTCTCGATGGCGCTGAGGCACCGCAGCCAACCAACCACCAGCACCAGCCTCACCTTTTGCCCCGGCTGGGCCAACCCCCGATGTCGGAGAATAGTAGAAAAAACAGCCCCATCATAAAAAAAGTCATCCCACACCAGACGCAGCAGCGCTTTCTGACGCTGCCACCATGACCCCTTATCGGGCATGAACCGATCGTATACGCCACCGGATACTCGGGCGTTCTTTTGGGTTATTTCCTGCCAACTGTGACGAGCCGGATGGCGCACTCGAACTGCAGGGACATATTGCTGCCTGTAGCCCGCGGCAAAAATACGCGCCCCCCA
>DAIPYU010000132.1:0-12575 GCA_036782635.1 Nodosilinea sp. CTOTU7353
GGTGCTGCTCAACCTCACCACTACCTCCTACGAAGCAACCGTCGATGCCCTGCTCAGTACCGTGATTGATCGCGACGACCCTCGCCACCGCAACGTGCTCAAGGCGTTGGCCTTTGATGACGTGGGCTACGCCAGCGAAGTGCTGCCGGGGGTGATTATTTCCCACGCGCGGGTGCCAAAGCTCAAGCACACCCGCCTTTGCCTGAGCGTGCATTGCCGGGGTATCCAGCGCGGTGATCAGCCGATCTATGTAGTGGTGTTGTTGCTCACGCCGGCCCAGGGCACGACCCAAGACCACTTAGCCCAGCTTGCTTCTGTGGCTCAGTACTTTAGCCATGGCGATATCAGAGACAAGCTGATCACCTGTTCTAACGTGGAGGATCTGGAGGGTTTACTGGAGCCTGCGATTTAATCGCCTGCATCGCTTGGGTATACCCAGTCCGGCCCAATCGCGATCAAAGGCTGAGGCTAAAGGTGCTCAACCACTAATTCTAGGTAGCCGGTTTGGGGGTCGCTCTGGCGACGGAGGCTTACGTTGGGCAGGTTGGCGATCGCAATCTCCGCCGTCGTGCGAATGATGCATCCCGGCATGATGTGGCCGCCGTAGACCCGGCCCTGGGCATCGGCGATCGCCCCGTGCAAATGCATGCCATGGTGCGACAGCGTACCGCTAAGGGAAATTAGCTCCAGCGGCCCCTCGATCACCGTGGCATCTGCCGCCGCCGCAAACCGTAGCGATGCCTGGGTAAAGCTGCCCAGCGCGGTGAGGATGATGCCCGCTTCTAACGCTTGGGTCTGGGCGAAGGTCTGGAGTTCTAGCCTGAGATCTTGGCCAGGGGTGAGGCGGAGGCAGTGGGTGAGCATGGGAGTGGGAGTGGGTGAGTGGGTGAGTGGATGGGTGGATGGGTGGATGAGCGCTTGCCCACCTACTCACCTACCCACCTACCCACCCACTCCTACGCCGTCGCCTCACCATCCTGCTCTGGCCGCACCGGGCGGGCCTCAAATGCGGGGCAGACACCGTCGGGGCTGACTTGCAGACCGTAGAGGGGCGAATCGGCGTTGCGGCAGCGATCTTCTCGCAGGTGGCGGCAGGTTTGACAGCTGGGCAGTTGCCAGGGCACATCGCTGGGCGGGGCGGCGCGCAGCAGGTCGCGCTGGTTGAGCCCTTTGATGACTAGCTCACTGCCCTGCCAGCGGGCCTGCACCAGGCCGGTGTCGGCTAGGGCCTGCCAGCGGGGGTCGGTGGTTAGGGCTTCGGGCAGCAGCAGCAGCACGCTGTCGTCAACCTGGGTGATTTCGCCCTCGACGACTAGCTCTGGGGCGGCGGGCTGAAGAAAGCGATCGCCGATGGGAAACTCGACGCGGTTGCCCGCAGAGGGCAGGTGCAGCTGGTAGCGGCTTTGCAGCTCTTCTAGCCCGGCTAGGTCGGCCAGATGGCTGGGCTTGCCGTGGACAAAGGCCACGTGCTGGGGCCTGAGGTTGTGGATCAGCTGGGTGGTGCCGACGCGATCGCTGTGGGTGGTGAGCTGGTAGGTGTCGATCTGCACCTGTTCTGACTCTAGCTCGGGGGCCAGGGTTTGCAGCCAGCTCAGGGTGGGGCTAGGGTCGCCGCCGGTGGCCCCCAGCACCGTATCGGTGATGGCGGTGGCAAAGGAGTCGGGCAGCAGCACTGTCCAGGGCTGGGGTGAGGCGCAGCAGTGGGCGCTGAGGTCGGCCTCGCGGTGGGCAATCAGAATGCAGGGGCGATCGCCCTCGGGGTGGCCGTCGGGGCCGAGGCGGCGAACTCGGGGCAAGATGCGATCGTCCCAAAACAGGGGCTGGTGGCGGGCAAAGTTTTGCACGCTGCTGGGAAAGTCAGACAGCAGCTCTAGATACAGGTCACAGCCCGCCGCCACGGTTTCATCGACCCAGACGGTGATATCTTGGCCAGTGAACTGGTAGTGGCTGCGCAACAGCATGACCAGCTCTTGGCCAATGCCCAGGGTCGGCGTGGGCAGCAGCACTGATCGCCCCTGCTGCACCAGGCTGTGGAGGGTGCTGGCCAGCTGGTTTTCCTGCTGGCGGCGGTGGGGGTGGCGGGCAGACCCGGCGCTGCCTTCAATAATTAATACGTCGGGCTTGAGGCCGCGCAACGCCTCTAGGGGTAGGCCATCGACCAGCCGCGAGTTCGACATAAAAAAGTCGCCCGTGAAAAACACGGTGTAGGCCCGCTGTGGGCCATGGTAGGTAAACAGCGCGCAGGCCGCCCCCGGCAGGTGCCCCGCTGGCCATAGCTGGACGGTCAAGTCGTCGGCCAGGCTAATGGGAATTTGCCAGGGAAGAGCATGGCACAGGTGGGGCGGCACCGCAGCCCCCGGCCAGTTGAGGGGCAGTAGCCGGGCCGTGACCTCGCTGCCGTAGATCGGCACCTGGGGAAAGGCCTGGCTAAAGGCCCACACTCCGCGGGCATGGTCGCTGTGGGCGTGGCTGCAAAACAGCAGGTCGGCGGTGGCAATGCGGTTGGCGGAGCGTTCGAGAACTGCATCAGAAGGTGTCTCTAGGCCAGAGGCGCGGGCCTGCTCTAGCGCCGTCAGATCGCGCAGACCGCAGTCGAGCACAATTCGTCGTGGCCCCATGCACAGCTCTAGGCACAGCCCTTCTTGGCCGTGACCCACACCAAACGGAAAGCAGGCTAAATTACTCACGGGATGGCGAACTAAACCTCATCCAAGCCAGACGCGGAGCTCTGCCGGTTGAAAGACTACAGATCCCGAGCTGGACTTGGGGTAGCGGCGGCGCACTGGGCCGATTACTGGGGCCGATTAACGGGAGTAGCGAGCGACGCTAGTCTAGTGGGCCGAGCCGTTGCCATGGTAGTCGTCGCTGTCGTAGAAGCCGTTTTTGGTGCCAAAGAATAGGGTGGCGACGACAAAAAAGCCGGTGAGCACAGCCAGTACAAGTTTGATATCCATAGGGGCGCTGGTAGGGATGATAAAAACGTTATGTCTTTGGAGCTTTGGTTGTGAGTCATCTTAGCAAGCCTGCCCCGGAGGACGGTATAAAGCTTTGTAATTCGCCTGCGGCGATCGCTCCGACCTGGCTGGGGCGATCGTCGTTGGTGGTGGCCCCTGACCTGCTGGGCTGCCGCCTGGTGCGCCGCTGGGCCGATGGCCGCCAGCTCAGCGCCACCATTGTCGAAACTGAGGCCTATACCGTGGGCGACCCCGCCTGCCACGCCTACCGCCGCGAAACTCCGCGCAATCGGGTGATGTTTGGCCCGCCAGGGTTCAGCTACGTGTATTTGATCTACGGCATTTACCACTGTTTTAATGTGGTGACAGACTGCGATCGCACCCCCAGCGCTGTGCTGATCCGCGCGGTCGAACTCGACACCGTGCCCCCCTGGCTGGCGGGCTACCGGGTTGAGAAACCAGCCCGCTGGGGCGCTGGCCCCGGCAAGCTGTGCCTGCTGCTGGATATCAATCGCACCCTCACTGACCTACCCCTAACTTCCGCCAGTGGTCTTTGGCTAGAGCACCGAGATACCTCCTGGCAGCAGCGGGTTGAGGCGGGGGAACTCGCCGTCACCCAAACCACCCGCATTGGCCTCACCCAGGGGGCCGACCTGCCCTGGCGCTGGTACGTGACCGCATCAAAGGCCGTATCAAAGCGGTAAATTCCCATGGCAGAAACCGGGTTTCTCGCTTTGCTCTCCGGTTGTGGTCAGAGTTTGGCGCAGAAACCCGGTTGCTCAGCTGAGGGACTTTTGGTAGGTGAGGTGGGTTTCTTTGACGGTGAACCCCACCGATTCGTACAGCCCCATGGCTTGGTTGGGGTTTTGGCTATCGACCCCGAGCAGGGCCGTTGTCATGCCCGCTGCCCGCAGCTGACGCAGCCCCTGGAGCAGCATCGCCCGCGCCAGGCCTCGACGACGGTAGCCCCGGCGGGTGCCCAGAATGTTGATCCACCCTTCGCTGCGATTTTTCAGGGTGTTCTCGTCGTGGTCAATGCCACCGCCGCAGAACCCGGCCAGGGTGCCATTGGGGGCGACGGCGACCCAGTCTAGCTCGGGCTGGTAGGTGGGGTAGGTGAGGCGAAACTGTCGACGGGCCAGGGTCATCGGCGTAAAGTGCCAGTGATCGACAAAGCTCTCGTTAAACATCTCCACCCAGGCGGCGGCCTCGTCGGCGTTGGTGGGGCGCGAGGTAAAGCCCGGCGGGAACTGGGGCTGGGGGATGGGATCGGCCAGCGATCGCGCCATGGTGTGAAACTGGCGAATCATCTCGTAGCCCGGTGTCTCATAGATGGCCCGGTAGTATGGCGCATCGGCTCTGGCCCCGGCGCAGAGTTGGGCGGGGCGCTGGGCTGCTTTAGCCTGCTCTCGAACATGCTGCTCGGCCCAGCTCAGCAGCTCGGCTTCTAAATGCTGGCCGCGCCAGTCGGGGCGGACAAAGACATTTACCCAGCCTTCTAAAGCCTCGGTAGGTACATCGGTGGGGTCGTCTAGCCATAGGGAAACCAGGCCCACTAGCTCGCCGGTGGGGGTTCCCCACAGCTGGCGGTGGTGGGTGCCGCCGGGGGGCGGGTGGTCGAGGCGGCGCTGCAAGTCGGCCAGGGTAGGGGTGTTGTCGAGCTGGTCAACTTGTTCGCAGATTTTGTAAAAGGTTGCGATCGCCGGTAGATCGGCGTGGCCAATGCTAGGGCGCGACTGCGTTGAAGTCAGCAGTTGGTTAGTCATAGCGGCAAGAAATTTGGGGGCTTAGAACGGCTACACCTGCAGAACGCCCAATTCCTGATGTCGGTTGCCCTTAACCAAGCCTTACGATTTACCCCCTAAGTTAGAGAGGGATTTATCCTGCTGGGTTAGCCGGGGATTTATCCTGGGGTTGCACCTGGTTGACCGGAGCCAATTTTGAGCCTATGACTATTCAAACTATTTCCACCCAGCCCTATGGCGACCAAAAGCCCGGCACCTCGGGCCTGAGAAAAAAAGTTAAGGTATTTCAGCAGCCAAACTATCTGCAAAATTTTATTCAGGCCACCTTTGACAGCCTAGAGGGCTACCAAGATCAGACCCTGGTTGTGGGCGGCGACGGTCGCTACTACAACCGCGAGGCGATTCAGATTATTCTCAAAATGGCGGCGGCCAATGGCTTTGGTCGGGTGCTGGTGGGGCAGGGGGGCATTCTCTCGACCCCGGCGGCCTCCTGCGTGATTCGCAAGCACCAGGCCTTTGGCGGCATCATTCTCTCGGCCAGCCACAACCCCGGCGGCCCCGACGAAGACTTTGGCATTAAGTACAACATCGGCAACGGTGGCCCCGCCCCCGAAGGTGTCACCGACGCTATCTACCAGCACAGCCAGGCACTCACCGAGTACAAAATTCTTGACGCGGCGGATATTGACCTAGACCGGGTGGCCACCCACAGCCTGGGCACCACCACCGTCGAGGTGATCGACTCGGTGAGTGACTACGGGGCACTGATGGAGACCCTGTTTGACTTTGACCAGATTCAGCAGCTGCTCTCGGGCGACTTCCGCTTTTGCATGGATTCGCTGCACGCGGTGACTGGCCCCTACGCTCAGGCTTTGTTTGAGGGCAGGCTCAGCGCCCCGGCGGGCACGGTGGTCAATGGCGAACCCCTGGAAGACTTTGGCGGCGGCCACCCCGACCCCAACCTGGTCTACGCCCACGACCTGGTGGAGATCATGTTTGGTGACAACGCCCCCGACTTTGGGGCGGCGTCGGATGGGGATGGCGATCGCAACATGGTGCTCGGCAACAACTTCTTTGTCACCCCCAGCGACAGCCTGGCGGTGCTGGCCGCCAACGCCACCCTGGTCCCCGGCTACCGCGACGGCTTGGCCGGCATTGCCCGCTCGATGCCCACCAGCCAGGCCCCCGACCGCGTGGCCGAAAAGCTCGGCATCGACTGCTTTGAGACCCCCACCGGCTGGAAGTTCTTCGGCAACCTGCTGGATGCGGGCAAGGCCACCCTCTGCGGCGAAGAGAGCTTTGGTACTGGCTCTAACCACATCCGCGAAAAAGACGGGCTGTGGGCGGTGCTGTTTTGGCTGAATATTCTCGCCGTCAAGGGCCAGTCGGTGGAGGAGATTGTCAAAGCGCACTGGAGCACCTATGGGCGCAACTACTACTCGCGCCACGACTATGAAGCGGTGGAGAGCGATCGCGCCAACACCCTAATCGACAACCTGCGCGGGGCGTTGAGCACCATGCCCGGCCAGACCTTTGGCCCCTACACGGTAGACTACGCCGACGACTTTGCCTACACCGACCCGGTGGACGGCAGCGTGGCCAAAAAGCAGGGCGTCCGCATTGGCTTTACCGACGGTTCGCGCATCGTCTACCGCCTGTCGGGCACGGGGACATCGGGGGCTACCCTGCGGCTGTACGTGGAGCGCTATGAGGCCGACCCGGCCCAGCACAACCAAGACACCCAAGCGGCTCTGGCGGACTTAATTTCCCTGGCGGACGAGATCGCTCAGATCAAGACGCTGACCGGGCGCGACCAACCCACGGTGATCACCTAGGGAATTCAGATCTCCGAGTTCTTCAAGAACTCGGAGATCTTGACGGATAAAACCCAGACCTCCGAGGTTTTCAAAACCTCGGAGGTCTGGGTCTCGCCGGTTTGGCCCCGCAAAGCCGCCCCGCCCATCGCCGTTGAACCTTAAACCTTTCCTAGCCTAAACCCGTTCATAACCTGGCTCCTTTACAGTGACAGAAACAGACATCGCAGATTAGGACGTCCCTACGTTCTGCCCCTGTTCAGGAGCCTCCAATGACTATCCCTCCCAATTGCCCCACCGTCGATGTGGAAGACGATCGCACTGGTCTGAGCGTAGAGACCCTGCGCCGCGCTCTGGCCGACAATCTGTTCTACATCCAGGGTAAGTGGCCCGAGGTGGCCAGCCAAAACGACTTTTACCTGGCCCTGGCCTACACAGTGCGCGATCGCATGATGCAGCGCTGGCTCAACTCCAGCCGCAACTATCTGAGAAAAGAGGTGCGGCTGGTGACCTACCTGTCGGCAGAGTTTTTACTGGGGCCGCACCTGGGCCGCAACCTGCTCAATTTGGGCATTACCGAGCCGGTGATGCAGGCCGTAAAAGAATCGGGCCTCAACTTTTTCGATCTGATCGCCCAGGAAGAAGAACCTGGCCTGGGCAACGGCGGTCTCGGTCGCCTCGCCGCCTGCTATATGGAGTCGCTCTCTAGCCTGCAAATCCCGGCGATTGGCTACGGCATTCGCTACGAGTTTGGCATCTTTGACCAGCAGATTCGCGATGGCTGGCAGTGCGAAATCACCGACAAGTGGCTGCAATACGGCAACCCTTGGGAGATTGCCCACCCTCAAGATGCCGTTACCGTGGGCTTTGGTGGCTATACCGAGGGCTATACCGACTCCGATGGCCGCTACCGCAAGCGCTGGTTACCCGGCAAACAGGTGAAGGGCATTCCCTACGACACGCCGATTCCGGGCTATCGGGTCAACACCGTCAACACCCTGCGGTTGTGGAAGGCCGAGGCGGTGGAGTCCTTCGACTTTCAGTCGTTCAACGTGGGCGACTACTACGGCGCGGTGGGCAGCAAAGTCACCTCTGAGAATATTTCTAAGGTGCTGTACCCCAACGACGAGCAGATCGAAGGCAAGCAGCTGCGTCTAGAACAGCAGTTTTTCTTCGTTTCCTGCGCCCTGCAAGACATGGTTCGCATTCACCTGCACTCGGGCCGCTCGCTCGACAGCTTCCACGAAAAGTTTGCCGCCCAGCTCAACGACACCCACCCCGCCGTGGGCGTCGCCGAACTGATGCGCCTGCTAATCGACGAGCACGGCATTGAGTGGGAAGTGGCCTGGAAAATTACCCAAAACACCTTTGCCTACACCAACCACACCCTGCTGCCCGAAGCCCTGGAGCGGTGGTCTTTATCTCTCTTTGGGGGCATGCTGCCCCGCCACCTGGAGATTATTTTTGAGATCAACCAGCGGTTTATGGATCAGGTGCGGGTGCAGTATCTCAACGACCCAGCCAAGCTCTCTAGCCTGTCGCTGATTGACGAGTCAGGCGATCGCTACGTGCGCATGGCCAACCTGGCCAGCCTGGGCAGCCACGCCATCAATGGGGTGGCGGCGCTGCACAGCGAGCTAGTCAAGCAGACTATTCTCAAAGACTTCCACGAGCTGTTTCCGGGCAAAATTTGCAATGTCACCAACGGCGTCACCCCCCGCCGCTGGCTTGCTCTGGCCAACCCCCGCCTGGCCGCCCTCTACACCGAAAAAGTGGGCGACTGCTGGCTGCAAGATATGGATCAGCTGCGCCAGATCGAGGGCGCCGCCGCCGACCCCGGCTTTCGCCAGCGCTGGCGGCAGATCAAGCGCGACGTCAAGCAAGACCTGGCCAACTACATTCATGCCCGCACGGGCGTTGTCGTCAGCCCCGACTCGCTGTTCGACGTGCAGGTGAAGCGCATCCACGAGTACAAGCGCCAGCACCTTAACGTGCTGCACATCATCACCCTCTACGAGCGGCTAAAGGCCAATCCCAACTTGGACATTGCCCCCCGCACCTTTATCTTTGGCGGCAAGGCGGCCCCTGGCTACCACATGGCCAAGCTGATGATCAAGTTCATTACCGCTGTGGGGGATGTGATCAACAATGACGCGGTGATCGGCGATCGCCTCAAGGTGGTCTTTTTGCCCGACTACAACGTCACCCTGGGCCAGCGGGTCTACCCCGCCGCCGACCTCTCAGAGCAAATTTCCACCGCTGGTAAAGAGGCCTCGGGCACCGGCAACATGAAATTCTCCATGAACGGCGCGCTCACCATTGGCACCCTCGACGGCGCGAATGTGGAGATCCGCGAACTGGTGGGCGATGAAAACTTCTTTCTCTTTGGCCTGGTGACCGAGGAGGTGGCGGCCCTCAAGGCCAGCGGCTACAACCCCTGGGACTACTACAATAGCAACCCCCAGCTCAAAGAGGTGATCGACTTGATCAACGGCGGCTTCTTCGCCCAGGGCGACGGCAACCTGTTCAAGCCCCTGACCGACAACCTGGTCTACCATGACCCCTACCTGCTGCTGGCCGACTACCAGGCCTACATCGACGCCCAGGACCGGGCCAGCGCCGCCTACCAAGATCAGGAGCACTGGTCGCGCATGTCGATTCTCAACGCCGTGCGCATGGGCAAGTTCTCCAGCGATCGCTCCATCCGCGACTATTGCCAGCAAATCTGGCACGTCGAACCCGTAGAGATTGAACTGAAGGAATATGTTCAAGCCCAGGCAGGATTGAAGGTGTAGTCATTATCAATTGCATTGATAATGACTACAACCTTACTCACTCACCCACTCCCCCATGTCCCTCACCCTCTACCTCCTGCGCCACGGCGAAACCGAATCGAGCCAGACTGGCACCTACTGCGGTTTCACCGATGTCAACCTGACCGACGAAGGTCAGGCCATGGCCCAGGCCTTTGCCGACAAATATCAACACCTTCCCTGGCAGGCGGTGTATGCCAGCCCCCTAAAGCGCGCCGTGGCCACCGTCACCCCCCTGTGTGAGGCCACCGGCCACACCATGCAGCTGCGCGACGGGCTCAAGGAAATGTACTTTGGCGAGTGGGAGGGCAAAACCCACGATGAGGTGCATCAGCAGTACGGCGACGACTATCTGCGCTGGCTGGCTGAGCCCGCCTGGAACCCGCCCACGGGCGGCGAGACGGGGGTGCAGGTGGCCAGCCGTGCTGCCCTGGTGGTGGCCGAGATTGAGGCTAACCACAGTTCTGGCAATGTGCTAATTGTGTCCCACAAGACTACGACGCGGTTGATTCTCTGCAATCTTTTGGGCATTGACGGCGGTCGATATCGCGATCGCATCGATCTACCCGTGGCCTCGGTCAGCATTATTTGCTTTGACAAGTATGGCCCCATGCTGGTCAAGCACGGCGATCGCTCGCACCTGCCGGAGGAGCTAGACGCCAGACCGGGAACCTAGGGGAAAGCAACGTTTATTTAGGGCTAACTACCTACCAACTATGGATAACAACAAAAAACCCGTCTTCGGCATTCAGGGCTATACCCCGATCAACACCGTCACCGAGCTGCACTCGTTTTGTCGCGACATGCAGTCGTACTATCAAATTGCTCGGGGCGATCTGTTGGGCAAGCTCGAGGCCGCCGAGGGGGACGAAGAAATTCGCCTGCACAAGGCGCTGCAAGAGGTCAGCCGCAAAATCGAGTTTTATCACGTGCTCAACAACGCTGTCTCCATTGCTGACACCATGTTCCACACTCCAGAGATGATCGCCGAATTTCGCCATCCGCAATGAAGATTTTGGTGCTAAATGCCGGGTCGAGCAGCCACAAAAGCTGCCTGTTTGACCTCAGCCAATGCGCCGCAGACCAAGGGCCTGCGGCGCCGCTCTGGCGAGCCAGTCTCGACTGGACCCACGCTGAGGGCAGGGTCGAACTCACCGCCGAAAACCAAGCGGGGGATGTGCATCAGGCTTCGCTGCCGATCACCGACCGGGCCGAGGGCATTGCCGCTCTGCTCAAAACCCTAGTTGAAGGGCACACCCAGGTTTTAGAGCAGCTCTCAGACCTTGACGCCGTGGGCCATCGGGTGGTGCACGGCGGGCGCGACTATCAAACCCCAGTGGTGGTCAATGCCGGGGTGAAAGACGCCATTCGCAGCTTGATTCCCCTAGCCCCGGCCCACAACCCCGCCAACCTCCAGGGCATTGAGGCGACGGAGCGGCTGCTGGGCGATGTGCCCCAGGTGGCAGTGTTCGACACGGCCTTTCACGCCTCCATGCCAGAGGCCGCCTTCACCTACCCTGGCCCCTACGCCTGGGGAGCGCAGGGTATTCGCCGCTACGGGTTCCACGGCATTAGCCACCAGTACGTGGCCCAGCGGGCGGCCCAGCTTTTGGGACGCGACATCGCTGAGCTGAAAATTCTCACCTGCCACCTGGGCAACGGCTGCTCGCTGGCGGCGGTCAGGGGCGGTGTGGGCATCGACACCACCATGGGCTTTACGCCCCTGGATGGGCTGATGATGGGCAGCCGCTCGGGCAGCGTGGACCCCGGTATTCTCATTCACCTGATGCGCCATGAGGGCTACAGCCCCGACCAGCTCGACACCCTGCTGAACAAAGACTCAGGCCTGAAGGGGCTGTCTGGCCTCTCGAACGATATGCGGCTGGTCGCGGAGGCGATGGAGCAGGGAAATGCCCAGGCCAAGCTGGCCGTGGATGTGTTCATTCACCGCCTGCGCCGCGAGATGGGGGGTATGATCGCTAGCCTGGGCGGGCTGGATGTGGTGGTGTTTACGGCGGGCATTGGCGAAAACAAGAGCCTGGTGTGGCAGCGAGCCTGCGAGGGGTTTGAGTTTTTGGGGCTACGGCTCAAAGATGACTTGAGCCGGGCTAAACATGACCAGGATATTGCGGCGGCGGATGCGGCGGTGCGGGCGCTGGTGATACATACCCAGGAGGAATGGGCGATCGCCCAGGCCTGCCTTTCGCTGCTGCAACCTCACAGCGCCTAATGGACGCCCTTCTTGCCGTGGGTGGGGGGCGAGGGCGCGATCGCATTGTGGGATGACCGTAACCCATCGGCCTGTTGGCATTGATCAAACTTTTGACGCCTTGCCTAGGGCAGATATTCAGGTGGCGATCGCGGGGCAAGAGGTCGTTGCCGTGACGGAAGCGCTCTTGGCTCTTGAAGAATTTGGTAGTGTTCTAGACCTGCTGGAGTTTAGACTAAACTCCAATAAAATAGCTGAGGCTTCGAGGCCATAAATAAGGCCAGAGATGAGGGTAGAGATTTGGAAAGTATTGATCGACACAATCAAGAAATTCTCAAGAATGCCGATGCCTGGAAGCAGAAGCCAGCCCTGCGGGCGATCTATAAAGTTTTCCATCAGGAAATCGCTAAGCAACTAGTGCCATTGCCCCAGACAACGGTAGAACTTGGCTCGGGGGTAGCCGATATTCAGCGGGTAATTCCCGGCTGTGTGCGCACCGATATTTTCCCCAATCCCTGGATTGATCAGGTTGAGAATGCCTACGATCTGTCGTTTACCGGGCAGAGCGTTGCAAACCTGATTCTGTTTGATGTGTTTCACCACCTGCGCTACCCCGGCACGGCCCTGCAAGAATTTTGGCGAGTGCTGGTCCCTGGCGGCCGGGTGATTTTGTTTGAACCCTGCGTCAGCCTGCTAGGGCTGCTGGTATACGGCGCTTTGCACCCCGAACCCTTGGCGCTCAACCAGGCCATCGAGTGGAATGCGCCCCCCGGCTGGGCGGCCAGCAACATTGACTACTACGCCGCCCAGGGCAACGCCAGCCGCATTTTTCTCAAATCAGACATCAAGTATGACCTGCAAGGGTTTCAGCGGGTCAAAACCCGGCGCTACGCGGCGGTGTCCTACGTGGCCTCGGGGGGCTACTCTAAACCCCAGATGTATCCCAATTCGTTTATGCCGCTGATGGCGACTGTTGATCGCCTGTGCGGCTATCTGCCCTGGCTGTTTGCCACTCGCCTGCTGGTGGTTTTAGAGAAGCC
>DAIPYU010000133.1:0-12568 GCA_036782635.1 Nodosilinea sp. CTOTU7353
TCATCGAGGCGTTTTATCGTGGGTTAGGATGTAAAGCAAGCAAAAACAACTCAGTCAGTGCGTCGAGGCCTCCCGCGCCCTGGCTCCAAGCCCCCTCAACCGCCGCCATGAAAGATTTTTTTGATAACATTTCCCGCTACCCCCGCTACCTGATTTCCATTACCCTGGGCATTTTGTACGGCTTCGTGCAGCCCCTGGTGCCCCTGTTACAGCGACCGATCACGGCGATCGCGCTGATCGGTTCTGTGGTGGCCGGGTTCATGTTTCTCACCTTTACCCTGCAAGCCATGCTGGGCATTGGGTAAGCCCAGGGGTTGTGCCCTCCGACAGCAGGAGAGCGGGCTGCCCAGGCATTTCATTGCAGGCATTTTATTGCAGGAGTACAAAACCCAATGCCCAACAATCGTCGCGTAGAGCGGGTGGCTTCTCTGATCAAACGAGAGATCAGCCAAATGGTGGTGCTAGACATTAAAGACGACCGGGTGGGGGCGGGCATGGTGAGCGTCACCGATGTCGACGTGTCGGGCGACTTGCAGCACGCCAAGGTGTTTGTCAGTATCTATGGCACCGACGAGGCCAAGGCTGAAACCATGGAGGGGCTCAAGGCCGCCACCGGCTTCGTGCGTAGCGAGCTGGGCCAGCGGCTGCGGCTGCGGCGCACCCCCGAGATTATCTTCAAAGAAGACCTGGGCATGGAGCGCGGCACCAAGGTGCTGTCGCTGATCAATCAGCTCAGCCAGGAGCGGGCCGAGAAAGGCATCACCGACGAGTCTTTTGAGGCCGAGGCGGTTACCGAAGCCGCCGCCCTGGGTGACCCTGCCGCTCCCGAGGACGAGCCCGAAGACGAACCTGAGGACGGGCCTGGAGACGAGCAGGCGTGAGCCGGGCGCAAGTCAATAACTGGCCCCCAGGGGCCACCGCCCGCCTGCCCGCCGCCGATCGCCTCTCGTTAGCCGAGCAGGTGGCTCAGATGGTGGTGGTGCGGGCCTCAGGCCACCTGTTTGACCACGAAATTCGCTACCCCGCTTGGGAGGCCGACAGCGCCACCCTCACTCGCTACGTCAAAGACCTGGGCGTAGGCGGGGTGATTTTGCTGGGGGGCAGCGCCGCCGAGGTCGGCCTCAAGACCCAGGTGCTTCAGGGCCAGGCCCACATCCCGCTGCTGATCGCGGCCGATATTGAGGAAGGGGTGGGCCAACGGTTTAGCGGGGCCACCTGGTTTCCGCCGCCGATGGCGCTGGCGGCGGTGGCCGAGCGCGATCTAGCTCTGGCCCTGGCCTACGCCGAAGCCTTTGGGGCCGCCACCGCCTCTGAGGCCCTGGCCATCGGCCTCAACTGGGTGCTGGCCCCGGTGGTAGATGTCAACAACAACCCGCAAAACCCGGTGATCAACGTGCGGGCCTTTGGCGATCACCTGGCACGGGTGAGCGCCCTCACCCAGGCCTTTCTGCGCGGTGCCCAGACCCAGCCGGTGCTTACCACCGCCAAGCACTTTCCGGGCCACGGCGACACGGCGGTGGACTCGCATTTAGAACTGCCGGTGCTAAGCCACGATCTAGAACGGTTGCATGCCCTAGAACTGGAGCCGTTTCGGGGGGCGATCGCCGCCCAAGTCGATGCCATCATGACTGCCCACCTGCACATTCCCGCCCTCGATGCCCGCTACCCCGCCACCCTGTCGGCCCCGACCTTGACCGGGCTGCTGCGCCAGCGCCTGGGTTTTGACGGGTTGATCGTCACCGATGCCCTGGTGATGGGGGCGATCGCCAACGCCTACGGCCCCTACGAAGCGGCGGTGCTGGCGGTGGCAGCCGGGGCCGACGTGCTGCTCATGCCCGGCGACCCCGAGGGGGCGATCGCCGCTGTGGTAGAAGCCGTGAACCTGGGCCGCATTGCCCCAGAGCGCATTCTCGCCAGCGTCGAACGCCTCTGGCGCGCCAAGCAAAAGGCCGCCCCCGCCCTGATGCCCGACGGAGCAGGCCACGCCTGGGAGCACCTGCCGCCGCCCCCGGTGCAGCTGAGCGCCCTGGCCCAGCCCGCTACCCGGCAGCTCGCCGCCGACATTCTCACCGCCTCTATGACGGTGCAGGGGCAGATGTCGACCTGCCTTGCCGCGGCCCCCGGCGACAATATTGTGATGGTGGATGACGCGGTGGCCTGCCGCTTTTTAGACCCCACGGCGGCGGCGATCGCCTGGCCCCAGCGCCACCATTACCGGCTCAAGCTGCTCGACACCCAGGGCTGCAAACAGATGCCCCAGAGCGATTTGCAGCCCAGTCTGGTGCAGATCTTTGTGCGGGGCAACCCCTTTCGCGGGTCGGCCAGCCTAATGCGCCTGGCCATAGCCTGGCTCGATGCCCTGCAAGTCGCCCACCTGCTGCGTGGGGTGGTGATCTACGGCAGCCCCTACGCCTTTGAACAGCTTCTGCCCCGTCTGGGCGACATTCCCCACGGGTTTACCTACGGGCAAATGCCCCTGGCCCAGAACCTGATTTTGCCCAAGCTCTTACCGTCCGGGGCAGCCGTGACCAGCCGCCAAGCGTTTACAGATTAGCGTCAGTTCAGTTTCTAAAATCAAGCCTCGGCGCTGCAATCCACGGCATAAATCAGCCAGCCCTTCCTGAAACCTGACACCCAGCACCTGACAACCCCCAAGGGTTGCCCCATTTCTGCCAGACAGTCCGAGGTGAAACGCCTCTAGCCCCGATTGAGTTGCACCAGTTCTTGTAGGGAAGCCAACAGCCGAATCTCGGCAGACTGAATGCTGTTTGCCGCTGTCAGCCCGAAGGTCCATCGCACGTTGACGGTAAACAGCCGGGTTTTGACGCGGCCTTTGACCACGACCTGGGGGCTACCGTTCTCCCCTGGCGTGGTTTCGACCTCAACGGGGGTGGCCTGCATGGCGATCGCCTCAGTTTGCAAGTATTTATAGATCGCCTCGCTGCCTACAATGGGGTCTTCAAAGGGGGCCAGTAGCACCCCATCGGCCTCAAACAGGTTCGCCACGGTGCGGTAGTCGGCGGCGTTGAAACTGGCGAAGTAGCGCTCTACTACCGGAGCGATCGCGGCCAGGTTTAGGTCTGCTTCGGCGTTGGGAGTCGCCATCGTCATGTCTCTGGGGATAAATCTATGAATGGTCTCAACATAGATGACTGACAGCGGTGGGGCGTCTGCCCTGGGGCAGAGGCAGCCAAAGCCGGGTTTTTGGTCCTGACGGCGATCTCGCCCAGGCGTAGCCGAAGGGAGCCATTCTGGGGTTAGATAGGTTTTGATACCTGATCGATACCCCCTCTATACCCCCACCAAGGAGCCCAAGCCGTGACCCAAGCCGTGACCCAAGACTGGTCAGCACTCTTGCAGCGCTTAATCCTGGGAGAATCGCTGACTCAAGAGCAGGCCGAAACCCTGATGCGCGGCTGGCTTAGCGAAGCCATTCCCGAGGTGGTGTCGGGCGGGCTGCTGGCGGCACTCCAGGCTAAAGGGGTTTCCGCCGATGAACTGGCGGGCATGGCGCGGGTGCTCCAGGGGCAGTCCCTCGGCGGCGAGGGCAAAATTCACCACACCACCCCCTGCATCGACACCTGCGGTACCGGCGGCGACGGGGCGCACACTTTTAATATCTCCACCTGCGTGGCTTTCGTCGCAGCAGCAGCGGGGGTGCAGGTAGCCAAGCACGGCAACCGCTCGGCCTCCAGCAAGGTCGGCTCTGCTGACGTGCTCGAAGCCCTGGGGGTCAACCTGGGGGCCGAGCCAGCCCAGGTCAAAGCCGCGCTAGATGAAGTAGGCGTCACGTTTCTGTTTGCTCGCGGCTGGCACCCGGCGATGAAGGCGGTAGCCCCCCTGCGCAGCACCCTCAAGGTGCGCACGGTGTTCAACCTGCTGGGGCCGTTGGTCAACCCCCTACAGCCCACCGGGCAAGTAATCGGCGTCTACGACTCGGCGGTGGTGCCCGCCATGGCCGGGGCGCTCAACCAGCTGGGCCTGCCCCAGGCGATCGTGCTGCACGGGCGCGAGCGGCTCGATGAGGCGGGGCTGGGCGACAAAACCGATGTGGCGGTGGTTGAGAACGGCCAGGTAGCTAGCGCGGTGATCGATCCCCAGGCGCTGGGGCTGGCGGCGGCCCCCCTCAGCGCCCTGCGCGGCGGCGAGATTGAAGAAAACACCGCCATTATGACCGCCGTGCTCCAGGGTAAAGGCAACCAGGCCCAGCGGGATGTGGTGGCCCTGAATGCCGCCCTGGCTCTAAAGGTGGGCGAAAAGGTTCATGGGGATACCTTAGACGCCTCCATGGTTGAGGGCATCGCCCTGGCCCAAGACATTCTCGCCAGCGGAGCGGCCTGGGAGAAACTGCAAGCCCTAGTGGCGTTTTTGGCCTAGAAAGTTGTACAGAAACCCGGTTTCTTCAAGCCCGGTCTACGGCATAGCAGGGCATGCTGGGCGAGAAAGCAGGTTTCTAGCGATGCTGCGTTGCTAACGACCTAGAGCCCTGCCCTATCTAACTCTTCCTTGAGGGCGCGCAGGGTTTTGTGGCGATCGCGCAGCTGCTGCACGTACTGGTAAAACACTTTCTCCTGCTTGGTCACGCCAGAGAGGCGTTGGATAGCTTTGAGGTGGCGAGCGGCCTGGCGGTAGTTGTCTCGACCGCGCTGTTGAATCGCCGTTTCGATCAGTTCTTGATAGAGGGCGATCGCATCTTCGGGGCGATCGCCCTCTATGGCCTCAGCCACCCGCCCCTGATAGGTCGACTGATTAAAGTAGGGCAGTTGTTTTAGATAGCTGAGGGCCGAGGGCGAGTCCTGCTCCAGCAGGGCAATATCTAGCAGGGCGCTAACTTGTTTCTTGTCTTGTAAATCTGCGAGTAGCTGCTGGCGCAGGGTGGGCCACTGGCCCAGGGGTTCTGCCTGGGCTTGGAGATCCTGGTAAGCCTGAAGGCTGAAGCGGGTCTTGAGCAGGTCAACCTGGGCCGCGATAAATCTCTCGGGCTGGCCGTGGGTTTTGAAAAAATTCGCCAGCCAGGCTTGATAGCTGGAGTTGCCCTTGGCATTGCACTCCTGCATAAACTCCACCGCCAGCTCTGGGGCCTGAGCAAGCAGGGCATCGGCAAACTGAATGACCAGCCCCGGTAGCGCTTTGAAGTGCGATCGCGCCAGGGCCAGCGCGGCCTCAAAGTTCCCCTGGTGCAAATGGTGAAAGGCCTGCTGGCGGGGAGTGCCCAGTTCCAGAACCAGGTCATCTGCCACTGCGGTCTGGCCCCTACGGTGGGCTCGTTCTAGCAGCAGCTTGACTAGAGCGTCGCGGCCCCATTCGCCAATACTGCGCTGCCCTGGTTTTTGAATGACCCGGCGCACCTGGGCCTCAACCCACTGCCAATCGTCGTCGGTGCTGTGGGCAATCAGGGTATCCCAGGCGGGGTAGGCGTAGTCCATACCGCCCAGCTCAACCTCTTTGAGTACCGCCTCAAAGCAGGTCTCGATCCAGAGTCGATGGCGACCGGCATCGAGATGCTCCGCCTGGGCCAGGCTGTCGCTCAAGCCCTGGGCAATGGCTTGAATGACGCAGGCTACCTCGCCGTCGTAGTCGATCTCGAGCAAAGTGTGGCCGTAGCGATCGTTGGCCGTCTCCAGCAAAAGCTGGTAGACATCTCCGGCGTTGACCCAGTCGCCCCGCTGGCCCCACTGCTTGCCGTGCTCCGCCAGCGCCTCTAGGGCAGCGGCCATGGTCTCCATGTCATCGCCTTGAAACAAGCGCTCGACTGCGCGACGGTACTGATCTAGGTCGGGCGCTTGATCAGCGGTGGGTGCCGCCGGGGCTTCTACCATATTCAATAGGTCAGGATGGCGCTGCACCATGCGCTCAATCAGCGTCAACAGCTCGTCGTGGCTGCGCTGGGCCAGCAGTTGAGCGGTGGGCTGAAGCTCGTGGAAGAGGTTGCGATCGCGCACATAGGTCAGCAGCAGCGCCACCTGGTGCTTGCACAGACCGCCCCAGTCGTAGGGGCAGGTACAGCTCGAATCTTCGACCCCCTGGGCACCCAGGGTTACTCTGGGCTGGTAGGTTGTACTGCCCTCGCAGTCGGCCCACAGGGTGTTGCCCTGGCGCATGGGGTTAAAAATGGCCCTGCCGAGGTAGTAATCTTCGCCCCGCTCAAAGCTTTGAGCTGTGGCTAGGGCTCTGATCTGCGACTCTTTCAGCAAGGGTGGCGAAGCGGCCATGACAGATTTCTCCCATCTAGCTGTACCGTTATGCCATAGCGTAATAGATTCTTAAATGGCTAAGAAACAGGGCAGAAAACCGGGGCAGTTTGGCTATCTGCCCCCCGAGCACAAGTTCTTTCTCAACCCGCACGCCGACGCTCGGTTTACGCGGTGCCCGAAGTGTGATCGCCCCACCAAGCTGCGCAAGAAACCCCTGCTAATTTTGATTCAGCCGGCGCAGCCGGTCAGCCTCAACAAAACCTGTCGTTACTGCCCCAGCTGCGACATCCTCATTGCCCACAAAGATGAGCTAGATGAGCTGCTGAAGAAAGTTTGCCTCCAGCTCTTTCCGCCCCTGGTGGGCCACGATTATCTCGTCGTCGGCACCATGGATCGCAAAACCTGGAAAGAAGGGCGACAAATCACGTCCCTAGACGAGCTGTTTCAGATGGTGCACGACTTCAAAAAACACGTCGAGTTCGAGCCTGCCCGCTACATCTGGGTCAAGGACGAGTGACGGGCTAGAGCTATAAAAAGAAAACCTGCATTTTTTACCCAGAACCAGCGTAATTGGCTAGCTTAGGGAGAAATCTCCCCCTTCAGCCATGGCGACCATCTTTTCTGACCCACAGGTGCAGGCTCTAGCCACTGCGATCAACCAAGAGCTGGCAAGCATCGAGCGGACCGGCAGTGCCCCAGTGCAGCGCAGCCTAGAGGAACCCAACGCCCCCCTGGCCAAACAGGCCTCAGAAGGCGACTAACCGCTACCCATGGCCCAGCCCACAGCGCTAGCTATGCCTATTGAGAAAGCCGTTTATCTCTTCACGCGAGATACGGTGCCTGGCCAAGGTGGCGATAAGCAGAAGTTTTGGCAGACTGTGATGGGGTTCGAGTCGCCTACCGCCATCCGCGCCGCTGTTTTGGGGGCTGTAAACGTGGCGGATCTGGTTTTTCAACGGCAGGATCAGTATGGCGATCGCTATCAGGCTGTTACCCGCATTCGGGGAGAAACAGGCTTAAGTTGGTGGGTCAGAACAGGGTGGATCGTGCGCCCTGGGGAGACCGTCGCTCGGTTTGTGACTGCTATTCCAGAACGGAGGGGAGAGAACTGATGGAGCAATTTGAGCTATTCGATCAGGTGCAGCTCACCGAAGCGATTTCCCTCAGTGGGGAGATGAGTAATGCCCTGGAGCTGCTGGCGGTGGCCCCAGGGGGCACCATGGGCACCATTGTGGAGGTGCTAGAGCCTGGGGAAGCATTTTTGGTGGAGCTGTTTGGCGGCTGGGTGAGCCTGGAGGAAGGGGCGGGGCTGGTGCGGTCTACCCCTGAGCACCCCACCGCATTTCGCGAAACCCTGGGGGTGGAGGTGATGAAAGCGGCTCAAATGAAGCTTTTGCATCGCCCCAGCACGATCAAGGGTGACCTGTTTCGCCTGCTGGATGCGATGCCCGAATCTCTGCTGGCGGAGGTGCAGGACTTTGCCAAATTTTTGCAGCAGCGCACCACGCCTGCTGCTCCACCTCCGACGCGGGGCTAGGCCACCGGAGGCATGGTCAACTCCCTTGGTAGGCTGACCTCAATGGTGGGTGTGGTCACGGTCCGGCTGTAGTGCTCTACAGTGATGCCCACCAGTCGGCCTGCATCGTCTAGGTCTCCGACTTCTGCCCACCCCCTGACGCCTTAATTTCTCTGGGAGTACCATAGCGATAAGGTTTTTCCTGCCGCCGTGAATCGCACCCAGCTCTTTGACACCCTCAGCAATCTGCCGCCCGCCGATTTTGAGCGGCTGTTGTTTGCTGTCAAACCGCCCGGTGGTCTGATTCCGGGTGACATAGCGCCTCAGATAAACCGAGTGAAGGCGTTGCTGGACTGGGCTGAAGGCTCTAGCGGACGGGGAATAGGTGAAATTTGGGCCTACCTAAATCAGCTCCAACAGGGGACGCTACCTATCCAAGATCAGGATCTTCCCAATTTCCACTCCTACCTGCAATCTATCTTGGAGAATGAGGACTACATCGAGTGGCAAGAGGTTTACACCTCAACAACAGTAGAAGATCGGCGGCGAGTGCCAGTGCAGGATGCCACGACTGTTTCACAACGTCGGTTTTCATCACGGTTGAAGTTGCGGGTGGAAACGGTGAAGCCCGACCAGCAGGCACAGGGCAACCAACTCGATGGGGCACCGAAATCGCAAGAGCAGGTTGAGCAATGGGATGTGTTGGCAGGGCTGCGAAACTATGCGGCTGAGCATGTGGTGCTGATTGGCAAACCCGGATCGGGGAAATCAACCTCTCTGGAACGATTGCTCTGGGAAGAGGCAGAGAAGGCGTTATACGATCCAACTGCTCGAATACCAGTGCTAGTGAAATTGCGCCGATGTACTGGAACAATCGAGGGACTGATTCGAGATTTCCTGGTTGGTCATCAGGTAGAAGTGGAGACTGCCCAAATTGAGAAACTATTGGGCCAAGGAAGTTTTCTATTACTGCTGGATGGTCTGAACGAGTTGCCAGAGCGATTCAGGACAGAAATTGCCAATTTTCGGGATAGATATCGCTCCACCACACCGATGATTGTCTCCACGCGAGAGCTAAGCGCGGGCGGCACCCTAGGCATTGCCAAAACTCTAAAGATGTTGCCCCTGACAGAGCCACAAATGCGGGAGTTTGTGCGGGGGTATTTGGGAGATGAGGGCGATCGCCTATTTCAGCAGCTTCAGGGTGACAGACTCCGCAAGTTTGCCGAAACGCCGCTGTTGTTGTGGATGCTGTGCCGGGTATTTGCTCACAATGGCAAAGTTCCTGACAATCTAGGACTGGCATTTAGGGAGTTTGTCCAACTACATGATCAAGAACTTCAGGCAGATGCCCCAGCAGATTCTAGAGATCAGTGGCCTAGACTGCTACGTCATCTAGCTTTTGTGATGATGCAGGGAAAAACTTTAATTGACCCTGAGCTATCTATCCCTAGGGAGGAAGCAGAAGATTGTTTAACGACGTATTTACAAAAAGCGGGCAGGGCAAATCCCAGAGAGTGTGCAGAGCGCTGGCTCACAGACCTACTGAAATATCATCTAATCCAACCTGTTATCCAACCCAATTTTGAAGAACACATTGAGTTTCGTCACCAACTGATTCAGGAATATTACGCCGCAGAATATCTACTGCACCTGCTGCCAAATCTGGATGATGAGCAACTCAAACGAGACTACCTCAACCTTTTGAAATGGACAGAGGCGATCACTCTAATGCTGGCGCTAATAAGTGACGATGCTCAAGCAATACGAGTAGTAAGACTGGCTGTTTCGGTGGATTTAATGTTAGGCGCAAGACTATCTGGAGAAACAGTCGATAGATCTCAAAAATACACCACACAATTGACAAAAAATGCGGTAGATGTATCTGAGTTGTTTAAAGTCTCACTTTTAGGAAACACGAAATCTAAATATGTTGTTAGCGCTCTAAAATCCTTCCTACTTCATGAGAATCCTGAAATACGTCAAAAAGCCATATCTGCCTTTGGAGAGATAAAAGATAGCTCAGCAATAAATGCGATTTCTCATATGATAGAAGATGAAAATCCAATGGTTCGTGGTGAGTTAGCTATGACCCTTGGAAAAATTGGCACTGAATTTGCTGGACTCAAACTTAAAGAGTGGAGAGAAAGATTGCCAAACGAGAACCCATATGTTGATATCAGGCGACAAACTGCCCTTTGGGATATCTACGGTGATGAGGAAAAACCCGCTCTATTTCGTAGTGTCTTTGATGATGATGACAGTGACGATAACGATTTCTATGAATCAAGCGATTTAAGTCACTCAAACAGCGATATTGATCTGATACGTCTAGCCTATGCTGCAAAACATGAGAGTTCACATCTCCGTCGATTTGCCGTGGGGGAGCTGAGAAATTACCGTAAATCTGACTGTAGAGAGGTGGCTTTTGAGTTGCTTGTCAGCTTGGTAAACGATTCAGATCATCTTGTACAGCAATCTGCGTTCAGGGAACTGCAATACTATCTTGGAACTCCCTGCCAAAGTCAAGTAGTCAATGTATTTTTAGAGCAGGTAAAAGATCCTTCTTCAGGCTTGCAATTTCAAGCTCTCGATAGAATTGAAAAATATTATAATTTAATAGACAAAGAAGAAATTGATAGAATCCTGATTGATACTGCAAACAGCTCAGATTTTCTTGTTCGACTCACTTCAATTAAAAACATCGAAAAGCGAGCAGAAGCTGTTTTCCTAACGGTTTTGCATAAAGCATTGAATGACGAGAAAGAAATACGATGTAAAGCGGCAAAAGTACTGGGAGAAATAGGTCACCCTGATTCTTCCCAAAAGCTTGTTCAAGCAATGGCATTCCATCAGGATGATGATACTTTCATCAAGCATGCAATCAAAGCCCTTGGCAGCATTAGCGGATCACTAGCAATTGAAATGCTTGGAAGAATTCTTCTCCAGGGTGACAGAAGATTCACTGGAGATATATTGGAAGCATTAGGTGATACGAAAGACCCTCTCGCTGTATCGTTTTTACTAGAAGTCAAGTTTGATTCTCATCAATCATCTTCATCCTGGCTAGAGTTGAAGAGAGTCAATGCTTTAGGTAAAACTGCTGATGGAGATTTGCTTTCTTCGCTAAAACAAGCTTCGCAGGCGGTAGTCGAGCAGGATTTCCTGAAGGAATTACTTACGGCAATCCTCCATATTCAAGATCGGTGTAAGTTTTACAATTATGAAGTTTTCCACGACATTATCCCCCAAGGCAAAACTATTTCGGTCTACGTCTCCTACGCCCTCGCCGACGAAGCTCTGCAAGCCCAATTGGCCAAACATCTCACCCTGCTCGAACGCCAAGGCGTCATCACTAGCTGGAGCAGTCACCAAATTCTCCCCGGCGACGATCGCACTCAAACCATCCACCAGCAGATCAATACCGCCGACATCATTTTGCTATTAATCAGTCCCGATGCGATCGCCGACGACACCTGCTACCACCTCGAAATCCAGCGAGCCATCGAGCGGCACCAGTCTGGCAAGGCTCGCGTCATCCCCATATTGCTGCGCCCCGTAGACTGGCAGAATGCCCCCTTCAGCCAACTCGATGTGCTGCCCAAAAACCACCAGCCCGTCACCACCTGGCAAAATCCAGACCAAGCCTTTCAGGAGATTGCTAAAGGCATTCGACAAGTGGCGATGGAGCTGAGGAAAGATAAAGGCAACGATCAGAATTCACTATCATAAAATTTATTCTCACATCCACCTATTCCCCAAGGGCAACGCCGATGATCTCTCCCCAGCTTATTGCGACTCTCGACAAACTCCCCCCCAATCTCCAGACTGAAATTCTCCACTATGCCGAATATCTAGCGGGCAAATACACTCCTTCTCCAGAGGCAGAAACTGCCCCAAAAATTTATCGCCGCGCCGGAACTATGAAAGGCATGTTCACCATGGCTGATGACTTTGACGCGCCCCTAGAAGACCTCAAAGACTACATGTAGCCATGACTCTCCTGCTCGATACCCATGCCCTTATCTGGTTTCTCGACAACGACACTCGACTCCCCGCCACCACCCGCACCCAAATCGAAACCACACCCACCGTCTTGGTCAGCATCGCCTCCCTCTGGGAAATTTCCATCAAAGCCAACATCGGAAAGCTTGACCTCTCTGCCCCATTTAGCACCATCGAGCCTAACTTGGTAGCCCTGGGTATTACGCAACTACCTATCACATTCAAAGACCTGGAGATTTATCTATCGTTGCCTCTACACCATCGCGACCCTTTCGACAGAATTCTCATTGCCCAAACTATTAACCACTCACTATCGCTCGTCAGTCAAGATACTCAAATGGATGCCTATGCTATCCAGAGACTTTGGGAAACTTTTTAACAGGACGTACAGCCATGACAGAAGTCTCAAAATATAGGTTCTCTAAAGTCAAGGCAACCATTCTAGGAATCTAACCCCTGGGGCAAAGGCGCGATCACCTTCCTCGAAGGCGTCAGCGAAGATGTGAAGTAACCATCATTGCTAACGCCCGTTAGGTTCACACTAATACACTAATCAATACCTTTTTAACCACGTTAACCCCATGACTAACCTAACCGTTTCCCTCCCAGAAGCGCTAACCACCTATCTACAAGAACAACTGGCTTCGGGCCAGTACAACACCGCTGACGACTACATTCAAGCCCTCATTCAACAAGACAAAGCCCGCAAAGACCACCTTGAACCCCTCATTCTCGAAGGGCTAGCCTCCGGCGACGCTACCCCCATGACCACCACCGACTGGGAGTCTATCCGCGCCGCTGTTCGCCAAAACCAAAGCGATCGCCCCCAAAATGGCTAACCTGACCAAACACC
>DAIPYU010000134.1:0-12389 GCA_036782635.1 Nodosilinea sp. CTOTU7353
TGTAATGCATAGGCAAAGTTAAGTTCTTGTACCTGGTGTCATTCTGTCAGAGTGAGTAATTTCAGACTCTACCAGCAACCAAATATTTCGATTTTGCTTCGCTCCATTAATCCTAATCCGTCGGAGTCACTCCGTGAAAGACATGACAGAGCAACGTTGATTTATGACTACCTCCTTAATCGGCTTTACTACATCAATCTAGCTCTACAGCAGGTTCAGCTCAAGGTCTGCTATTTTTCTAAGTTTTCCTACAGAAAAAGCTCTTTATCTGGACTTGGATAAGGTTCAAATTAAGGTTCCCCTATGCAAGATATTCAGATAGAGCCTGTGCTTACGGTTGAAGCAGTGCCTGAAGATCTTCAGGCCGAAGCCAAAGGCGTTGCCCTACGAGATGTGACTAAAAGGTATGGCTCGTTCGCAGCGGTTCAAAATGTTACTCTCGATATCGCAGCCGGGTCTTATACCTGCCTTTTGGGCCCTAGCGGCTGCGGCAAAACTACCACCATGCGCATGATTGCAGGCCATGAAGACATCTCAGAAGGCGATATTTACATTGGCGACAGGCGCATTAACGGCATTCCAGCCACCCAGCGCAACACCGCCATGATGTTTCAGAACTACGCCCTTTTCCCCCACAAAACCGTGTGGGACAACGTTGATTTTGGCCTCAAAATGCGCGGGCTATCTAAAGATGATCGCCGCAACCGCGTGGGCGAAATTTTAGAAATCGTCGGCTTAACCCAGTTTAGCAATCGCAAACCCGCTCAGCTCAGCGGCGGTCAGCAGCAGCGGGTCGCCCTAGCCCGCGCCCTGGTCACCCGGCCCCAGGTGCTCATGCTCGACGAGCCCCTCAGCGCCCTCGACGAATCGCTGCGAGTCAAGACCCGCGGAGAGCTGCGCAAGCTCCAGCGTCAGTTTGGCATGACCTTTCTTCAAGTCACCCACAACCAAGACGAAGCCTACTCCCTCTCCGACCAAATCGTGGTGATGGATCACGGCCGTGTCGACCAGGTGGGCACCCCCTCCGAAATTTTTACCCGGCCTCTGTCTAAGTTTGTGGCCCGCTTTACCGGCGACAACAACATCTTTGCGGGCACCATCACCAGCGCCGTACAAGACACCGCTGGGCAGCTGATTCAGCTCGATATTCCCACCCTCGGCCCCCTGCTGTGCCGAGGCGACTACGCCCAGGTGGGCAGCGAAGCCGCCTGCTGCATTCGCGCCGATCTGATGGAGATCAAGCCGCTCAGCGCAGCCGACACCTCGGGCAGTGGCCCCGTCAACAACCGGGTCACCGCCCGCATCACCGCCGTTGAGTTTACCGGCTACGTCACCCGCGTCTCCCTGGTGCTAGAGCGCAGCGGCATGGAGGTGCTTTATAAAACCCGCACCCCCGACTGGCTCACCACCCCCTGCCAAGAAGGCCAGGTGGTGGTGCTCGACTGGGCCGCCGCCGACTGTGTTTTTCTGCCGCACTAGGCAGATTTAGCGTTCTCCTTCACACCCTTGCCTACCCTTCGTCGTTCATTTAAGCGTTAACCATGGCTCAGTTTTCTCGTCGTCAAGTCATTCGCACCGGCCTTGCGGCTGGGGCCTTCCTCACCGCTACCCGCTGCGCTTCGTCCCCCTCGGGCACGCCCAACAACCCCGCCCCCGGCCCCCAGGTCAACACCAACCAAATCAAAGATGTCACCCTGCGGATGATCGGCACCGGCGTCTCGCAGATCAACGACATTCGCGACAAGGCCCAAGCAGACCTGGGCTTTAAGTTTGACATGCGGGCGCTCAGCACCGAAGAAAACAACCAGATCGCGATCACCCAGCCGGGGCAGTACGATATCTTCGACGGTGAATATTTCAGCCTGCCCCTAGTGGTGCCCTCGGGCAACCTTCAGGGCATCGACATTAGCCGCGTTACAGACTTCGACAAGATTGTGCCGTTCTTTACCCAGGGCGAATTCAAGGGCATGCCCGTAGAGGCCTCCCAGGGCACCGCCCCCTACCGGGTGATGTACCTCACCGGCCCCGACTCCACCGAGTTTTCGGCCACCCCCACCGACCACGCCACTCTGATTCCCTTCCAGTACAATGCCGACACCCTGGGCTATCGCCCCGACCTGGTGGGCCGCGAGATCAAGAGCTGGGGTGAGCTGTTCGACCCAGAGTTTAAGGGTAAAACCTCCATTCTCGACATCCCTCAAATCGGCATTATGGATGCGGCCATGGTAGCCGAGTCGCTGGGGCTGATGACCTTTGGCGACAAGGGCAATATGACCCGGGCCGAAATCGACCAGATTATTGAAATTCTCAAAGAGCAAAAGCGCAACGGCCAGTTTCGCGCCTTCTGGAAGACCTTTGATGAGTCGGTCAACCTGATGACCTCTGGGGAAGTGGTGCTGCAATCGATGTGGTCACCCGCTGTGACCGCCGTGCAGTCCCAGGGCATCGACTGCGTCTATGCTCCCCTGGCCGAAGGCTACCGGGGCTGGGGCGGCGGCATTGGCCTCTCCAAAAATCTGTCTGGGGTCGAGTTGGACGCCGCCTACGAGTACATTAACTGGATGCTCGATGGCTGGGTCGGTGCTTTCCTCGGTCGCCAGGGCTACTACAGCGCCGCGCCAGAGAATGCTCAGAAATTTATGTCCGCCGCCGAGTGGGATTTTTGGTATGAGGGTCAGCCCGCCGCCGAAGACATCGTAGACCCCTTTGGCAAAACCCTGGCTAAGTCGGGCGTGGTGCGCGACGGGGGCTCCTTTGACGAGCGCTTTGGCAACATCGTCTGCTGGAACTCGACTATGGAAGAAAACACCTACCTGGTGCAGAAGTGGAACGAGTTTATTGCTTCGTAGGAAATTCCCATGTCTGAAACCTGGAAAGCCCTCAAGCCCTACGCGCTGATTACACCCCAGACATTGGTGTTTCTAATGTTTCTGGTATTCCCCATCGTCATGATTGGGGTGGTGAGCTTTTGGGAATTCACCGGCTACTCGATGGTTCCGGCCTTTACCTTCGATAACTATCGCGGCATTGTTACCAGCTCTACCCTCAATACCTACATCAATACCTTTAAGTTTTTAGGGCTGGTGTGGGTAGCGACGCTGCTGATTAGCTATCCGGTGGCCTATTTCTTAGCCTTCCACGTGCCCAAACTAGAATGGCAAATTTTGCTGTTTCTGGTCTGCACCATCCCCTTTTGGACCTCAAACATCATTCGCATGATCTCGTGGGTGCCGCTGCTGGGGCGAGGCGGGTTAGTCAATCAAGGGTTGATGGGGATCGGCTTGATTGACCAGCCCCTCGACTGGTTGATCTATTCTGATTTTGCAGTGGTGCTGGGCATGGTGCACCTCTACATCATCTTTATGATCGCGCCAATTTTTAACAGTTTGATGCGGATTGAGCGATCGCTGATCACCGCCGCCGAAGACCTGGGGGCATCAGGGTTCCAAGTCTTTAGAGAGGTGATTTTGCCGCTATCGGCACCGGGCATTGCCATTGGCTCAATTTTTATTGTCACCCTAACCATGGGCGAGTTTGTCACGGTACGACTGATGGGGGGCGGCCAGGCGGCCTCGGTGGGCAGGCTGATTCAGACGCAGATTGGCAGCTTGCAGTATCCTCTGGCAGCGGCCAATGCGATGGTGCTGCTGGCGGTGACGATGCTGATTATTGTCTCCATCCTGCGCGTGCTCGATATTCGCAAAGAGCTATAAACTCCCGTCCCCTCCTGGGAGAGGTGCCCGATCGGGCGGGATGGGTCTGCAAGGCTCCGGGCTAACCCACCCCTACCCCTCCCAGGACGGGGTTTGGCAGACCGTAGGGTGGGCAATGCCCACCATCCACCCCTGAGAACCACCCATGAAAAAGCAGCCCCTCTCGTTCTATATTCTCCTGGCATTCTTCTGCCTGTTCGTGCTGTTTCTCTACGGCCCGATGATCACTATTTTTATATTGTCACTCCAGGGGCCAGAGGGCGGTTTAACTTTCCCCATGCGGGGCTTTAGTTTCTATTGGCTGGGGCAGGTGTTTCGAGAGCAGCGGGTGGGTAATTTTGTCGAGCCGTTCTTTCGATCGCTCATTTTGGGTATTGCCGTGATGGCGATTACCATCGCCGCCTCAGTCTTGGCCAGTATGGGGTTTCGCCAGCGCTTCAAAGGCTCTACGGTGATTTTTTACATGACCGTTGCCAGTCTAATTGTGCCGAGCATTTTGGTTTCTCTAGGCATTGGTGTGGTGTTTCAGGTGATGGGCTGGCAGACCAACTGGTTTACCTCGGGGCTAGGGGCGCACCTGACCTGGACGCTGCCGATCGCATTTCTGATCATGCTGGGCATTTTCAACCGCTTTAACCCATCCTACGAAGAAGCCGCCCGCGACCTGGGGGCCACCGACTCCAAGGCCTTCTGGGAGATTGTCATGCCGCTGATTGCCCCGAGCCTGCTGGGGGTAGGGCTGCTGACCTTTACCCTCTCCTACGACGAATTTACCCGCACGTCGCTGGTGTCGGGTCAGCGCAATACCCTGCCGCTAGAGATTTTTGGCATGACTACCAACGTCACCTCCCCAGCCCTCTATGCCCTAGGCACGCTGACCACAATTTTCTCGGCCTCGCTGATTTTGATTGCCTTTTTTGCCTACAACGAAGTGGTCAAGCGCCAGCGAGGTAAGGCGTAGGGGGAATTTGGGCTGGGAACCTCGGTCCTATCCAGTGCCCCTTGCCAAGATCCAACTTCCACCAAGCGGCCTAGTGTCTGACCCAGTTGATTGGGGCTAGGGTGATTGGTCTAGGGTATACGGTTGAAGGTGTACGGTTCACGGATTGCCTAAAGCCAAAACCATGCACCGTGAACCGTATACCTTGCCCCCATTCACCCATCACCCTTGGCTTGGCAGAGTACGAGTAGGATAGGGCTATGTATCAAGAGTTATTTTTAGCCCTGCTGCGGCAGCACCGGGCGATCGCCGTCATTCGTGCGGCCAGCGTGGAGAGCGGTTTGGCCCAGGCCCAAGCCGCGGCGGCGGGCGGTGTTCGCCTGATTGAGGTGACGTGGGATAGCGCTAGCCCCGCACCGTTGGTAGACAAGCTCAGGCACAGCCTGCCGGGCTGTACCATTGGTGTTGGCACGGCCCTCTCTGACTCAGACTTAAAGAATGCGGCGGCGGCCGGAGCGCAGTTTTGCTTTTGTCCCCACACCGATTTATCCCTGATTCAAGCGGCCCAGCCGCTGCAGATTCCCATCGTGCCTGGGGCGCTAACCCCCAATGAAATTGTGACAGCGTGGCAGGCCGGGGCCACAGCGGTTAAGATTTTTCCCGTCAATGCCCTGGGGGGGGCCAACTATATTCGCAGCCTTCAAGGGCCGTTATCCCACATTCCTCTGGTGCCTACGGGCGGGGTGACGGTGGACAATGCGGCGGCAATGGTGCAGGCGGGGGCGATCGCCGTAGGTCTTTCCACCGGGCTGTTTTCCCAGGCTGACTTGGCAAGAGAGAATTGGAGCCATATCACCCACCTCTCTAGCCAGCTGGTCAACAGCCTAGCTGACCTGGTTTAAACCAAGTCGAGACGTGGAGTTTTGCCTGGGGAAAAACCACAGATCCTGAGCTGAATCGGGTGTGGTCGCCTGCTCACTCCAAAATCTCCCGATCTAAAATCCCCCTAGGGCACCGGTACAGTATCTAAATCACAGCACTCACCCTGGTGCCCTAGCTCCGCCTGGGCATCCTGGTCTTGCGGCTCTGCCGCTCATTTGAGGAGGCAGAGCCTCTGACGAGCATTCCAAGCACTGGAACGAGGGGCAGCGAAACTGAACCGCCGTTCTAGCTGCCGAGCTTAAAGGCCTCCACACAGAATGCGTAGATCGCCCCAATCTTAGCGCTGTTAGCACAGTCAATCCACAGGGGTTTGGGCACCTTTCTCAGCAGTTCTGGATCGCGCCAGCGACGGCTATACACTAACCAGCTGGTCAACTCAATGCCAAGCACAATGAACACGGAGGCCACCGTATCTTGAACAGCGGCCTGCCCTGCGATCGCCGCAGCCGCCACCGCAAAAAAGTAGCCCAGCAGCAGACTGATCAGCACCAGCGACACCCGCCGCCAGGGGTTGACCAGCCACAGGCTCAACTGGTCGCCGAGGTCGTCAATTAAAGTGCTTAAACGAGTGCGCTGCATGGGTTAACCTCTCAGCGGGTTTTGGATTCGCGGTTCACGGTATACGGTTTGAGGTTTACGATGTACGGCTCAGGGTTCTGGGTTCAGGCAATCCGTAAACCGCGTACCTTAAACCGTATACCTCAGACCACCGGCCTCTGTCACCATTAGCTTGATCAAAGACTAAACCAGATCCTTAGGCGACTTCTGGAAAAGAATTTTCCCAATGGTGGGCAGTGCCCACCCTACAGCGGCTATGGTCGCTGGATTAAAGCTGATATCTTCTTGCATAGAGATCTCCTTAAACCCAAGCGTCAGCTCCTAAAACTCAGCTCCACAATTGGGGTGAATGCCGCCCTGGCGACAGACGTACTCCAGCTGCTCGGCCCGCAGATTGATGGCTTTAGAAAAGTCTACTCCCTCCAGGGCGTTGCTGGTCTCAGGCTCGGAGATGGTAGCCACAAAACTATCGCCGGGCGATCGCTCCGGCGTAAAGAAGCTTACCCCGGCTAGATTTGCCCCCGCCAGGTTGGCCCCGGTGAGCACCGCGCCCTCTAGGTTTGAGCCTTGTAGGTCAGCCTGTTCTAGGTTTGCCTGACTCAGGTCGGCCTCCCGCAACCAGCTATTGCGGAGGTTGGCCTGCCGCAGGTTAGCGCCCGTCAGGTCAGCCTCGCGCAGGTTAGCCTCAGACAGATCGGCCTGGCTCAAATTGGCAGACAGTAGCCGGGTACCCGCCAGATGAGCCTGGCGCAGCCGAGCGGCGATCAAACTGGCGTGGCTCAGGTTGGCATCGGTGAGGTCTGCCCCCACCAAGCTGGTACCGTCAAACCGGCCGTGGCTCACATCGGCCGCAATCAGCCAGGCGCTGCTGGCGTTGGCCCCAGAAAAATCGGCGTAGGGAGCCAGAGAGTTGCTTAAATTGGCCCGCAGCAAACTGGTGTTACGAAACACCGCGTGGCGCAGCTGGGCCGCTACAAAACTGGCCTCGGTCAGGTCTGAGCCGCTGAAGTCAGTGATCCAGTCGTCAAAGGTGTCAATGCGGCCATCGGCGCCGGGGTCAAAAAACTTGGCCTTGCGAAACCTGGCCCCCGACAGCACCGCATTGCGCCAGACAATCCCCGCCAGGTTTTGATTTTCCAGCATTAGGGTAAAGGCGTCGGGGTTTTCAAGCACGTAGCTCAGGTTGGTGCCGCTGAGGTCGACCTGGTTGAGATTGCCGCTGTGCAGCACCAAGATTTTGGCCAGGGTGCGCTTCACCGTGCGCTGCCGCAGTTGCGGCAGCAGCTGCTGTTCTGGGGGCAATGCCATCAGGTCGTTGGCCAAAGCCAGGTTGAGCCGCTGCAAATCTGGAATTGCCGGTGGCCCTAGGGTGACCAGCGCCTGCTGGAGGGTATCCAGTAAACCTGGGTCGCCTGTCTGAGCCAGCATATCGACCAACAGCGGTACCGCCCGTGGGTCTTGGCTACTGGCCAAGGCTAGAGCTGCTGCCTGGCGATCGCTAAACGATGTCGCATTTTGGCTCAAGTTTTCCACCAGAGCTAAAAATAACGCATCTCCAGAATTATTGGCAGGCAGCCGTCGATCCAGCCACAGCGCCCCTAACCCGCCCAACGTGACCACCCCGGCGAGGGCACTCATCATCGGCAGATGCCGCCGCCAGCCCCTTGGCCCCAGCACCTCAGCCGAGTCGGCTGGAGACAGCACAATCGCCGTCAGGCCACCGTGCTCTTCTGTGGTTAGCCCCACCAGCGGTGTTGTCAGCGCATAGGTGCCTTTCTCACTTCCCTGACCGTTCCCGTAACCATTATCTTGGTCATCAACATCAGGGCTGTAGAGGCTGGGTACCTGCCCCCCTCGCAGCAGCACCACCCGAGTCCCCGCCAGGTAGTCGTACCAGGCCCGCCGCGAACGCCTCACCTGCCCGGTGGCCCCTACCCCCAGGCTGCCCGCTAGAGCCAGCCCCCCCAACCAGGGCAAACTGGGGAACGCGCCGCTCCCCAACCAAAGCCCATAGGCCACCACCATCGGCATGCCCCAGCGGCCCAGCTCTCGCCCTAAGACAGCTTGAATCCCCAGACTAGAATGTCTGTCGGCCACCACTTGCAGACCTAGCCAGGCCTTGGGCCAGGTCTTGCCCCTTGTCGCCAGGCTATGGATCTGGCTCCCCGCAATGGCCACCGGCAGCACCAGCGCGCTAAACCACAAAACGTTGGTCAGCGGTGGCACCGCCGTCACCAGCCGCTGGCGCGATAGCCCCAGGGGCTGGGCGATCCCGCTCTGCACCAGGGTCACCGCCGGGTTTAACGGCACTGGCTCAGCATCAGATTGCCGCCGGACCGCCTCTCCCAGCGCCCAGGGCAGCGCTACGCTGCTTACCAGCAGCCCGGCCTCAAGGGCCCAGGCCACCAGCCGCCGCAGGGCTAAACTGCGCGTTGCCGACAACCGCCCCTCCACCCGCGCCGTAGACACCTGAGCAGAAATCGGCTGAGAGTGAGAGGTCTGTGCCATAGCAAACCCGAAACAGATCAGACTTTAACGCTGCCAGAGCGCCCCGGCGATCGCCGTTGGGCAACCCCACTCTATCTTTCCAGACATAATTGCCCTTCATAATAGCGAAGGCCTCCAAATCTGGGGGATTTTGGCCATTCCTATACTGAGGGCATGATCAGCCTTTTGGCCCAGAAACTGGGTTTCTGTACCGGCGTTCTAGACAAAACCCCAGTTCTGAACTTTGATAGGGCTTATTCCTCAGTCCGGCGGCCCCAAACCCAGGCACCTTGAGATCTGGCACAGTTACTGTCATATTCTTTTGTGCCTCTGGATACTATGGATATATAGCAAACATGCTCCTAGCTAAGGAGGACACGCCATGAAATCTCTGATTAAATCCTTTGTTTTGCCCGCCGCCGCGTTTACGCTGGCCCTGGGTGCTGGCGTGGCCTCAGCTCAGCCCGTCGCCCAAACTCCCCTCAGCGAGCCTGTACAGGCCAGCGGCTCGGTTGACCCCAGCCGACCCTCCAACTGCGGTGTGCTCGGCGATAGCGCCGTTCAAGTTTTGCAGGTCAACCAAGACTTTGCCGCCGTTGATATCGCGGTCAGCGGTACCAGTGGCCTCACCCTCATGATTCAGGGCAACAACGGCTTCAGCGAGTGCCACACCGGCGGTGGCGGCACCATCAACGCACCGGGGCTGCTCAACCGGGGCACCTATTCGTTCTTCGTTGGCAATGGCAGCCAAACCCCCACCAGCTACAACCTCACCATCCGCGAAAACTAGACCAACGCTCGACATGCTGCGCCCAGCGCCTGCCAGTGGCCGACTCAACCCGATTGAGTCGGCCACTGTGTTTTTTGCCAATCTTGTGCAAGAGGTTGCTTAAAACGTGAGATAGCAGACCGCAAAAGCTGCCATGATTCCGGTAAAGTCAGCCGCCAAAGCGGCCGGCAGCGTGTAGCGGGTGTTCACAATCCCAATGCTGCCAAAATAAACCGCCATGACGTAGAAGGTCGTTTCCGTAGAACCCTGCATCGTCGAAACCAGGTAGGCCAAGAAGCTGTCGGGGTCATTGTTGACAATCTCCGACATCACCCCAAACGCCCCACCCCCCGAGAGCGGGCGAATCAACGCCATCGGTAGGGCTTCAGCGGGGAAGCCAAACAGCCCGGTGATCGGGGTAACCAGCGCGGTCATGAGGTCGAGGGCACCGCTGGCGCGCACCATGGCGATCGCCACAAAGATCGCCACCAAAAACGGAATGATCCGCACCGCAATCTGAAACCCCTCCTTGGCCCCCTCGGTCGCCGCCTCGTAGACCTTGACGCCGCGAAAATAGCCCACCAATAACAGCAGGCAGATCAAGACCGGAATCAGCCAGTTCGAGATCGCCGCCATGGTCTCGGTGCCCGCCAGATCCGGCGTTCCCTGCACCGTCAAACGGTAGGTCACTGCCCCCACAAAAGCCACGATCAGCCCGCCAAAAAGCAGCTGGCCCAACCGCCCGGGCGGTTCCAACGGTTCCGCCGGTAGCTGCTCACCCAGATCGGCAGCGGCATTTTCTGGGAGTGCATCCCCCAGAACCTCAGCGGTGGGGGTGGCCGGAATCGCCACCGGCAGTTCGTCGGTGCTCCGCTCTCCCCGCGCCAGCAGCTTGGCGGCGGCGATCGCCACCGTCGTCGAGCAGGCCGTCGCCACCAGCGACGGCAGAATGATCGCCCCCGGACTGGTTGCCCCGGCGCTGGCCCGCACCGTGATCGCGCTGATGGGCAGCAGCGTCACCGACGAGGTGTTAATGGCCAAAAACAGACACATCGCATTCGTCGCCGTACCCGGGCTGGGGTTGAGTCGGTTCAGCTCCGCCATCGCCTTTAGGCCCATGGGCGTCGCCGCATTGCCCAGCCCCAGGGCATTGGCCGCCATGTTCAGCACCATCGCCGACATTGCCGGGTGCTCCGCCGGCACCTCCGGAAACAGCCGCACCATTACCGGACGAATGGCGCGGGCAATCAACTGCATCAGGCCCGCTACCTCCACCACCCGAATCACTCCCAGCCACAGGGCCAGCGCCCCAATCAGCCCGATCGCCAGGTTGACCGCACTCTCCGCCGACTCAAACACCGCCGCTGTCAACTCGGCCATGGTGCCGTTGAAAGCTGCGACCACCGTGGCAAAAACAATCAGAAATAGCCAAATGCCGTTTAGTGGCGACGCGACGGACTTGGAGTTGGGGGTCATAACAAAGAGAAAAAACCGCCTCAACTATGCCATAGGTTTACGTCGGAGGCACCGCCGCAGGCTTCACCAAAGCTAAAAGCCGATATCCACCCCCAGCCATATCCCCTGCTGAGCCTGGTTCACGGCAAAACGGCTGAGATCTTCGCCAGCGCTATACCTCGACACATTGATCTGATAGGCCAACTGCAGAGCAGCCCGTTGAGAAACCTGATAGCGGGAACCCGCCAGCAGGCTCCAGGCAAAATTTTCATTGGCCCCGATTCCCAAACCTGAAGTACTGTCCCGCAGGCCTAAAGCCTAGAGATCGGACAGCTCTAGGCCCAGTTGACCGCCCAGCAGCGGTTTCAGCAGCGTGGCTGACTGGCTGAGCGGCACATTATTAAGCGGTAGCCTACCGACATTGAAGCTAAAGTCGAGGTCGCCGCTGAGGCGAGCAATGCGCAACCCCAAATAGGGGTCAACCAACAGCCGAGGATATGTGGGCTGATCGGCTTCAGTGTGCCCCAGATACTTATCCACCACCCGGTAGTAGCCACCCAAATCAAATGTGGTCGTTCGTCCTGTTGCCCGCACGGTGGCATCCACCGGGGTACCCGGTGGCACCACAATACCCGGTGGCGTCAGCTGGGTGGCCAAACCAGCCAGGGTAGGCGGTAGCGGAAACCCCGATATGCCTCTCCCTTCGCGCACATATACGTAGCCAGATCGGCAAAAAAACCGTACTGCGGTTGGCGAGCCTCAACCTGCAGTGCTCCAGAAAAGATTCTGTCTAAACTAAACAAATCTCCCAAGCCTACCGAAACCGATTCGGTGATGCCGCCAACGCTGATATCGGTACGTACGCAGGGCCATTTCATTCTCAAGGGGGCCTAAAGATGCTGGAGTTTCAGGCTAGCTCCAATGGTTCTAGCGTTTATGCGTCTGCCCCCTCCCGTCCCCCCTGCTGTTCTCGACTCACGAACTGAGCCTGCTGTAGAGCGCATCGAGATCCTCGAAGCCTTCGTTGAGCTGCCCGATGTCCGCCGGGCCGCTGGCAAGCGGCATCAGATGGCCCTGTGCCTAGCGCTTTTCACCCTGGCGGTGACAGCCGGTAACCGAAGGTTTATCGCCATTGGCGACTGGCTCAAAAGCTACCGCAGCGAGCTGATTGAGCTCTTCAACCCACCCAAGCAACGCCTCCCCTCCTACAGCACCATTCGCCGTGTGCTCCTCAAGCTAGATTATTCGGACTATTCAGCGGCCTTAGCCCGATTCTTTGGCATTGAGCCCTTACCCGGCGAGACCCTCGCGGTCGTACGCCTTCGGCGGAGCGAAGCTCTAGGCAAGGGCTTATATCAAGTCCGCTTAATGGACCACACTATGGACTCAGAGCCAACAGGGGTTAGCAGTCTAAATTCTTAGGTTAATTAGCCGGACTTGATATTACGGGGGCCGTATCAACTGGAGAATGACAATCCTGACTCTCCCCCTCACCCAGCGATTATGCTAGTCAGTGCCTATCTGG
>DAIPYU010000135.1:0-12075 GCA_036782635.1 Nodosilinea sp. CTOTU7353
GAGTTAGGAATTCTCTTCTGCCAACATCTACGCACTGCTCCCGAATTTTGATATGCCCTTCTTATCTGTCAGATTGGCAACCTTATCTTTGGTACTTATCTGATGCTAAGACACGGTCTGGTTACGCTGTTGAGCCTGGCACACATCATTTTCTGGACGCCAATATTGGGGAATTTGTCTGGTATTATCAACCGCTTGATACCGGATGGCTGCTAGCGCTGGGGTGGCTAACAGTAGGTTCAGTGGCACTATCGCTAATTTTAGATTTTCGCGACTACCGCGCTTGGCCACGAGATAATCGCGCTCCCTTATCTAATCCGAGCTAGGTTAGCCATTGATTTTTAGGCGTTGCTGAATGCAGGTATGAATCACCAAGTTCATGCCCCAAGTCAGCAACGCCAATTTTTAGACTTGGGATGGTCCGGCAATACCAAAATGTTTTGAGAACGCCCTCAGATGAGCGATCGCCCGGTGCAGTACGCCCGCACATCCACAATGCCAAAGCCTAACGACACCGTTGTCAACTCCGACCAGAGGATGAGATAAGTGGGTGGTTGTAATTAAACGTAGGATGGGCAAAGGGCAAAGCCTGTGCCCATCGTCCTGATGATGGGCACGCTGTGCTCTGCCCATCCTACGCAGGTTTTATATTTAATTGCGCCTTCCTACTTAACTCTGAAATAGACCGCTGGTGTTGGGAATGGCTAGCACCACGACGATTAGCAGGGGTACTCACAGGCTAACGCTGCCCCCAGTAGGCCATCGGTGACGGTGTAGCGGGCATCGAGAGCGGTTTAGTTCATCAATTGCTCAGCGGCCTCAGCTTTACCCCGTTTAGCCTCGTGGTAAACCGTCCACAGCCAGCCCAGAACGAAGGGCAACCACAGCAGTAGCCGTTCGGCCAGGGTCAGCTGCCAGTCGGGTACGCGGGAGGGCAGAACGAAATAGACAAAGATTGATAGACTGCCCAGCCTGACGCCCCAGTTTTGGCTGGGCACCGCAAAGGGCACTAGCCAGGTGAAATACCAACTGTGCATAATCGGGCTGAGAATGAACAGGCTAAACCAGTAGCCCGTGGCAAAGTGCTGCAACGACAGTCTGCGACCCAGCAGCGCGACCACCACCAGAGCCAGAGGCAGGCCATAGATCCAGTTCATCTCTAGAGAGGCAGGCCAGACCTGGGCCACCAGATGCGGCAGCAGTTCGGCACTGCGGCCATAGGCCACAAAGGCCGAACTGGTGGGGATGAGCGGACAGAGGGTCGGCCCACAAAACGGTAGGGCCGACAGCACCACGGGGAGCAGCCCCCCCAGGCCCAGGGTGATCGCCTGCCACCCGCCAAACTGCCGCCATCCCTGCACCACTAGCCAGGCCAGCAGCGGTAGCGACACCCACTTGACCGCAACGCTCACTCCCAGGAGTAAGGCGCTGCCTAGCCAGGGCCACAAGGAGGGCGCAGTTTGGTCTGGGCGCTCGACCAGCAGCCAGGCCGCCACCAGGGGCAAAATGAACCAGCTATCGTAGTGGGCTCCCCCGGCAAAGGCGTAGATGACGATGGGGTTCCAGGCGTAGAGGGTGGTGCGGGCGGCACCAAAGCGACGACACAGCAGCCCACAGACCAAGAGGTCGGTCAGGGCAAAGGCCAGCTTAAACAGGTACGGATTAGGGGCGATCGCCGCCAGCCCGCGAAACCCTAGCTGGGTGATGGGCGGGTAGATGGCGGTGACATCGGGAAAGACAATCTGGGACCACCAATCGGTGCGAAAGGGCTCCAGGGCCGGGGCCAGGGGCGCGAAATGGTAGGGGCTAAAGCCTAGAGTTTGAATATAGCCCTCCCACAGATAGCGCCACAGATCAATGCCGGGATGCATGGGCAGCAGCAGCAGACGAGTCACCACCACCACGCCCCAAAATGCGGCCAGCGGCACAACCCGCAGCCCCCAGGAGAGGGCAAACCCTACCCCCATCACCGCCGCTGCGCCCCAAAAACGATGCAGGGTTGCTGGATAAAACACGTCGCCGTGGGGAGCCATCAGCGCCGCCCCCAGCACCAGCAGCAGCCCGCTGGCTCCCAGTTGCCAGGTTGATCGCGTGAGGGGGAGTTCTAGAAACGTTGCCATATCTGCATACCTTGCTGTAGTCGTTGCCGCAGTCGCCGTCCGTAGAGCCAGCCCAGGGTGCCGAGAATAATCACCCCGGCCTGAAAGCTGCCCCGGAGGGTGCCAGAAATTTTGGATTTACCCCCCTGCCGGGGACGGTAGGCTACGGGCAGTTCTCGCCAGGTCAACCCGCACTCCAACGCCCGCACCTGCATTTCGACCGTCCAGCCAAAGCCGCGATCGCGCATCTGAATCTGCTCTAGGGCGGTACGGCGAATCAGCCGCAGCGGCCCCAGATCCTGGTAGCGGTGGCCCCAGCCCAGCCAGATCAGAGTCGTCGCCAACCGGTTGCCAAACCGCTGGGCGGGGGTGAGGACGGCCCGTCCGGCGGTTGTGGCGGTGCGATCGCCCAGCACCAGATCAACACCCTGCTGGGCCAAGGCTAAAAAAGCGGGAATTGTGCCCAGGTTGTCACTGCCATCGCCATCGCAAAACAGCACCCAGTCCACACTCGCTGGCATAGTCTGTAACCCGCACCAGCAGGCCATGCCGTAGCCGCGCCGCCGTTCATAGCGCACCTTAGCCCCGGCCTTGGCCGCCAGGTCAGGGCCGCGATCATCGCTGCCATTATCCACCACCACAATGTGCCTTAACCCCAAGGCCTGGAGGGTTTGGATGACCGCTCCAATCGATGCCTCCTCATTGAGGATAGGGATGATGACCAGGACGGTATCGAGAGAAATTTCGACTCCGCCCCTACTCCCGCAGCACATACCCCACCCCCCGCACCGTCTGAATCACCCGGCTTTCGCCCTCGGCCTCCAGCTTTAGCCGCAGGTAGCGGACATACACTTCAATGATGTTGGAGTCGCCCATGAAGTCGTAGCCCCAGACTTCTTCGAGAATGCGATCGCGGGTCAGCACCTGACGCGGGTTGGTCATCAGGTAGTCGAGTAGGTCAAATTCCTTGGCCGTTAGCTCAATGGCGCGCTGGTTGCGGCTCACCTGGCGACTTTTGCGGTCTAGTACCAGGTCGCCATAGACCAGTTGCTCGGCCTCCTGGGGATGGAGGTGGCGCAGGTGGGCGCGCACCCGAGCCATCAGTTCTTCGATGCTGAAGGGTTTAACCACGTAGTCATTGGCACCAGAGTCTAGCCCTTCGACCCGATCACTGATCTCGTCCTTGGCCGTCAGCAAAATCACCGGGGTGGTCGAGCCGGTCTGGCGCAGGCGGCGGCACACTTCCACCCCACTCAGACCTGGCATCATCCAGTCGAGGATGATCAGGTCAGGCACCTGGTCGCGGGCGGCCATTAGCCCAGACAGACCATCGTGGGCCACACTGACCTCATAGCCTTCGTAGGTTAGCTCCAGCTGCACAAACTGGGCCAGCTTTTCTTCATCTTCCACAATCAAAATCCGAGTGCCCATGGTGTTGTCCTCCTAGGTGGGTAGCGCAACGGTGAATACACAGCCCTGCTGGGGCTGCGATCGCAGACTGACCTGGCCCCCCATGGCTTCTACCAGCGATCGCACCAGGGTCAGGCCCAGGCCGGTACCGCCCGTGCGGCGGGAGCGATCTTCATCCACCCGGTAGAACGGGTCAAAGATAGCGGCCTGCGCCTGCGCCGCAATCCCTGGCCCCTGGTCGTGCACCTGCACCAGCGCCCAGTCGGGCTGCTCCAGCACCGTGACTCGAACTGGCTGTTGGGGGTCGCCATAGCGCAGGGCATTGTCCAACAGTTCGACCAAGACGGTGCACAGTTTGCTGCGATCAACTTTGACCACGGGGGGCAGGGCTGGGGCGTCAAGGACAATCCGCGAGGGCGCATCGGGGTAGTCGTTTTCGACCAGGACGATCGTCGCTGTGATCACTTCCACCAGGTCGGTGGGCTCTAGGGTCAGCGTCAGCTGGTGGTTGTCCAGCCGGGCCAACTCCAGCAGTTCCGTCAACAGGTGAATGGTGCGACTGGTCTCCGTCGCGGCGATCTCCAGCCCCTGGCGCTGGGGTGGGGTGAGGCTGCCGCCCCGGCGCAGCGTACTTTCCAGGTAGCCCTGCACGAGGGTAAGCGGCGTGCGCAGCTCGTGGGAGACATCGTTGATAAAGCGCTTTTGCTGAGCCCAGGCCTTGGCCAGGCGGGCCAGCATCAGGTTGTAGGTGCGCACCAACTCGGCCACTTCTGTAGTGGCGGCGGGCAGCGTCAGCTGTTGGTGGCCCAGGGTTTCGGCGGTGACCTGGCTGGCGGCATGGTTCAACTGGCGCAGGGGCAACAGGGCGCGACGGATGTAAACGGCACAGGCCACCCCCAGCAGGGTGACAATCGCCAGCCCACTCAGCCACAGCATCCGCAGCAACTGCTGCAACCCCTGGTACTCAGCGGTGATGTCGTTGGCCAGGTGCAGGGTGGCGGTGGGCAACCCTGCCACTGGCAGGGGCTCGGCACAGACCACAAATGTCCAGGTCTGCACCGGCTGAATGGCAATGCCCTCGGCGATCGCCATGTGGAGTAGGTCATCGGCCACCCCCGACCCCTGCCACGAGCCCATGGAGAGGGTCTCAGACTGGGCCAGCAGGTCGCCCTCGGCGGTGGTCACCCAGATCGCCAAATCTCCGGTGGTACGATGATCGATCACCATTTGCAGCGCCTCCCCAACCGGCATCTGAAGGGCATAGTGGCTGACATCTTCGGCAAAGCGCTCTACCACCAGGCTCGCCTGCTGGAGATGGCTATCGAGCAAAATGGCCTGGGTGCGCCAGCCCAGCCAGCCGGTCAAGGTGGCAATGGCTACCAGCGACGCCAGCACTACGCCAGCGGTGAGGCGCACCTGCAACGAGTTGAGATCGCCCCAGCGATGGAGAAAGGTTTGGAAGTGGTGCCTTACGATGGCCATTGCAGCGAAAAGAAAGCTCAGGAATGCGCTAACCCTAGCGCGTCACACTCCCAAACCTAACAACCCCAACTGAGAGTTCGCTGATAAAGCCCCAAGAATTTGCTGCACATCACCGGCACCACCCTCAACCGGTATGTTCGGGCAGAGTCTAGTACTCGGCGGCAAGGAAGATGGAGCTAAACACTGTGCCATGAATGTTATCTATTAATTCCATAGATCAAAAGACTTCGTCATCCAATCCCCAACCCCCAACGGTTTATGCGCCCTGCCTCGCCCCTACCCCAGAGGCATTGTGAGCGATCGCTTTAGCTCCTCTAGCCGCTGGGCCAGATGGGGGCTGGGCTGGTGCAATTGCAGCAGCTGCTCGATCTCCGCCGCCACCTCTGACGCCTGGGCATAGCCAAACAGCCCCAGCCCTCCTGCCAGTTTGTGGGCCTCGGTGCTGGCCACCTGCTGCTGCTGGGGGCTAAAGGTGCCCGCTTCTACAGCTTGCACCGCCCCCTCTAGCACCCCCAGCCGCTGCTCAAGAGAAGCCCGAAACCGCTCGGTGGCCTGCTGCATGACCAAATCTAGACGGGGGGTAGCCGAGACCAACGCGGCGGCACTCCCAGCAGCACTGTCTTCAGCTTTACTGAGGTTCACCTCTATCTCAGCCTTGGCCACCTCAGCCTTGGCTACAGGGGCCGGTTTGAGCCGATAGCCCAGGCCGTAGACCGTCTCAATGGGGCTGAGGGGCAGCCCCCCTGCCTTCAGCCGCTGGCGCAGGTCTTTCATCAGGTTGGTGACCGAGCCTTCCACCGGGGCGTCATCCATGGGCCAGAGGTGGTCGATGATGGCGCTGCGGGTCAGCAGCCGCTGGGGGTTGCGCAAAAACAGCTCTAGCAGCTCGTATTCTTTGGGTCGGCAGGGAAGGGGATGGCCCTGGTAGGTCACCTGGGTCAGGGCTGGGTCGAGGCATAGGTCTCCCCAGTCCAGCACCGGGGCGGCGATCCCCCGCCGCAGCAGCGCCCGCACCCGAGCTAGCAGCTGCGCCGCATCACAGCCCTTGGCCAAATAGTCGTCGGCCCCGGCGTCTAGCCCGGCCACGATGTCGGCGGTGCTGTCTCTGACCGTGAGCATCAAAATGGGGGTGCGGCTGCCCTGGGCACGCAGCCGGCGGCACACCTCTAGCCCGTCGAGGGATGGCAACCCCCGATCAACAATGAGCAGATCGTAGGGCCAGCGGCTGGCCAGCTCAAAACCCATGGCACCATCGGCGATCGCATCTACGGCATAGCGCTGGGTCGCTAGGGTATCGGCTAAAAAGTCACTGGTGGAACGGTCATCCTCTAGTAAGAGTATTTTCATGAAGGAGAAAAAAATATATCCAAAGGGGGTTATCTTGCTCTCAAGATACTCTGACAGATTCAAGGCCACAATCCCCCGCCCTGAGAATGGCAACGGTTAAATAGCGTGGGTCTTTAGATTCGTTGGGATGATCGCAATAGAAGACCCATAGACTGGGCCGCTGGCTCTGGAATCATAGCAACGATTGTCCGGAGCGCTGGCGATGTATAAGCACCCAGCTTGTTATTTAGCATGCTCCAAGGGGGGTATTCATGAGAGCCGATGTCCTCAATGCCAGAGATTTATACTCCTCAAACACCGTTGGGCAAACAGTTGTGGGCGCTACGACAACAAGCCATTGCCGAGGGCATGACCCTCTTACCGCTGAAGATACAGAGGCAGAAATTGCCAAACAGCGCGATCAGCGCCGAGATTTATATGAAAACCTACCTTGATACCGGGGTTCTAATCGCGGCATTTCGAGGAGAAGGTGCAGTTGGGGCTTGCGCTATGCATCGCATACCCGATCTTCGAATTACGTCTACATAACAACTCTGGCTAGAGCATCGGTACAGTATGGCTAAAAACCCGGTTTCTTTGTCGCTGCGCTAACGACATGACTAGCCTTTTGCCCCAAAAACCGGGTTTCTGTACCGACGTTCTAGGGTTGTATGGCCGGCCTCCTCGACCATGGGCAAATTCCCACAGTCGAAGGGGCAGCTATAGGGCTCCTGTTTCTAGACAGATTCGGGGAATTTTTGCAGTTCCCCAGGGCTAATGGTTTCCAGCACCGTCTCTTGGGTGAAGTAGCCTAGGCCCTGAATGATGCGGGCAATGCAGCCCGTCCAGCCGGTCTGGTGACTGGCCCCAATGCCCGAGCCATCGTCGCCGTGGAAGTATTCGTAGAACAAAATCAGATCCTTCCAGTAGGGGTCGGTCTGGAACTTCTCGGCCCCGCCGTAGACGGCTCTGCGCCCGCTTTCATCCTTGGTGAAGATACAGACCAGACGCTCGCTGATGCCCTGGGCGATCTCAAACAGGTTTTTTTGCTCGCCCGAGCCGGTGGGATACTCCATGGTAAAGTCGTTGCCATAGTAGCTGTAGAGCTGGAGCAGCGCCCGAATCAGCAGCAGGTTGACGGGCATCCAGATCGGGCCGCGCCAGTTGGAGTTGCCGCCAAACATGCCCGAGGTGGAGTCGCCAGGCACGTAGCCGACTTTGTACTCCTGCCCGGCGTGGTGAAAGACGTAGGGATTGTCTTGGTGAAAGCGCGACAGGGAGCGAACGCCGTAGTCGCTGAGAAATTCGCCCTCGTCGAGCATGCGGGTCAGCACCTGGCGCAGCTTGGCTTCGTTGAGAATGGACAGCATCAGGCGATCGCGAACGCCAAACTGGTTGGGCAGGTGCACGTTGCCTACCAGTTCGGGGTGGCGATCAATAAACTTGAGCGCCCGATCTTTAAACCGGGGCAGCTGGTCAAAGGCCTCTCGGGGGAAGACAGCCACCGCCATCAGTGAGAGTAGCCCCACCAGCGATCGCACCTTCAGTCGGGTCGAGTTGCCGTCGGGCAAGCGCAGCACATCGTAAAAAAAGCCGTCTTCTTCGTCCCACAGCTCGTCCTGGTGAATGCCAATGCGGTCCATCGCCCCAGCGATCCACATGGTGTGCTCAAAGAACTTGATCGCCAGATCTTCGTAGAGGGGGTCGTGCAGGGCTAGCTCCACCGCGATCTGAAACATGCGCTGGCTAAAGAACACCATCCAGCTGGTGCCGTCGGCCTGCTCCAGCCTGCCCCCGGTGGGCAGGGGCGAGCTGCGGTCAAACACGCCGATGTTGTCGAGGCCTAAAAAGCCGCCCTCAAACAGGTTGTTGCCGCCCTCGTCTTTGCGGTTGACCCACCAGGTGAAGTTAATCAGCAGCTTTGAGAAGGCGTATTTGAGAAACTCAATGTCGCCCTTGCCTTGGTTGCGCTCGCGATCGCGGGTGTAGATCTCCCAAGTGGCAAAGGCGTGAACCGGGGGGTTGACGTCGCCAAAATTCCACTCGTAGGCGGGAATCTGGCCGTTGGGGTGCAGGTAGTCTTCGCGCAGCATCAGCATCAGCTGGTCTTTGGCAAAGTCGGGGTCAATCAGACTGATGGGAATCACGTGAAAAGCCAGATCCCAAGCGGCGTACCAGGGGTACTCCCACTTGTCGGGCATCGACACGATGTCGTCGTTCATCATGTGGAACCACTCGCTGTTGCGCACGTGCTGCTTCTCGGCCACGGGCGTCCAGGGGGTGACGTTGCGCTCGCGCAGCCACAGGTCGAGGTCGTAGTAGAAGTACTGTTTGGTCCACATCATGCCCGCCAGGGCCTGGCGCATAATGTTGGCGCGATCACCGTCGGCCTGCACCGCCGGGGGGATCACCGTGGCGTAAAAGGCGTCAGCCTCCTGCACCCGCGCCGCAAACTGAAGATCAAAGTAGTTACCAAAGGGATCGCCCACCACCTCCGGGGCGTTCTTAGACAGCCGCAGCTTTACTTCCACTGTTTCGCCCGCCCCCACGGTGAGCTGGTAGTAGGGCGACACCTTGGTACCCACCCCGTCGGGGTTTACCGCCTCGGTCTGACCGTGGAGGACGTAGTTGTTGATGCCGTCTTTGACGTAGGGAGTGGCGTTGGGCTGGTCAAATAGCCGCTCCTGATTGGTTTCATTCTCAACAAACAGCAGCGGCACCCCGGCATCGCAGTAGAAGTAGTAGTCGAGCAGGTAGTCGGTCAACTTGGGGTTGGTGACGTGGGCCTGCACCACGCCGTTGCCCAGGGCCTTTAGCTCCGGCTTTTCGCCCGTCTCAATCCACGACCAGGTGTTGCGAAACCACAGAGTGGGCAGCAGGTGCAGCGGTGCCGCCTCTGGCCCCCGGTTGGCAATGCTGATTTTGATCAGCACATCCTCGGCGTCGGCCTTGGCGTATTCCAAAAACACGTCAAAGTAGCGGTCTTCGTCAAAAATGCCGGTGTCGAGCAGCTCGTACTCCGGCTCATAGCGGTGGCGCTGGGCATTGGTTTCCACCAGGTCTTGGTAGGGAAACTCGGCCTGGGGGTACTTGTACAGGTACTTCATGTAGGAGTGGGTCGGCGTACTGTCGAGGTAAAAGTAGTACTCCTTCACGTCTTCGCCGTGGTTGCCCTGGCTGTTGGTGAGGCCAAACAGCCGCTCCTTGAGAATCGGGTCGTTGCCGTTCCACAGGGCCAGGGCAAAGCACAGCAGGTTGTGGTCGTCGGTGATGCCGCCGAGGCCGTCTTCGCCCCAGCGGTAGGCTCGCGATCGCGCGTGGTCATGGGGAAAGTAGTCCCAGGCGTTGCCGTCGGCGCTGTAGTCTTCGCGCACGGTGCCCCACTGGCGCTCGCTCAGGTAGGGGCCCCACTTTTGCCAGGGGGTGATTTGGGCGCGGTTTTCTGCAAGGCGATTGGCTTCTGCGGTCACGGTGCTGTCCTGCCTGACGAAAGTAGCTAGATTGTTGCCTGATCCCCAAGATTGGCCCAGAAATTCTCAAAAATTTTAAGCCCCTGGAGCAGGCTGCCGCTCATATTGCCCCATCATCCTATGGATTTCCTATGATTAGGCCCTAAATCGAGAGAGGGAGAGTGAGGGTTAGGAGGTGAGGTGGATGGGTGAGGCGCTGTGGCTTAGGACCAAGGCTGAACAATCTCTAACTAATGCCAGACTGCTGCCCGATCAGCCGCCAAAACATAAGTACAAACTGCCCTATCCCCCGCCACAGTAGCCCTATAGTCCTCTCCTTATAAATCTCCCCACCGCCCTACTCCCCTACCCATGTCTCCCTATGTTCGACTTCCTCCGCGCTCACCCCTCTAGCCCCAGCCCTTCCCAGATCGCCCGCTACTGCCGCTCCCTAGGCTGGATTGGATTGATCCTGCAATCGCTGCTGGGGGTGGTGCCCCTACTGGTGGTGATCGCCCGTATTTTGGTGAACCCTCAATGGCGCAATGTGCGGTCGTCCTGGGGACTTTGGCTGGCGGTGCTGGGGCTGGCCATTTTGCTGTTTAGCATTTACTGGTGCTCCCGCTACATCCATATGGCGCAGCGGCTCGACGACCCTAGCCTACGCCCGGCCAAGTCAGCGGTGAAGCGCAACCTCAAGCTGGGGCTGCTGAGCAACCTGGCGCTGATGTCGATTGGCGTGCTGCTGGCTCTCTGGCGGGTGACCCTGCTGAGCATCCAAATGCTGGCGATTCCCCAGGGCACTACGGTGGTCAGCCCCGGCGCAGCGGCGGTACCTGGCGGCCTGATTACTCCCTCTAGCATGATTGCGATTCAGGCAATGGTGAGTGCGATCGCCGCCGGGCTCATTGGCGTCATCGTTGCCCTCCTGCTGATCTACCAGGTGGGTCGCCACCGCAATTCGCCAGACTTGTTTACCTAGGTTTTTTTAGAGAGAGTTCGGTGGTGGGGTCAAACAGGTGGGCCTTTTCGGCGGCGATCGCCAGCCAGACCTGATCCCCCACCCGCACCACCTCGTCGGGGGGAATTTTGGCCAACAGCGTTAGCCCCTCGCCCTGCACCGTCAGATAGGTCTCGCTGCCGAGGGCTTCCATGTGGGTAATGTGGCCGCGAATATTTTTGGGCGCAGGCAGGGCCAGGCTCAGGTGCTCGGGGCGAATGCCTAGCAGCGCCTCGCGCTGATCGTAGGGCAGTAGGAGATCGTCCCATTGGCTGGGCAACGACAGACGAAATTCGGGGTGCACCAGCAAAAACGGGGCCTGCACCTGCACCGAAATCATGTTCATCGGCGGCGAGCCAATGAACCCGGCGACAAAGCGGTTGGCGGGGCGGTTGTAGAGATCGAGCGGCGTGGCCACCTGCTGAATCTGGCCCTGGTTCATGACGGCGATGCGGTGGCCCATGGTCATGGCCTCCACCTGGTCGTGGGTGACGTAGATGGTGGTGATGCCCAGCTGCCGTTGGAGTTTGACGATCTGGGCGCGGGTTTCCATCCGCAGTTTGGCATCCAGGTTGGAGAGGGGTTCATCCATCAAAAACACCTGGGGGTTGCGGGCCATGGCCCGGCCCAGGGCCACCCGCTGTTTTTGCCCGCCGGAGAGCTGCCGGGGCTGGCGGCCCAACAGCGGGTCGATTTGCAGCATTTTGGCCACGGCCCGCACGCGATCGTCGATCAGCCGCTCGGCTTCAGAGATGTAGCGCAGGCCGGGGGGCAGCCGTCGGGTGACCGAGACCAGGGGTTTTTCCCACCAGTGGCTGGTGGTGAGCAGGCGCTCTAGCTCTTGGTTGGCGGGGGAGTCGCTGAGGGACAGCGGTTTCTGGCCCAGCTCCGGCAGGGAGGTTTCGAGGTCGGCTCCCATGCGGCGCAGGCCAAAGGCCAGGTTGTCGTAGACGGTCAGGTGGGGGTAGAGGGCATAGCTCTGGAACACCATGGCGGTGTCGCGCAGCTTGGGGGGCAGGTCGTTGACCTTGCGATCGCCCACCCAGATACTGCCGCCGGTAATGTCTTCTAGGCCCGAAATCAGCCGCAGCAGGGTGCTTTTGCCGCAGCCCGAGGGGCCAACCAGCACCATAAACTCGCCGTCGTCAATGGTGAGGTTGATGCGCTTGAGCACCGCCAACGCGTTGGGATCGGCGTCTGGGGCGACATCCTCAACCGACTGGCGCGACTTAGGGAAGGTTTTGTAGACGTTTTCAATTGCGACTTGGGCCACGGTGAGTTAGGCGAGGTAGCTAAAGGTTTAGGAGTG
>DAIPYU010000136.1:0-12022 GCA_036782635.1 Nodosilinea sp. CTOTU7353
GCGGCTATCTGCCCTGGCTGTTTGCCACTCGCCTGCTGGTGGTTTTAGAGAAGCCTGCCTAAAAACAAGTCCTGATTCCGTACTCAGAAGCTCATTCCCCGTCGTCATTTTGACCCACCCCGCCCTCCGGGCACCCCTCCCGAGGAGGGGACGGCGTTATCTCGAACCGAGCACCCTAGCCAGGGCAGACACGTGGGTCTGCCCCTACCCACCTACCCACCTACCCGCCTATCCATCCGCCCATCCGTCCATCACCCTAGCCAGGGCAGACACGTGGGTCTGCCCCTACCCACCCACCCATCCACCCATCCACCCATCTACCCATCTACCCATCCACTCCCCCTTCCCCCTAAACCCTGACAATAAACGGATTGTCAATCCGCCTGGCCCGCAGCTGTAGCACCAGCGCCTGGTACACCGCCGCGCAGACATCGGCGCGGCTGGCCACCCGGTTGGGGTTGAGCTGATCGATGTCGGGCACATTCACCACTAGCCCCAGCTGGGTGGCCTTGGCGATCGCATTCGTTGCATAGTCAGGAATCGTGCTGCGATCGCGGTAGCGAAACAGCAGCGCCAAATTGCCTGGCTGGTTGGGCAACAGCGACAGCCCTGCGACCAGGGCCACCCACACCTGGGCGCGCAGCAGCGGCGTATCTGGCCCAAAGGTCTGGTCAGGGAAACCCGAGAGAAAGCCACCCCGGTAGGCAATTTGAATTGCTCCAGCGGCCCAGTGGCCCGAGGGCACGTCGCGAAACAGCAGGGCCGGTCGCCGGGGGGCTGGGGCAAAGGTGCGGCTCACCAGGGCCGAAAACTGGGCGCGGGTCATGGGCTGAGTGGGGTTAAACCGACCCGTATCGTCGCCCTGCACCAGCCCCAGGTTGAGCATTCCCTGGATAAAGTCCATGGCCCAGTGGGTCTGAATATCGGGAAACGAGCCTCGGGCCATGGCGGGGGGTGGGGGAGTGACAGTACCTAATCGCGGGGCTTTTTCTTGGGCCACCAGTCCTTGATAAATGAGCACCGCTACCTCAGCGCGGGTCATGGTTTCGAGCGGTCGCAGCAGCTCGGGGTCGGGGTGGTTGACCACCAGCCCCGCCTGGGTGGCGCTGGCCAGGGCATCGATAGCATAGCTGGGAATCTGGGCGCGATCGCGGTAGATCCCCAGCCCGCTGGCGGGAGCGGGGGGCAGCTTGAGCCCCGTAGCCACGGCCACCATCGCCTGCACCCGCACCATACCCTGGTCGGGGCGAAATGTTTGGTCGGGGTAGCCGCCCAGAAACCCCTGGCGCTGGGCCTGGTCAATGGCGCTGGCCGCCCACTGGCTCGGTGGCACATCCACAAAGGTCGCAGCCCCGCGCACGGGCGGCAGACTGCGGTAGCTGGCGGCCACCAGCGCGGCAAACTGAGCCCGGTTGATGGTGGCCTGCGGGCGGTAGGTGCCGTCGGGGAAGCCCTTCACCAGGTCGCGATCAGCCAGGGCCTCAATGTAGGCGGTGGCCCAGTGGTTGCCCAGGTCGGCAAAGCGGCTGGGAATAAGCTCTGGGGACGAGGTTGCGGTTTCCTCGGGGCCGGGGGGCACTGGGCTAGGGGTCACGGGGCTGGGGGCCTGGTCGGGCCGGTCGAGCAGGGCGGCGGGCACGGCGACGGGGTCAGGGAGCTGGCTGGCCGTCAGGGTGACGGCCCCCACTAGCCCCTGGGGCAGCACGTCGTTGCCCACCAGCACCAGCGCCTGGCGGGTGTCGTTGCGCAGGTCGGTCTGGCGGTTATGGCGCAAAATGTTGCCCGCTGGGTCGTCGGGCTGGCCCAGGTCGGGGCGGGCGGTGTCTTGCACCACCAGGCCAGCGGTTTGGTTTTGCACTAACCGATTTTGCCGCAGCACTGGGCTGGCCCCGCCCGCCACCTGCACCCCCACCTGGTTGCTAGCGCACTGGCAGGCGCGAATCAGCGGCGCGGCATTCTGCCCCATGTAAATACCGGTACCGCAGCGTTCGACCACACAGTCTTGCACCTCGCCCCGGGCCTGGTCGATGAAGCTAAGACCGCGATCGCGGTTTTCGTCTACCCGACTGTTGACGACTAGCGGGCTGGCGGCCCCGCCTACCTGTAGCCCCACCGCGCACTGGCTGAGGCGGCAGGCGCGCACCAGGCCCGCCCCCGCGTTGATTAAAATGCCGATGCCCTGGGGGTTTTGCACCGTTACCCCCCGCAGCTGGCTCTGGCCCTGAATCACTAGCCCCACCGAACTGCCCCCCGGCCCGGCCCCGCCCCCCGTGACCACAACGCCCTGGCCCTGGGTGGTTTCTTGCCCGGTAATCATCACCCCGTCGGGCAGGGTGATGGGGAAGCGCTCGCCCGTGGCGGCGCTGTAGGTGCCGGGGGCCAGCTTAATCAGCGTGTTGCCCTGGGCCGCCCCCAGGGCCGCAGTCAGGGTTTTGTAGGGCAGGTGGGGGCGGCCCGAGGGTTCGTCAACGCCGCGACTGGGGTCAACGTCCAGGGTTTTAGCAATGGTATCCAACGGGGAAGATCCTAATTGCAGTGACAAGCCGTGAGAAGTAGACCTCATCCAGGTGTAGGGGGGAAGTTCTGCACCCGGGCAAACGCCAGACCAAAGGCGATAGGTTGGTGGGATGCGGGGTACACGGTTCAAGGTTTACGGTTCAAGGTCTACCGTGCACCGTAAACCCTGCACCGTGCACCGTACATCAGAACCCGGCAACATTAGCTTGGTCAAGTCCTCGGCCCAACTATCGCTATGGCAAAATGCGGTTATGATTTAGCCAAGTAAAAGGATAGGCGAAAGTTGTGATCGCGGTTGCCGTTACCCTAAATCTGGTCATTGCGCTGTTTTGCTTCTACGTGGCTTGGCGGCTCTGGCGGCTGAGCAAAAGCCTGGGGGCCGCCGCCGATGCCCTGACTAACTGGGAGCGCAGCACCCGCATAATCATTGACCCAGTGGTGATTCCGCCAATGATTATGCGGGGTCAAACCGGTACCGCCCGCCTGCGGCAGCGCTACAGCCAGCTGCAAACTCAGCTTCAGCGGCTGGAGCAGGTCATGGCTGTGGTTGGCTTATTGCCGATGGCAAGCCGATGGCTGGGGATTTCGGGGCGGCGGCGGCCGGGGTCGGCCCGGTCTAAAAAGCGATAGGATGACCTTAGTTTGTCCTGGAAAGATTTGCCCCAGAGAAATCTAACGGGCAACCGGGCTGGAGAAGTGGTTTCGGATACCCATAGGAAGACAAAACCATGAGCGATAAGCAATCGGGAGGGTTCATCGGCGGTCTCGTGCTAGGGGCTGCGATGGGCGCTGTGGCAGGGCTGCTGGTGGCTCCCCGCACCGGGCGCGAAACTCGCCGTATTCTGCGCAAGTCGGCCGATGCCCTGCCCGAGTTGGTAGAAGATCTGTCGACCTCGGTATACCTCCAAGCCGATCGCCTATCGGAGACCGCCCTGGGTAATTGGGAGCATACCCTTGACCGGCTGCGGGAGGCGATCGCCGCTGGTCAAGTGGCCAGCCGCCAAGAGTACGAGCACTTGAGCCAGTCTGCGCCCATTGCCAGTAACGGGTCTGCCCAGGAGTAGGAGCATTGGTTTTGGCAGACCCGCTGTTTTGGCTAGCCCTGTCGTTTTTATTGGTCGTCATCAGTCTGACGGCAGTGCTGCTGGTTGCCATACCCACCTTCCGAGAGCTGGGGCGAGCCGCCCGCAGCGCCGAAAAATTCTTTGATACCCTGGGGCGCGAGCTGCCCCCCACCCTAGAGGCCATTCGCCTCACCGGGCTAGAAATTACTGAACTCACCGACGACGTCACCGAGGGCGTACAGAGTGCCGGGCAGGTGGTGCAGCAGGTAAACCAGAGCCTGGCCACGGCCCAGACCGGGGCCAAACGCCTGAATACCGGCACTAAGAGCTTTTTGGCCGGGGCCAGGGCCGCCTGGCAAGCCTGGACGGACGAGCCACCCGCTCCACCCCAGAAGCTGACTCAGCCTCAGCCAAAGCAGCCAGCGCCGCCCCGGTCGAGCGATCGCCCTCAGCCTGCCGCCGCCGATGCCCAGGCCGAGGACGGAGATCGCGTTATTGGTCATGCCAATAACGCGATTACAAACGGCGATCGCCCCAACAACCGCCCACAACTGGAAGAGACCTCCCTCCACACCCTGCCCAAACCGGGGTTAGACGCTCAACCGCCCGAGCGATCGCCCATCTGGCCTGCCCCAGACGCCAACCAGCCCTCCCAGGTGGACTGAGGGCTGGGCAGCGCTAAACCCCCGCCCTCCGGCGCTAGAGCATCGGTACAGTATGGCTAGAAACCCGGTTTCTTTGTCGCTGCTCTAACGACAGGACCAGCCTTCTGACCCAGAAACCGGGTTTCTGTACCGGCGTTCTAGGGTTTCAGCCTAGGTGGTTTAATAGTAGGGATTCATCGAGTTTATAGTTCAGCCGAGCGCAGGAGTAGGTGCCTTGTATCAGTGCCCGAAGGAAGGGGATATCGATCTCCAAGACAGTCAGCTAGCGCCGGGGCTGACGGTTAGTGCCTGCCCCAGCTGTGGCGGCAGCTGGATTCCGCCGGAGCACTACATCACCTGGCAGCGGCAGCAGATCGACCCCGACGCCCCCGTGACCGTGGCGGTGCTGCCCCTGTCGGTGAGTACCGACTTTCAGCCGGCGGCGCTCGACAACCGGGCGGCCCTGTGCCCCGAATGCCGCAGCTACCTGGTGCGCGGGCGCATCACCCTCAAGCAGGGGTCGTTTTATGTGGAGCGCTGCCCCAGCTGCAACGGCATCTGGTGCGACGCGGGCGAGTGGGAGATGCTGAATGAACTCGATTTGCAGGCCCACATTGACTATATTTTTTCGGCTGACTGGCAGACTCAGGTGCGCGATCTAGAGCACGGCGAGCGCGAGCGCCAGGCCACCGTCGACAAGCTGGGGCCAGACATCGCCCAGCGCGTTTTTGAGCTGGCCAATCTGCTGGAAGAGCACCCGAATGGGGATTTTGGGGTGGCGTATTTGATGCGGCGAGTTGATCAATGAGTGGGTGAGTAGGCAGGTGGGTAGGTGAGTAAACCCCAACCCACCTACCCACCTACTCACTTACATCACCCACCCACTTACACCTACCACCCTATGCCCGACTCCCTGCTCGCCCTTGAATCTTTCTCGGTCACCTACCCTGGCCAGGGCGATCGCGCGGTGGATCGGGTGTCGCTGAATCTATCTGCTGGGGAAAAGCTGGGCCTGGTGGGCGAGAGCGGCTGCGGCAAGAGCACCCTGGGCCGGGCGGCGCTGCGGCTGCTGCCCCAGGCGACGGAGTTGCAGGGGCGGGTGTGGTTTAGGGGTGAGTCGGTGCTTGACTTTAGCCCCCAGCGGCTGCGGCGGTTTCGCGGCGAGGCGATCGCCCTGGTGTTTCAAGACCCGATGACCCGGCTGAACCCGCTGATGACCGTCGGCGACCACTGTACCGAGACCCTGCGTGCCCACCGGTCGGATATTTCCCAGGCGGCGGCTAAGGAGCGGGCGATCGCCGTGCTCGAAAAGGTGAACATTCCCGCCAGCCGGTTTGGTCAGTACCCCCACGAGTTTAGCGGCGGCATGCGCCAGCGGGTGGCGATCGCCCTGGCGATGATTTTAGAACCCAAGCTGATCGTGGCCGATGAGCCAACGACGAGTTTGGATGTGACGGTGTCGGCCCAGATTCTCGACGAGCTGACCCGGCTGTGTGATGAGCTGGGCACCGCCCTGGTGCTGATCTCCCACGACCTGTCGCTGGTGGCCGAGTACTGCGATCGCGTGGCGGTCATGTATGAGGGCCGGGTGGTGGAAGAAGGCACGGCGAGCGCTGTGCTTCAAGACCCCCAGGATGCCTACACGCGATCGCTGGTGGAGTCGGCCCTGCAGATGCAGCAGGCCGAGGGGCTGGCCTACACCGCTACCCCCACCGAGCCAATTCTGCGGCTGACGAATGTGACCCAGCACTACACCCTCGAGACCAACCCCATTGCTCGGCTGTTTGGCGGTCAGGCGTCGAAGGTGATTAAGGCCGTGGACGGTGTCTCGCTAGAGATTTTTCCCGGTGAGGTGGTGGGGCTGGTGGGCGAGTCGGGCTGCGGCAAGAGCACCCTGTCGCGCACCATTCTGCAATTGGTCAAGCCCACCGGGGGCCAGGTAATGTTTGGCGGCACCGACCTCACCACCCTGCCCCGCGAGGCCATGCGGCAGCAGCGGCGACAGCTGCAAATGGTGTTTCAAGACCCCCACGCCTGCCTCAACCCGATGATGACCGTGGGCAAAAGTATCGCCGACCCTTTACTCATTCACGGCTTGACTACGGTGGCCGAGGCCGAAAAGCAGGCCCATGACATGCTGGCTCGGGTCAGCCTCACCCCCACCGCTGACTTCTTTGACCGTTTCCCTGGCGATCTGTCGGGGGGGCAGCAGCAACGGGTGGCGATCGCCCGCGCCCTGATCACCCACCCTAAGCTGGTGATCTGCGATGAGCCGGTGAGCATGCTCGATGCCACGGTGCAGACCCAGGTGCTAGAGCTGATGATTGCCCTCAAGCAGGAGTTTGACCTCACCTATCTGTTTATTACCCACGACCTGTGGGTGGCGCGGTTTATGTGCGATCGCATTGCCGTCATGCAGCAGGGCAAAATTGTGGAGCTAGCCGAAACCAAAACCCTGTTTGAGTCGCCCCAGCATCCCTACACGCAAACCCTGCTAAAAGCCGCTCCGGTACTGGCCAGCCGAGTCTAAACAGGGGAGGGTACAGGGTTCACGGTATACGGTTCAAGGCAGGCCGTGAACCGTGAACCGTGAACCGTGAACCGTGAACCGCACACCGCACACCGCACACCTCCAACCCACTCCCCTGTCACAATCAGCCTACTCAAGTGCCGATCAGCAGAGCTGTAGTCTACTTTTCGTAAACCGATAGACAAGTAGCTCAGGATCGTCGGCTACGCTCTTGAAACCCCTTCCTTGCAGCATCCCAGGGCATCTATGAACCAGCTTCCTTTCGAGATTCAAAAATTTGTTTTTGAGCGTGAGAGCCTGGCCGTCATCGTGGAAATGGACGATACCCGCGGCGTTGAGGGCAACGTACCCGGCTACTTTGTCATGAGTAGTGCTCCACCCAACATTGACAAGGTTGAAGAAGCCAGCGAGACAACTCAGCGGCGGGCGGCCCAGGGCATTGCCGCCATTGCCGACCACCTGCACCGCATGATGACTACCCAGGGCGACGCCGAACTCGTGATCGCCGTCCACGGCTACAACACCAACCGCAAAGGGGTAGAAGACTGGTACCAGGATATTTTTAAGTACGCCAACCGCCATGATGCCATGGTGCAGAGCCGTCCTAACCGCATTTTTATCGGCTATCGCTGGCCCTCTGAGAATGTGGAGCTAAGCGGAAAGAAGATCCTAGAATCGCTGAGCGCCCTGCCGCCGCTGCCCCGCGACCTGCTGTTTACCGGAGCGCTGTGCGCCCTGGCGCTGCTGATCTTTGAGCTGTTTGCCACCGTCAGACTGTCGGTCTGGGGCTTTTTTCTCAGCCTGGGGCTGATGTTGTTTGTGGCCCTGGGGCTGTTGATGGCGGCCCTGGTGGTGCTGCGGCTGGTGGTGTACTTTCGCGACAGCTATCGGGCCGACAACTTTGGCGTGCTCGATCTAGTCGAGCTGCTGCGCCAGATTGACCTGGCGCTTTTAGAATGCACCGCCACCGAGATGATGGCCGAGGGCGACAGTCAGGGGCAGCCCCAGCAGGCCATGGCCAAAGCCCGCAGCAGCTGGCAGGCGCGATCGCACCACAAGATCAAACTCAGCTTCATCGGCCACAGTATGGGCGGCTTTGTGGTCACCAACGTGGTTCGCATTCTCTCAGACGTGTTTGACCCCGCCTCGGTGCACAAGCGGCCCGACAGCGATGTGGGCGACATCTATCGGCTAGAGCGGTTGATTTTAGCCTCCCCCGACATTCCCGTGCTGTCGATTGTCTCTAGCCGGGCCAATTTCTTAGCCTCGTCGCTGCGGCGATTTTCAGAGTCGTACCTGTTTTGCAGCGAGGGCGACATTGCCCTCCGTATTGCCTCCACGGCGGCCAACTACATTGCCTTCCCCAGCAAAACCCAAGAGCGGGGCTACCGGTTGGGCAATGTGGCGCTGCAAAACCAGACGGGCACCGCCAGCGACTACGGGTTTGTCAATCTAGACGCGTTAGATCACGACTTTCCGATCAATGTGCCCGTGGGGGAGGCGATCGCCCAGTCCAAGACAAATGTCATGGATAGTCTGTTTTTGACCGCCCAGCGATTTCACGCCGGGGGGGTAGTTACCCTGGCCAGCCTGTTTAAGTCCCAGGCCAAGGGAGGCAGCAACCGGGCTACGGTAGCTGATTTTTTTACCTACTTTGACTGCACCGACTACACCGATATTAAGTATGACCTCAGCGATGAAACTTGCTCAGCCCAGCCCACGGGGATTTTGACCCGTGCCCTGGGGCGACCGGTACTCAAACCGTGGGATTACCTTCTTCTGACCTTTGACTACGCCACCCAACGGCGCGATGTGCACGGCGGCTACTTTGAAGGCCAGTTTAGTCGTCAGCTGCTCTACCGCCTCGCCTTCTTGGGGTTTAGCGACCATCTAGACAGCCTCAACAGCGATCGCCAGGTGGCCCTGAGCCAGCTGCACATGCAGTGCCGCGACCTCAAAATTCAGGGCTACCTCTCCCCGATCCGCTATCGGGTGAGCATTCAGGGGGGCAATGTTGAGGGCACTAAGTCAGACATGCTGGAGGCGATTGAGCGGGAGTAGGGGAGTAGAGCCGTGAAGGGGTGAAGGGTGAAGGGTGGATGGGTAGGTGGGTAGGTGGGTAGGCGGGTGGGTGGGTAGGGGCAGACCTATGTGTCTGCCCTGGCTAGGGTGATGGATGGATGGGTGGGGTTACCAGGTGAGGGTTTCTCCCTGCCCCCAGAAGCCGTCGTATTTGGTGACGGTGATGTCGCCGAGCACCTGGGTTTGGCAGGCGAGGCGCAGGTTGCGTGTAGGGTTGTGGGGTGGGAGCGATCGCCGCGCCTTATCCTTCCAATTGACGGCTGAAACTTCGCCCTGAATTGCTACCGCGCAGGTGCCGCAGGTGCCGAGGGCGCGGCAGTTGATGATCTTCGCCTGACCGTTGTAGAGATCTACACCGTTGGCCAGTAACACCTGGCGCAGGTTGGCTCCGGTGGCGCAGTCAATGGTTTTTCCCTGGGCGGTGACGGTGGGCATGGCATTTCCTGGTAGACAAAGAATATCTACGTTTTATAACGCGATCGCCCCGGCAATCTCAATCATGCTCAGCCCAGGGCTTACGCTAGATTACTGGGTAGTTTATGTCACCACCGACCATGGCCGAGCAGCGCAAAACCATTCACATCTACGACACCACCCTGCGGGACGGTGCCCAGCGGGAAGGGCTGGCGCTGTCGATTGAAGACAAAATTCGGATTGCGCGGCGGCTCGATGCCCTGGGGGTGCCCTTTATCGAAGGCGGCTGGCCGGGGGCCAACCCCAAGGATGTGCAGTTTTTTTGGCAGCTGAAAGAAACGCCTCTCACCCAGGCCAGCGTCACCGCCTTTTGCTCGACCCGCCGCCCCGGCAAAGTGGCCGCTGAAGAACCTATGCTCCAGCCGGTGCTGGCGGCGGGCACCGAGTGGATCACGCTGTTTGGCAAATCGTGGGATTTGCATGTCACCACCGGCTTGCAGACCACCCTGGCCGAAAACCTGGCCATGATCGACGACACCATTGGCTACTTTCGCAGCCAGGGCCGCCGGGTGATCTACGACGCCGAACACTGGTTTGACGGGTTTTTGGCCAACTCCGACTATGCCCTGCAAACCCTGGGGGCGGCGGTGCAGGCCGGGGCCGAGTGGCTGGTGCTGTGCGACACCAACGGCGGTACCCTGCCCCAAGCCGTCGGTGAAATCGTCGCGGCGGTGCAGACCTGGCTGCAATCTTTCCCCGCACCGCGCCCCCAGATCGGCATTCACACCCACAACGACAGCGGCGTGGCGGTGGCCAACGCTCTGGCGGCGGTGGAGGCCGGGGCCGCCATGGTGCAGGGCACGGTCAACGGCTACGGCGAGCGCTGCGGCAACGCCAACCTCTGCACGCTGATTCCTAACTTTCAACTCAAGCTGGGCTACCGTTGCATTGCCCCGGCCCGGCTGGAGACCCTGGCCGAAACCAGCCGCTTCATTAGCGAAGTGGTGAACCTGGCCCCCGACGAGCACGCGCCCTACGTGGGGCGATCGGCCTTTGCCCACAAGGGCGGCATTCACGTCAGCGCTGTGGAGCGCGAGCCCAAGACCTATGAGCACATTGACCCGGCCACCGTGGGCAACAGCCGCCGCATTGTGGTGTCTGACCAGGCGGGGCTGAGCAATGTGCTGGCCAAGGCCCGCAGCTTTGGGCTGAGTTTAGAGCGCCAAGACCCGGCCTCGCGCCAGCTGCTCACTCGGCTTAAAACCCTAGAGCACGAGGGCTACCAATTTGAGGCCGCTGAGGCCAGCTTTGAGCTGCTGATGCGCGAGGCGCTGGGCGATCGCCCCCGGTTCTTTGACCTCAAAGGCTTTTACATCAACTGCCAGCACCAGGGCAACGGGGCGGAGCACAGCAGTCAATCTCTGGCGACGATCAAAGTCATGGTGGGCGAGGAAGAGATTCTTGCTGCCGCCGAGGGCAACGGGCCGGTGGCAGCGCTGGATGCGGCGTTGCGAAAGGCGCTGCTGAATTTTTATCCGGCGATCGCCCACTTTCACCTGTCTGACTACAAGGTGCGGATCATCGACAGCGGCGCGGGCACAGCGGCGAAAACGCGGGTGCTGGTGGAGTCGAGCAACGGTGCCCAGCGGTGGACGACCCTGGGGGTTTCGACCAATATCATTGAGGCGTCGTACCAGGCGGTGACCGAGGGGCTAGAGTACGGGCTGATGATGGAGACGACCCACCCTCACTGTGCGATTGCCTCTTAGGCGGGTCTCGGACCATCGCCTCTTAGGCGGGTCTTGGACCATCGCCTCTTAGGCGGGTCTCGGACCATCGCTCTTTAGCGGGTCTTGGGCGACAATAGTTACAGATTGGCTGACAGACTAATACTAGATTCGCCTTGGCTAGCCCCGGTTGAACTGGGCAAACACCGTTTGCCCCTACGCAATCTGCCTGTTTGGAATCGGGGTTGTACGATTCGGATTTGGTATAAATAAACCCTGATTGTTGACCTTACCCAGTGCCATGGTCGCTTCGCCGCAGTATCTCACCCCGGAAGCCTACCTTCAACTCGAAGCCGAAAGCCCCGTCAAGCATGAGTATTTTGACGGGGCAGTCTATGCCATGGCGGGCGCTAGTGATGGGCATGTCACCATTGCACTTAACTTAGCGGCTCTGCTCCGCAGCCATGTGCGCGGTACCGGCTGCCGGGTTTATATGTCGGATATGAAGGCGCGGATTGAGGCGCGCAACCGCTTTTTCTACCCCGATGTGATGGTGACCTGCGACCCGCGCGATCAGGAAACTGCGGGCTACAAGCGCTTTCCTAAGCTGGTGGTGGAGGTGCTGTCTGAGTCTACGGAAGCTTTTGACCGGGGCGACAAGTTTGCCGACTACCAAACCCTGGAGAGCCTGGAAGAATATGTGCTGATCAACACGCGCCACCAGCGGGTGGAGTGCTTTCGCCGCAATCAGGCGGGGCTGTGGGTGTTGCAGTACTATAGGCCCGAAACAGCCACACCTGAAACGACCACGTTTTGCCTCGAGAGCATTGGCTTTACCGATACCATCGCGGCCCTGTACGAAGACGTGACGTTGGAGCCAACTGAGGAAGCCTCTGAAGCCTGATGTAGGGGGGCTTGGTTTTTGCGATCATCGCAGCCCCCGCCAGCAATGGGTATGCCGCCGAGGGTTGGCAGGGTGTTTTATACCAAATCCCGAATGAATACCCCCGATTTGTAGGGGCGTAGCATGCTACGCCCCTACTA
>DAIPYU010000137.1:0-11950 GCA_036782635.1 Nodosilinea sp. CTOTU7353
CTTAAAGTCTTGGCGGTTCAAAGTCAAAACGGCCCGATTTTCACGAGTGGCAAAAGCTAACACCTCATCATCAGGGATTTTTAAGCCCGCATTGCCAGCATCTTGCACAGTCAAGATGTCGTGGCCCAAGCCCCGCAGCAACTCTACTACCGGATAGGGAAAGTGCTCATCGGCATAGAGTCTGGCCAACGCTAGGCCGCCTCGTTGGCTTGAATTTCCGCCTCAATTTCTTCAGCATAGGCAGCGGCGTAGATCCAGGCGTTGGCCAGATCGCTGGCGGTGAGGGTAGGATAGCTGACTAACAAATCAGCATCGCCATAGCCCTCTCGGCGGGCTTCCACCAGCCCCCAGACCGGAATGCGCGTACTGGCAATGCAGGCGCTGCCGCCACAAACCCCAGGCGTTTTCTCAATTCTGCGCCAGGGGTTGCCCAGGCTTTGGGTCAAAAACTGAATCGCCTTAGCCTTCTCGCCAGCGGGCAGGGCCAACAGTTGAAACTCTAAGTCTTGCAATGTCATGGCCACTGACCTACACAGAGGGGCGTCGGAGAATAGTGATCTACTGGTTTGACCTAAATATAACCTTGCCAACTCTTATGTTGCTGCCGGGTTGATTTCTTGCAAGGCTTATGAGTGAAGAGCTTATGTCTCATTCTTCGCTATCTGACAACTGCTCTAGCTCATCGGACAAAGAATCTTGAAAATCTTTGTCGCAGTGGCTATTCAAGTGAATTGCTGAAGCAATTAGCTCAGCTAAGATATCAGCCTTTTGACTATCCTGTAGCTCGGCCAATTGAAGCTGGTGAATAAGCTCCAGAACTCGGCCACATTCATCCCCCAATTCTCTGATCAAAACAGTGAGTGTTTTATCTTGGATTGCTAAAGCGCGCTTTCCTAGTTGCATAGATACAAACGAACAAACTCATTTGCGGCCTCTGGGTTGATCTGCGCCAGGGCTTCCTTAATTTCAAATATCACATCTCCGGCTGGGTCGCGGAGTTCTTTCACCCATCGGTTCACGTTGGCGCGATCTGTCCCCATCGTCACCGCCAACTTGTTTTGGCTAATGCCGTAGGTCTCCAAGACCTGTCGTAGTGCGTTGCCTGCCCTTCCCATGGCCAAATTTTGGCAGAGAGGGCTAGGCTCGTCTATGTTGCCAATGTGTCAGCGTTAAGATATGCTGCCAAAACGTCAACACATTCTGTCCTATGTCTCAGCCTGATCCGTCTTCCATCCACCTCCGCCACTCAGCTTTTCTCCCTGCTGCTGCCATGCCCCAGCCCACCGAGCCAACCGCCGCAAGTCGCGAACCTGTGCAGCTCATGGTGATTGGCAGCGCCCAGGGCATTGAAACGATCATCCAAAACCTGCACCTGCGCGGCTTTGCCCACATCAACGAGTGGAGCCTCGCCATGCCCCACAGCTCCGGCAGACTCATGCGAGTGCTCACCCGGTGGATGCAACAGCAGTAGACCTTTCTGGGTTCTGAGATCGCGCCACCCAGCCTACAAAACTAGGCTTGACAGGCCCCTACCGCAAACTTTCACAGGCGATGCCGTCGTTGTCGCCATCTAGCCGATGGGGGTCGCCGGGGAAGGCGTTGAACACCGCCTGGGCTTGCTCCCAGGTGGTGAAGTCGCTGCAATTGCAGTCGGTGGCGACGCAGGCCGGAAAAGTGGCAGGGTCAATAGCTGGAGTTGGCAGATTGGCTGGGGGGGCAGCGCTTGGGGAGGAGCCGCCCCGGCGAAAATCCCAGGGCATGGTGGGGTTGGCCTGGCTCCAGAAGTTGTGGCGGGCGGCGCGGGCCTCGGCTTCGGCCTGGCGGTAGTCGTTGGCGGTGGCGGCGCAGCTGGAGAGGTACTGGGTGTAGACCACAGCGTAGCCCTCGCGCACCAGCTGCAAGCCGACCGACTGGCCGCCGCTGTAGATTTCGGCCACGGTGCGATCATAGCGATCGCGCTCAATCGCCCGCACCTGTACCGGCTGCCCGGTCGAGAGCAGCTGCCGCAGCCGCAGCGAGGCCTCGGGGCCAAAGGCTTGGTTGGTCTCGGGCGCGTCAATACAGGCGACCCGAATGGTGACGGGGCCACCCTGGCCCTGAATCCGTAGGGTGTCGCCGTCGCCCACCGAGACTACCGTGGCGGTGGGCAGGGTTTTAGACTCAGCCACCTGGGTGGCGTAGGCCAGGTTTTTCTCATATTCCTGGCGTTTTTGCTGGGCGGTGGCAAAGCGATCGCTGCCGCTGGGAATGGCGGTGAGCGAGGCGATCGCCCCTTTCCACTGCCCTTGCAACTGCCGCCAATCACTGGCAGACTGCGCGGTTTGGGTGGCCACCGCCGCCGCCATGCCCTGGTCTAGCGCCTGGCTGTAGTGCTGCTGCGAAGTATCATCCGGTGCTGGAGCGGCCCCAGGGGTGTGCACCGGTGGGGCCGCATCGATCAGGGTGTCTGGAACTGTCACTGGGGCCGAGATCTGCTCAGCGCTAGGCAGGCTCGAACAGCCTACAGCCATGAGCAACAGCCCGAGCCAGGGTAATTGGTGAACAAAGGGCCTTGTTGCCAGCGGGTGTCTGGCCCAGGGTGGGGTCATAGGGGAGGCCGATGGGGTAGCGGTGGATCGTAGTAAAAAAGTCACCCTGTAGCCTAGGATACTCCCTTCACCAACATTCCCCGGCATCTGGGGGTCACCCTGGGCGGCTGGCCCCGCCGCTCAGTGCTGCTCTAGCACATCGTTTACCCAAAATTTCTTTAGCCATTGCTGAAGAATCAGCGTCAGCGGCAGGGCCAGCAGCAGGCCCAAAAAGCCAAAAAACGCGGCAAAAATGATCTGAGCCACCAGGGTCACCGCTGGCAGTAGGGCAAACTGGCGCTGCACCACCAGGGGGGTGAGCAGATTTCTCTCTAGCTGATACATCAGTATGTAAAGCACCACGACGGCGATCGCCTTCCAGGGCGCATCGAGCAGGGCAATGGCGACCGGGGGCACCACGCTCATCACCGGCCCCAGATTGGGTATAAACACCAGCAACCCGGCCAGCAGGCTGTTGGCCAGGGCCAACGGAATCCCCAAAATCAAAAGCGTGACCAGGCTTATGGGGGTAATTACCGCCATGGTGAAGAGCGCCCCCAGAAACCAGCTTGAAATAGCCACTTCGCAGTTATCTAACACCTGGCTCACCTGCTGCCGCGACGATGCCGGAAAAATTCTCAGAAACAGCTGCCGATAGGGCGCTGGGTTGAGCAGCAGCATAATCATCAGCACGATCACGATCAGCCCATTAAAGGCGATCTCAAGGGTGTTAGAAAACAGACTAAAAAAGTGCTCAAAAATCAGCTCTAAATCTAAGGCCTGAAGCTGATTAAAAATGTCTACTAAGCCAGGAAAATTGTCGTCGGCAAACAGGTCTGGTAGCCAGTTTTCTAGCATAGCCGCCCGTTGATTCAAACGACTAAAAATTGCGGGTACCAGATTGGCTAAATCCTGAATCTGATCGACAAACGTCGGGATGACAGCCAAGCCAACTATCCCTAACCCCAGCAAAATAGTGCCCATCACCCCGAGCACCGCGAGACGGCGATCGGGAATGTAGTGCTGGAGCGATCGCACCGCCCGATTGAGCACCACCACACCGACAATTGCCGTCAGAGCCAGCAACAGCACATTGCGAATGAGCCAAAGCACATAGAGGCAAACCCCCAATATGACTAAGCTGACCCAATGGCTAAATCTCACCAGAATGTTCCTTAAAAGTTTAAATAGTTGGCCCTACACCAGACAAAGAGGCCAGCAAAGGGGCAAGGCATACCAAATCCGCATTGCACAACCCCAATCCCCAAAAGACCAAACCCTAGAGCATCGGTACAGTATGGCTAAAAACTCAGTTTCTTCGTCGCTGCTCTAACGACATGACTAACCTTCTAAGTAGCCACGTCTAATTAATTGTAAGAAGGTGGTTTGGGGGCTGCGCCCCCAGGCAGGGGGTTTCACCCCCTCCACCCCCGACAGCATCTTCTATTTAATCGCTCCCACCTACTTACCCCAGAGACCGGGTTTCTGTACCGGTGTTCTAGGGGCTAATCGCATTTGCCTAGGGGTGCCGGGGGTGACCGACCAGGATTTAGTATAAGTAGCTGAGTCTAATTAATTGTAAGAAGGGGGTTTGCGGTTTACGGTTTACGGTACCAGGTGCAAACCTTGTACCGTGAACCTTAGACCTTGCACCGGATACCCGCCAGCATCTTCTATTTAATTACTCCCACCTACTTATATGGCCTAAAGAAGTCGAAAAGGGCACATCCTAGAACTAGAGAATTTCTCTAACCCCTGGATGCGCCCCTCGGTAAGACACCTGCGGTAAGCCGCACCGGCATTAAGCCATTAGAGCGCGGCCCGGTAGATTAGCGGTTCACCTGGTAAACCTCTTGAGCTACCAAAACGGGGTCTTCGCTGTAGTCTGACTGAATGGTCTGACGCAGGTTCTCATCCCAAGTCAGGTTGTACTCATTCTCTAGCTCTGCGGCATTAAAGGGGCGCAGGGTACCCAAGATTACGACATCATTGCTGTCGTCTCGAATGTTGGCGGTGCCGGCAGATTCGCCTACCACCAATATGTCTGAGCCGCCAAAGAAACCGGCACCGCTAATGGTAAAAGTGTTGGCGTCGTACTGCTCACCAATTGAACCATCAACGGCGATTACCCGATTGTAAAAGGCCTCAGGGTTGTCGCTAATTTCGCCCGGTTCAGGGGCGAGAACCATAGATTCGGCGATAATAGCTGGGTCGCCTTCGTAGTCTCCGAAGGTCGCTTCGTCGAGGGTTAAGCCTTGGGCGGTTTGTTGACCCACGATGACTTCCTGCACCAGGCCTGTGACCTGAACTCGTTCGGTGATGTCTTCACCGGGAAGTAGTAGGGGAGTGTCAGAGGTATTAAAGACAACGACGTCGTCGCCACCAAACAGGCCGTCACCGCGAATCACAAAGGCATTGTCGCTCAGGACTTCTACCACTTCGGCCCGCACGGAAACAGTTTGACCCAGGTAGTCTTCTAGGTTGCCAGTTAGATCACCGACTTGGACATCGTCGAGTTCGCTGACCTGCTGATCTCGGGTGGTTTGCTCTGTAGTGGTCTGGGTAGGGGCAGTGGTGCCAGCGGTGTCATCAGGGGTTTGACAGGCGGTGACAGTTAGAGCAGTCAGCGCCAGGGCCATGGCTCCCCCTTTGAAGCCTAGGGTAGAAGAGCGCTTGCGTAAGGTTTTCATAGGGTAGTCCTCAAATCAACAACAGGGGTTTTTGAAATTTGGTTTTGCTTGGGTTCTCAAAGGCGATCACAGCTTATGTCTATCAAAATGAGGAACCGCCAGAACGCAAGCGGTACTGAGCCATCAAGGCCACAACAGCCTGAAGCCAAAACGACCAAGTTTAACCAGGGCTAAAACAGAAAAACTGACCTGCACAAGAGCATGGTCTAATCAATCAGTTTCAACCATTTAAATTAGGCGAATCTAAAAACAAAGGACGCACTATTGCTTACGTTGGGTGTCACAATTTCACTCAATAGCCTGGGGCTAATTGACCCACCTCAAAGCTCACAACTTCAAAGCTCAGCTTTATAGATATCAACCTATCTGTATCAGTAGAACACAGCGTTTTAGCAACAACCTCAGGCTAAAGAGGGGCATTGATCTATGGCGGAAGGATGAGACTGCCCATTTCGCGTTACTGCGATAGGCTAATGGCGGTTGACGAGAGGCATTTCTATGGCAAAGAAACAGCGGATTCGGGCGATCGCCCTTTGCCTACTGCGCCATCAGGGCCGCATTTTGGTGCACGAAGCCTACGACTCGGCGAAACAGGTGGGGTTTGCGCGGCCCCTGGGAGGCGGCATTGACTTTGGTGAGACCAGCGCCGAGGCAGCGATTCGCGAAATTAAAGAAGAGTTGGGGGCCGACATTACTGAGGTAGCGCTGCTGGGCATTGTGGAGAACATCTTTGTCTACGAGGGCGAGCCAGGGCACGAGATCGTGTTTGTCTACGACGGGCAGTTTGTCGATCAGTCGCTCTACGAAAAAGAGCACCTCACAGCGGTAGAGGGAAAGCGGCAGTTTAAGGCGGTGTGGAGATCGCCTGCAGACCTGCGCTCTGGTCCTCACCCGCTGGTGCCCGAACAAATCTGGGAGCTGCTCTAAAGCGTCGGTATAGTACAGCTAAAAACCCGGTTTCTTCCTCGCTGCTCCAACGACATGATTAACCTTCTGCCCCAGAAACCGGGTTTCTGTACCGGCGTTCTAGGGGATTACACGGGTTATTTCCCCTAGACCAAAATTATCCTGATGGCGCGATCGCCCCGCGAATACTAAACCAGTAGCGGTGAAGCCCCCTGACGCCCCCTCAGTCATCGCCACGCCCCAGTATTTTCAATATTTTCAATCCTTAGCAACATCAGGGTTACTAACGTGGCTGACAATCACTGGTTGACAAGGGCCGAGCGCGCGCTGGTCGTAGGGTCTGGGGTGGGTGCGGTGGCCTCGGTCGCGGCCCAAAATATTGCCCTGGCCTCGGCTCCGCTGACGGTGCTGGCGGCGGTGGGCCTGCTCAACCGCAACCGGGTCGAAGGCCAGCTCGAAGAGGCCCAAGAAAAACTCGCCCGCCAGCAGCGCCAGGCCAGCCACCGCCTCACCAACCTGAGCAAACAGGTTACCGCCATGCCTTCGCCCGAGGCGCTGACCAACTTTCAGCGGGCGGTGATGGAGCGCAACAACCACTCGTTCATTCGCTTTTCCAAAGAAATCAAGGGCCTCAAGCTGCATGTCAACCAGCGGCTAGAGGGCATCAAGCCCCCCGACCTGAGCGGCATCAGTCGGCAGATCATTCAGCTGCAAGAACAGTACGCCTCGACCCAGACCAGCATTGAAAACCTCTCTACCTACGCCCAGCGACTGGCCACCACCCCTCGGGTAGAGGCCGCTGAGAATAAACTCTCCCAGGTTAAAACCGACGTCATGCAGACCCGGGTGAGCCTTGAAAACCTGCGCCTAGAGACCCGCACCCTGGTCACGGGTTTGCAAGACGCCCTCGGCCAGCTGGATCGCCGCTGGCAAGAGGTGCCCCAACCCAGCTCCTCAGGGCAGTTGCGTAACGAGATGGGCGACGTAGTCAAGGCCATGGCTGAGCTGGTGCCCCAGTCAGAATTTAGCCGCCTGGTTGACCACGTCAAAGACCTGGCCCGCCAGCAGGCCGCCCTAGAGCAGGCGCTGACCAAAATTCCGGTGGGCACCGTTAGCGGCATGCCCAAGCCCTCGTTCAGCACCACCGAGCTAGAGCGCCTGACCGCCGAGGTGCAGCAGCTCCAGCAGCAGGTCAGCCGCCAAGAGACCGCTGGCCACACCCAGGAGCAGGTGCAGCAGGTGGTGTCGCAGTATTTGGGCCAGGTCAAGGCCCAGGTGGCCCAGCTGGAGGGGGTGACGCGATCGCTCTCCGAACGGCAGCAGCAGATTGCTAGCCAGTGGGTCACCGCCCCGGCAGACACGGCCAATCGCAAAGCGCTAGTGCAGCTGGCGCGGCGGGTGCAGCAAAACGAAGCCGAGATCAAGACCTCCCGCCAGGAGCCGCCCGCCAAACTGTTTCAGCCCGCCCAGCCCGACTGGATTATTGACCTGCCCGTGACCGCTGCGGCCCAGCCCCAGACCATGGCCAGCCGCCACGCCCTAGAAGCCGCCCTGGACACCGCTGCCCGCCGGGTGCTGCTGGTGTGGCCCTGGGCCAGCTACATCACCATCGACGAGGCGCTGCTCAAGCAGTTTCGCCAGCTGCTCGACCGGGGCGGCCAGCTCGAAATTGGCTGGTGCCACCGGGGTGACCAGCACGATGGCCGCCTGGCCTGGCGCATTAGCCAGCGCTGGGGCACCGAGTCGAGCCAGCTCCAGCTGCTCAAGACCTCCCTCAACCAGCTGTTGCCCCTGCGGCAAAACTACCCCGATCGCTTTAAATTCAGAATAATGGGCTCCGCCGAGAGCTACCTGGTGTGCGACAGCGGCACCGATGCGCCCCCAGATCATACCTACGCCATTGTCAGCCTCAAGGCGCTGCCCACCCAGAGTGCCGCCATCCCCGACCTGGAGGCAAAACTGCGCACTAGCGAACCGGCGGTGGTGCAGGCGCTGGTGCAGCGCTTCCACGATCCGGTGATTCCGGCCGGGGATGCGATCGCCTTCTTTAATCGAGGCACCACCCGCCACGACCTGCGCGACCAGCTCGGTGCCATTAGCGACTACAACCAGGTGATCACCCTGGAACCCGACCACGCCATTGCCCTCAACAACCGGGGAGTGGCCCAGCTAGAGCTCAACCAGGGAGATCAGGCCGAAGCCGACCTGAGCGAGGCGATCGCCCAAAACGGCAAGCTGTTTGCCCCCCACTGCAACCGGGGCTGGCTGCGCCTAGAGCAGGGCCGTTACGCCGCCGCGATCGCCGACTTTACCCAGGCTATTGCCCTCAAGCCCCACCTGCCCATGGCCTATGTCTATCGGGGCAGCGCCCTGCAAAAGCTCGGCGATTTAAAGGGAGCCGTGCAAGACTACAGTGATGCGATCGCCTGCGGAGACCCCATCGCCCTGCCCTACTGCTATCGCAGCGCCGCCTACCAAAGCCAGGGCGACCAGCAGCGGGCGATCGCCGATCTGGAGCGAGCCAGCACCTATCTGGAGGCCCAGGGCGACCAACAGGGGCTGTCGTCAGTGCAGCGCACGCTCAGTCGGTTGCAGAGTATGGCTGTGGTGAGTGGGTGAGTAGGTGAAGTGGGTGAGTGGGTGAGTGGGTGAGTAAGTGAGTGGGTGAGTAGATGGGAATTTTCTTCTTCACCGACCCACCGACCCACCTACCCACTCACAACCGCTTCATCCGCTGCCACATCCAAACTGGGTCTCAGCGCCAGATACAGACAGGCACCCACCAGCGGCAGCGCCAGCACCGCCGCTACTACCCAGGGCTGACTCAGCACTCGGCGGTCCATGTCGTCGCGCAGCAGCACCGGAAACAGCAGCCACAGGGCGACAAAATCTAGGGACATCACGTGAATAAAGCGGCTGGTTTGCCACTGCTGCCAGAAATCGGGCCAGTCTCCTTTAAGTAGTGCAAAGGCGGCGAGGGCGATCGCCCCCACCGCCAGCGCTCCCCCAAACCAGCGAGATTCTGTCAGGTGCAGTAGCCGACTCTGATGCCCGCTAAAAGTAGAGTTGGGCTGGCGCAGCGCCAGGTAGGGCAGCAGGGCAAAGGCCCCCACCGCAAAGGAGGCCAGCACAAAGGGCCAGGCCCGCCGGTTTTGCCCCTCCTGTTTTTGACTATGTCCGTCGATTAGGGCCACGGCGGCATAGACCATTGGCCAGAGGCCCATGGCGTTAAACAGCGCCACAATAGCAGGGTTGATGCCCTCCCAATCGCCGGTCGAGAGCCGCAGAATCAGATCGGCGGTGTCGACGCGATCAGGAGGTGTCAGTATAAAAGTATACAGAATAAACCCCAGCCACAGGCCCCAAAATATAAAGCGATTCATGTCTGCCCAAGTGCTAAGTTTTTCACCAAATTATCAAACAAAAGCAACGAACTCCACCAACCCCAAGAAAAGCAAATAAGCTGTCCTCAGGCCATTCAACCGCTGGAAGCGGCAATTGTTAAAAAATAATTAATCACATTTTGAAACGTTAACTTATGTCCCTAACTCTTAGTTAAAGAAGCGTTAACCTCACTCATAAAACTCCCAGCTAACGTTATCTTTCATACTCGCTTCACAAATCTATTGCTCCCTATGGGAATCCATCGTGCCCCCAGTCGCCCCTAGTCAGTCAGCCCCCTCGAACGCTGACCCCCGTAGCATTATGCACATTCAATACTTTCTAGAACTGTACGAAGCTGGCTACCGCGACTTCACCGGCATCAACCTGGCGGGGTCCGACTTTAGTCATCACATTCTTGTAGAGGTTGATATCAGCCGGGCCAATCTCAGGGGGGCCGACCTCAGCCGATCCTTTCTCACCCGCGCCAATTTCGACTACGCCGATCTCAACTGGGCCAACCTGAGTTTTGCCAAAATGAGCGAGACTCGCCTAGCCTACGCCGATCTCACCAAAGCCAACCTGCGCGGGGCGTTTTTGGTGCGGGCCGACCTGCGCAATGCTCAGCTCAGCGGCTGTGACCTATGTCATGCCAACCTGCGCCATGCCGATCTGCGGGGGGCTAACCTCACCGGGGCCAACCTCACCAAAGCCAATTTGCGGGGGGCCAACCTCACCGGGGCCAATCTCTCCTGGGCGCACCTGACCGGGGCACGCCTCAGCGGGGCCGACCTAGAGCGCACCCGCATGGAGGCTACTAACCTAGAGGGGGCCTGGCTCAACGGGTTAGACCTGCACGGCATAAACCTGGCCGGGGTCAACCTCAAAGAGGCCAAGCTCAACGGCGCCAACCTCGACCACGCCAACCTCAGCTGCGCAAACCTAGCCCACACCACAATGCGCAGTGTCAGTTTGGTCGGGGCCAACCTCAGCGGCTCAGACCTCACCGGGGCGGTGCTGTGGAAAGGCAGGCTCGACGGAGTTGACCTATCTCGGGCTGACCTCACCCGCGCCCACCTGGGCGAAGCCTCCCTCAAAGCCGCCGTGGTGGTGGGCACCGAGTTTACCGAGTCGGTGCTGCCCGCCGAGGCCCGCGCCTACCTCTATGAGGCCGTGCAGGGCGAAACCTGCTGGACTCACCGTCTGGCGCGAGAAACCCTCAACCAGTCGCAGTTTGTCGATCGCATTCCCCAGTCGTAATCCCAGCCCTAATGCCCTCTCCTTCCCTAGGCGTCGTCCTGGTCACCGCTGGCTCAGAAGCCGAGGCCGAAAGCCTGGCCCGCCATTTGGTAGACGATCACCTCGCCGCCTGCGTCAGCATTACCCCGATCCGGTCGGTGTACCGCTGGCAGGAAGATGTCCAGGCCGAAGCCGAGTGGCAGCTGGTGATCAAAACTGACCTGGGTCAGTTTGATGCGATCGCCCAGGCCATTGCCCAGCACCACAGCTACGACGTGCCCGAGATTATTGCGCTGCCGATTGTGGCGGGCCTGCCCGACTACCTGAGCTGGCTTCAGGCCCAGGTGCAGAGGGCTTAGGTCGTCTTCGAAGAAATCAACTCAATGTTAGACGCCATAGCCAGGAGGTGGTTGAAGTCTACCGACAACTTGATCGATCTGTTGAGCGATCACCAGCAGCTCCACGTCTTGCCACCGCTTTCCGACTATCTGCATCCCGATTGGCAAGCCGTTTTGATTTCTCCCAATCGGAATAACCACTGCTGGATGCCCAGTGAGATTAAAGGGAACGACATAAGCACCCGATGCCATAGAATACGGCACGCTGCGCTTGTCCACTTGAACGGCTGCGCCACGTTCCCGATGGGTAAATGCGGAAGTCATGGCTACAGGGCAAAGCCAAGCATCCCACTGAGTCAGGGCTTCATCCATCTGAGCGGTAAAGAAATCTCGCTCTGTTAGTGTTTTAAAGTATCCTTTGAGGGTCGGGTTTAGAACGATGGGTAGACCGATGCCAGGGAGATTCCCAAGCTTGCGAAAATTGCGATCACCCTGCACACCGTCACGAAATAAGAAAGATAGATTCTTCCGGATTTCACTCAGCGTGAGCGATTGGGCATAGATCAAGTTGTAGGCTGAAAGCTTGTAGTAGGCTTGCCATGCGGCAAGAAAATCAAAATTGGGAACCCACTTCTCTAGAGCGACTCCCACTTCCGTAAGCTTTGCTACAGCAGACTCTATGGCTAATTTAATTTCTCCGGCAACAGGATAGAACGACCATTCATCTGACCAGGCGATTCGCCGAGTTTGAAGCAACTGAGCGGAAGCTTGCTCAAGTGGGACAGGAGGAATGTCTGGTTGAGTAATATCAGCGCCTGCAATGAGCTGC
>DAIPYU010000138.1:0-11677 GCA_036782635.1 Nodosilinea sp. CTOTU7353
AGATGCCCCTGCCAGCGATTCATCGGTACACAGTCGATGTCGAGCTGGTCGAGGGCGCGGGCGACGACAAAATCGACTAGGTCGTCGATGGTCTGGGGCTGATGGTACCAGGCCGGGATGGCGGGCACAATGCGCGCCCCGGCCTCGGCCAGGGTGGTCAGGTTGCGCAGGTGAATCAGGCTGAAGGGGGTCTCGCGCGGTACTACCACCAGCTTGCGACCTTCCTTGAGCTGCACGTCGGCAGCCCGCTCTAGCAGATCAGAGCTAAGACCAGCCGCCAGCCGCCCCACGGTGCTCATGCTGCACGGGATCACCACCATGCCCGCCGCCCGGTAGGAGCCGCTGGCAATGGTGGCCCCCACGTCACCCCAGGGGTGGCAGCGCAGCTTACCGGCGGTGGGCACATCGGCCTGGTCGCGCCAAAACATTTCCTGCTTCTCTGGGTCGAGGGGCATGTGAATGCCTGACTCGGCCTGCCACACCATCTGGGAAGCTTTAGAGGCAACTAAATCGACTACGCCATCGGCCTTGAGCACGTGCCTGAGGGTGCGTACGGCGTAGATCAGCCCCGAGGCTCCGGTGACACCCACGATTAGGGGACGGGTGAGGGCGGGTGAGTCGGTGGGGGGCATTGGGGTGAAGAGGTGAAGGGTGAAGAGGTGGATGGGTGGGTTGAGGGAGATCGCTTTGGTCCAACGATTTTGCCCTCTTCATCCTAACGAGCACAGGGCTTTGAAGCTAACCTGCTCTCCTCACCCATCCACCCATCCACTCTCCCACCCGCCTACTCACCCACTCACCTACTCACCCTCATCCGGCCCGCCATTGCGGTCGTCGTCAATCCGCTCGCCGTTGTCGTCTTCGCTGTAGTTGTTGTCCTCGTCTTCGGGGGCCTGGCTGCCGCCGCCGACGGCCACCAGGTCAATTTGCTGGCGGTAGTAGTCAACGCTCTTGACCTGTACATCAACTTTGTCGCCCAGGCGGTACTGCTGGCGGTTTTTGCGGCCCACGAGTTTCTGCTGGCGGGCGCGGTACTCGTACCAGTCATCCTTGAGGGAGCTGACGTGCACTAGACCTTCCACCAGCAGTTCTTCGATTTCGACAAAGAATCCGTAGGACTGCACGCCGGTGATTAGGCCGTGGAAGACCTCACCGGTGTGCGATCGCATAAATTCTGCCTTCTTCAGCCCCTCTAGGTCTGACTCGGCCTCCTGGGCTAAGCGCTCGCGCTCGGTCAGGTGAATGGCGATACGGGGCAGGTCGTCCTCTAGCTCGTGCTGAATTTCTGGGGGCAGCACGTTCCAGTTGACCTGGCCGTGGCAGGAACTGTGGCGCAGGTTGGCCGGGTCTTTGGAGCGGGTCGAGCGGCGATCGCGGCCCGACTCAAACACCGCGTGCAAAATACGGTGCACCAGCAAATCCGCGTAGCGTCGCGAGGGTGAAGTGAAGTGGGTGTAGCCGTCGGTCAGCGCCAGACCAAAGTGCAGATCGGCGTTGATGCTGTAAAAGGCCGGCTGAATGGTTTCTAGCAGTAGGTAGGTGAGAATTTTCTCTGCCTCAGAGGCAGCAAATTTCTCCACAAACCGCTGGTAGTCCTTGGGCTGGGGGTTGGCTTCGTCCTCCAGCGCCAGCTGAATCTCCATGTTTTCGGCCAGCTTGACTAGCTCTTGCACATCGTTGGCCTCAGGGGCGCGGTGCAGGCGATAGATGGCGGGTACCCCCAGGGCCTTGAGCTGCTGGGCAATCAGCTGGTTGGCCAGCAGCATGCACTCGGTGACGATCTGGCGCGAAGGCAGGCTCGGGGCCGTTACCATCACCCCCAGCAGACCCTCGTCGTCGTACTGAAACTTGGGTGATCGGTAGTGGGCCAGGGTTTCGCCCGCATCGGAGGGAAAATCGTACTCCGGCAGGTTGAGTTCAAAAGACCCCCGGTGCAGACGCTGCCGCTTGATTGCCTGGCTGAGGTAGAGCAGGTTGTCTAGCAGATCGTAGACCGGCTCTAGGGCCTTGATTGTCTTGGGCTTGATGCCCAGGCTTTTGATTAGGTCGGAGTTGTCGCGCTCTAGCACCGCCTGAGCTTCTTGGTAAGAAATCTGGTGGTCTACCGCAATTACCGTAGGCTGCACCTCGTACTCCAGCACCGCGCCAGTATCGTCGAGCGTCACCAGCACCGAAATTGCCAGGCGATCTTTGCCCACCACCAGCGAACCCAGCGGGCCAGACAGGGGCGGCGGCAGCATCGGAATCACCTCGTCGCCCAGGTACACCGAGGTACCGCGCTTGGCCGCCTCTTTGTCAATGGGCGAATGGGCCGCCACGTAGTGAGAAATATCGGAGATATGAATGCCCAGCCGCCATTGCCCCGAATCGGTGCGATCTAGGGTGAGGGCATCGTCAATCACTTGGGCGTTGGGGCCGTCGATGGCCACCGTCAGCGCCTCGCGCAGGTCGAGCCGATCTGCGAAGTCGGCCTTGCGCACGCGGGTGGGCAGGTCTTGGGCAGCGGTCAGCACCGCCTCAGAAAACTGGCGGGGCAGGTCGTGCTTGCAGTAGACAATATCGATGTCGGCGGCGGCTTCGGCGTCGCTGCCCAAGACCAGGGCCACTCGCCCCTGGGGTGGGTGCTGCCCCAGGGGGTAGCGCAAAATTTCCACATGGGCCAGCTGATCGACTGCCTCGGCCAGGGGGGCACCGTTTTCGACCAGGGCCAGCTCAAACAGCAGGCGATCATCAAGGGGCACGGCCCGGTATTCTTCGGCTTCCTGCTTGACCCGGGCCAGCACCGAGGCGTTAGCCCGCTCAAGAATCAGCTGCACTTCGCCCTCGGGGCTGCGGCGGCGGCTGCCCTCTTTAGTAACTTTGACCAGCACGCGATCGCCGTTCCAGGCCGTATTCAGCTGGCTTTCGCGCACGTAGATGTCGTCGGCCCCCTCTTCGTCTTGAATGGCAAAGCAAAACCCTTTGCTGGAGCAGCGCAGTTTGCCCTCCACCACATCTTCGGCCAGATCGCGACGGTACTTGCCCCGCTCTTTGATCAGCACCCCCAATCGCTCTAGGGCATCGACGGCAATCTGCAAATCGCGCTGGCTGTCATCGTCGTTGCAGTGCAACTTTTTCTCTAGGGATTTGAGGGTGTGGGTCTTTTCTTTAGCGAAGCTGGCCATTAGGGCCGCGATCGAGAGTTCCATGTAGCGAATGGTTCCTAAAACTATGCATGACTGGGGTGCCCTGGGGTCAGGCTGTTTGCCTGCGAGAGTCAGGGCCGGACAGCTGTAGTACTCTGCCTGTGGCAACGAGGCAAAACCACAGCCGATTCTGAGGTTGATGCTGTAGTTAAAATCGACCCTGCACTGTGTTTCCCAAGAAAGACCTCAGACACCAGGTGCCTGACTTTTTGCCTCTAGCTGATAGCCGGGAAAAACAGCCAGCGCCCAAGTGTAACTGCTACAGCCGCAGATGAACTTGGCTCAGGGCGACAACCGTAACCCCAGGCAGACCCATAACCATAACCGTCTCAACCACAGGAGGCGCGGCCATCTAACAGTTTCTCAGGAAACGGGACGCTGTCAAACCTTTTTGTCAATGATAGGCAACGTTTTGTTAAGGGGAATAGGATTGAGTGTTCGGGTTTCAGGTTTCAGGTCTTGGGTTTTGGGTCTTGGGTATACGGTTTACGGTTCTGCCTAACACCTGACACCCGATACCTAACACCTGACACCCAAAATCCACCCATCTACGCCCTCTCCCCCATAACCACATAGGCCACCCGCTTGCCAATATTGGTGGCGTGGTCGGCAATCCGCTCTAGGTAGCGAATCGACAGCACCAGCAGCACCGTCGGCTCGACTGAGCCAATCAGGTTGGTCTGGTTGGCCAGCAGCGCGTAGAGTTCTTCGTAGTCGGTGTCGATCGCATCGTCTTTTTGCTTGATCTCTAGGCCGCTCTTGGCGTCTAGGTTAGACACCGCCAGCAGGCTCATGGCTACCATTGATCGGCAGCGGTCGAGCATGGTCTGCACTCGCCCCATCAGGGGGTGTACCGGGTAAGGAAACAGCTTGATCGCCACCTCGCCCAGGTCTTCGGCATAGTCGCCGATGCGCTCTAGGTCACGCACCATCTGCATAAAGGCTCCAATCCGCCGCAGGTCTTTGACGCCGAGCGATTGCAGAGTAAATAAATGCATGCAGTCCAGCTCGATCTGGCGGTAGAACTGGTCGACCTGCTTGTCGTGGGCCTTGAGCTTTTGGGCCGCGTTGAGGTTGCGATCGCACAGCGCATCTCGGGCCAGCACGCAGGAATTTTCCACCAGTGCCCCCATCCGCAGCAGGTCGCGCTGCACCCGCAAAATCTGCCGTTCAACGTCGCCGCGCACCGGTTGAGTCGTATCCACATCTGTCATCACTGAGGCTCACCAAAATAAGGGGGTAGCCGCTGGGGGTCTCTAGCCTAGCAGCCCAAGACAGTCATCTTCAAACGAAAAACCTGGTCTGCGGTTTACGATCTTAAGGTGTACGGCCTAAGGCAAGCCGTGAACCGTACACCCCATTGACCTGTACCTTTGGCTTGGCAGCCTAGATTCCCGTTAAGCTCTGTAACAGTTGGGGCAGCTGCCCTCGCGAAGGCCCCCATCTTAGTTAACAATCGGTCTAGTTAGAGTAGCTTGGCATCAGACATTCTGAAGTCAAATGCTTTAACCACACACTTTAAGGTTCAGTAATATTCACCCAGACTTCGAGGAGTATTTTTATGCCCCTTTCAGACACTCAGATTTTTATCGCCCTAGCCTTAGCTCTGTTGCCAGGTATTCTGGCATTTCGTCTATCCACCGAGCTTTATAAATAGGTTAAGCTGCGGCGCGTCTTAACGCCTCGCTCCTAAGGCCACCATAACAAAAGGGTTGAGGAACCTATCCTCAACCCTTTTGTTATGGAACTTTAACCTGAAGTCTACAGGCTCATGGCCGGCTCGTTTTTCACGGGGCCTAGAGCCCCGGAGTAGATCAGGCCTCGCCGCGTGTCCAACGTGAGAATGCTGCCGTCGCGAATGATCTCGGTGGCATTTTTTACCCCCACAATCACCGGCACCCCCAGCCGCAGCCCGATTACCGCCGCGTGGCTAGTGAGGCTGTCGTCTTCGGTAACAATGCCCCCCGCCCGCCGAATCACCTCCACAAAGTCGGCGCTGGTGTGGGGCACCACCAAAATTTCGCCGTCGTTAAAGTCGTTGACCTCTAGGCTGTTGCTGGCCACCCGAGCGCGGCCGCTCACCGAGGCCTCGCCCACCCCCGTGCCCCGGCCCAGCACCGCCGTCACCACATCCACCTTAATCAGGTCGGTAGAGCCTGAGACCCCCTGCAGGGTGCCCGCCGTCAGCACCACCAGGTCGCCGTCGTTGAGCAAGCTTTTTTCTTGGGCCACGCCCATGGCCGCCTGAAAGGTCTGGGTGCTAGAGGGCAGGTCAAGCACCAGCAGCGGCCGCACCCCCCACACCAGCTGGAGTTGGCGGGCCACGTGGACGTGGGGTGTCACCGCCAAAATCGGCGTCTGGGGCCGATACTTCGACACGTTGCGGGCGGTGGCTCCAGATTTGGTCAGGGTCATAATGGCGGCGGCATCGAGCTGCGTCGCAATGCGGCCCACCGCCTGGCTAATGGCGTTGGGAATCGAGCGCGCCCCCACTTCCTTGCGATCGCCCAGGGCTAACCCCTCCTGCTCAGTGCAGAGCGCCACCCGGGCCATGGTCGCCACCGCCTCTACCGGAAAATTGCCCACGGCGGTTTCGTTGGAGAGCATCACCGCGTCGGTGCCGTCGAGAATGGCGTTGGCAATGTCAGACACCTCGGCCCGGGTGGGTCGCGGGTTAGACACCATGCTGTCGAGCATTTGGGTGGCCGTAATCACCGGAATACCCAGGGCGTTGGCGGTGGCAATCAATCGCTTTTGCAGAATTGGTACCACCTCGGCGGGCAGCTCCACCCCCAGGTCACCCCGGGCCACCATTACCCCGTCAGACAGCGAGAGAATCGCCTCCATCTGCTCGATCGCCTCGTGCTTCTCAATTTTGACGATCACCGGCACATGCTTACCAGCGGCGGCGATGATTTCTTTGATCTCCAGCACGTCCTGGGGGTTGCGCACAAAGCTCAGGGCCACCCAGTCAACCCCCTGGTTGAGGCCAAAGACTAGATCTTCGCGGTCTTTGTCGGTGAGCGCCTTAACCGAGAGATACACCCCCGGAAAGTTAACTCCCTTGTTATTGGACAGGGTACCGCCCACCACCACCCGGCAGTGCAGCTCCTGGGTCTCGAGATCTACCGACTCCACCTGCATTTCGACCTTGCCGTCATCGAGCAAAATGGTGGCTCCGGCGGGCACCTCCGGGGCCAGTTTGTCGTAGGTGACACAGGCCCGCTCCCGGTTGCCCACGATGATCTCGCTGGTGAGCACAAAGGGGTCGCCCTTTGCGAGCACAATCGAACCCTGCTCAAACTTGCCCAGGCGAATCTTTGGCCCCTGCAAATCTTGCAAAATGCCCACCGGCTGGTTGAGCTCAAATGAAATTTGGCGAATTAACCGAATGCTGCGCTGGTGGTCGTCGTGGCTGCCGTGGGAAAAGTTTAGGCGCAGGGTGGTGGCACCGGCCTCGATCAGCGATCGCAGCACGTCGGGGTCTTGGGTGGCAGGGCCGATGGTAGCCACGATCTTGGCGCGGCGAGTGGAGTTGCGCAGGGGCATTAGACGACCTCTACTGGGAGTAAAACGCTACCGGCATGAGGCCTCGGGCGAGTCCATAAACCGGCAGCAATAAAGCACAGGGATAGTAGCACGAATGCCCATTGGCTTTACGCCCCGCCCCAAAACCGGTAAGAATTTCAGCGTTTTATCTCAGCGTTTTTAAGGGCGGCGGCCATCAAAACTGGGAGTGGATCACCCGTCGTGCTGGTGCAATACCTGAAGCGCCCGGGAACCCGAGCCCCTGAGGCGGTGTCACAAAACTTTATTCTTGCTGCGTCGTAGCTTATACTACCGAAGATACTGGTGTAGGAGCGATGCATCATGTCGGTGGCAACCGAAGCCCTGACTATACGTAAAACGGTACCCCCTGAGCTACTCAAAACTGAGGGTGGCTTAAGTCCGAATTCTCTAATGTTCATAGCCTCCGTGGGCTTGATCGGTCTGTCTACGGTGGGCTATTTTTGCTGGCACTGGGCGGGCTGGTGCGTGTTTTTGATGAATGTACTGTCCCTACACCTGTCGGGGACGGTGATTCACGACGCTAGCCACAACTCGGCCCACCGCAATCGGGTGGTTAACGCCCTGCTGGGCCACGGCAGCGCCCTGATTTTAGGGTTTTCATACCCAGTGTTTACGCGAGTACACCTACAGCACCATGCCCACGTCAACGATCCCGAAAACGATCCCGACCACTTTGTTTCGACCGGCGGCCCCCTGTGGCTGATTGCGGCCCGGTTTTTCTACCACGAAATCTACTTCTTCAAGCGTCGCCTATGGCGCAACTATGAGCTGCTGGAGTGGTTCTTGGGCCGACTGGCGGTGGCTCTGCTGGTGTTTGCGGCCTGGCAATTCGACTTTTTGGGCTACATCTTCAACTACTGGTTTTCGCCCGCCCTGGTGGTGGGCATTGCCCTGGGTCTGTTTTTTGACTACCTGCCCCACCGCCCCTTTAAAGACCGCGATCGCTGGAAAAATGCCCGCGTCTACCCCAGCCCAGTCCTCAACCTGCTGATCATGGGCCAGAATTACCACCTGGTGCATCACCTGTGGCCCTCGGTGCCCTGGTACAAGTATCAGCCTACCTACGATGTCATGCGCCCCCTGCTCGACGAAAAGGGTTCACCCCAGTCCCTGGGGCTGTTGAAAATGAAAGACTTCTTCGGTTTCCTCTACGACCTCTTCCTCGGCATTCGCCTGAAGGGACATTAGAGAATGTTGGTGGATAGGTGGGTAGGTGTTTGGGTGAGTCATTCTTACCCACCTACTCACCTACTCACTTACCCGCCTACTCATTTACCCCATCATCACCAAGTCAGGTCGCAAGTCACGGGCATCGCGCAGGTACACATGCCGAATCTCGGGGTGAACGATGGGCAGCTGCACATGCATCAGCACCCGAATGCAGCAGGGCAGGCTGCCTTCCACATGCATTTGCTGCACATCCAGCAGGGCAACGCTGTCCCACTGGGGGCGCTGGCGGGCGATCGCCGCCGGAAACACCGCATCTAGATCGCGGGTGACCGAAAAGGTGGCGCTAATAATGCAGCTAGGATCGAGCTGGTTGCCTGCCTCTAGGGCATCGATCAGTTCTGTCACCGCTTCACCAATGGCTGCCTCGGTATTTTCTGGTACCGTCACTGCTCCCCGAATTGCCCACATTCGCCAGTCCACGCCGCAACCTCCAAACATTCTGATGCTCTGCCCCCGAAGTTTTGCTGTAGGCAAAGTTGCCGTCAGCATGGGAGGTAGAGAATAAACTGCATTTTACAGTTTTAATCCTACCAGGGCAGATCGCCACCCTGGTTTTCAGTGGCCTTAGAGTATGCCAACCAAAAAATATCCTGTTCAAGCAGGCCACGACCCGCTGGGTCGGTCGCGCTCAGACCCCGGAAAGTTTAGTTGGACAGGCTTAGGGCCACCTAGGGACGGTATAGCCAAAGCGGTAGGCCACTGGTGGTCCGCTCAAACTCTAGCCACTCCAGGGTGGCGTTGAGGGCGGGTATGGCCAGGCCAGGGTAGGCCAGGCCGGAAAGGACGCTGGCCTGGCTATCGCTAGACGTCAGCCGCCGCAGCAGGGGTTTCTTTTCCTCGAAGGTGATGCACTCGGTCTTGTCGGGGTCGAGGTCGACCAGTTCTGCGGCCCAGCGGCGGGCCTTGTCTTCGCTGCCCAGGCGGTCTACTACGCCCAGCTGCACGGCCTGTTCGCCGGTAAAAATGCGGCCGTCGGCAAAGCTGCGCACGGTGTCTTCACCGAGGTTGCGGGCCTCGGCCACGGTTTTGACAAACTGGCCGTAGCTGACGTCGATCAATTCTTGCAAAATGCCTTTCTCCGGGTCGGTCAGCTCCCGATCAAAGGCGAGAATGTCTTTGTAGGGGCCAGATTTAATCACTTTGAACGAGACCCCCACCCGGTCGAGCAGCCGCTCTAGATTGTTGCCCCGCAAAATCACGCCAATGCTGCCGGTGATGGTGCCGGGGTTGGCCATGATGTGGGTGGCCCCCATGCCGATGTAAACCCCGCCCGAGGCCGAGATATTGCCAAAGCTAGCGACAATTTTGATCTTGTCCTTAAGCCGCTTCAGCGCGGTATAAATTTCTTGGGAGTCGCCGACGGTGCCGCCGGGGCTGTCAATGCGCAGCAGCAGGGCCGGGAAGTGCTTTTCCTCGATTTCTTTGAGGGCTTCAAGCATGCGCTTGCGGGTGGCGGCGGCGATTACGCCAGTGACTTCGATGCGGGCGATAGACTTACGGGAGCGGGGAGAAAACGGCCAGACCATAGGGTGCAAACATTCGTGAATAGTAGATAGCCAGGGCACCGCCGAGGCTGCGCTTAATTGTAGCCAATCTAACCTTGCGCCGGGGCCGTGGGCATTAGGGTGATCTCTGCTATGGGATGGCGGCGATCGCGGCACCCGATTCTGAACTGCGTTAACATCTCTTAAAGAAAATCTGTGCTAACAGCCGCTGAGATCGCCGCCTCGACCAGCGCTAACCATCGCCCTCTTACTCCCTCTATGGATTCTCCCACCGCCCCCCAAGCCATTACTCGCAACCCGCTGGTGCTGATTGCCCCCTTCTTTTTGTGGGGCACCGCCATGGTGGCGATGAAGGGGGCCATGCCCCACACCGGACCGTTCTTTATGGCGGGTCTGCGCCTGGTGCCGGCCGGAGTCGTGGTGCTGCTGGCAACCCTGCTGCTGGGTCGGCCCCAGGCCATCAGTCGCCGGGGCTGGCTCTGGGTGGCCCTGTTTGCCCTGGTGGATGGCACCCTGTTTCAGGGCTTTTTGGCAGCGGGCTTGCAGCGTACCGGGGCGGGCCTCGGCTCTGTGATGATCGACTCTCAGCCTCTGGCGGTGGCGGTGATGGCGCGGGGCCTGTTTGGCGAATACATCGGTGCTCTGGGCTGGATTGGCCTGCTGTGGGGAATTGCGGGCATTGGCCTGCTGGGCCTGCCCGATGAGTGGATTTTGTCGCTGCTCCACGGCGACACCACCTGGCTCACCGGCGGCACCGCCCTCAATACCCTGCTCCAGGGGGGCGAGTGGCTGATGCTGCTGGCGGCCCTGTCGATGGCCACGGGCACCATTCTAATTCGCTATGTGTGCCGTCACGTTGACCCAGTGGTAGCCACGGGCTGGCACATGGTGCTGGGGGGCATTCCTCTGTTTGTGCTGTCGGCCCTGGGAGAAGTGCAGCCCTGGCAGGGGCTGACAGGGCTAGACTGGGGGGCGATCGCCTATTCGACTCTGTTTGGCAGCGCCCTGGCCTACGGTATTTTCTTTTTTCTAGCGGCCCAGGGCAACCTCACCAGCCTCAGCGCCCTGACCTTCTTGACCCCGGTGTTTGCCCTGCTGTTTGGCAATCTGTTTCTGGGCGAAACCCTCAGCTCGCTCCAGTGGGTGGGGGTGAGCTTTACCCTGGTGAGCATTTACCTGATCAACCAGCGCGACGCCCTCACCCAAAAGCTGCGCCAGTGGATGGTAGCCACAGGTTCTACGACATCTCCGGCAGAGTCAGATTAGCGAGTGATAGCAAATCCGCGTCGCATAACCCCGATTGCAAACAGGCAGCTTACGTAGGGGCAAACGGCGTTTGCCCCGCCCAACCGGGGCTAGCCAAGACAGATCCAGGATGACGGAATGATCGCCACCGCTTACCCACCTACCCACCTACCCATCCACCCACCTACTCCCCACCCCCCGGGGTAAGCTACCTTAGGGGCATCTGACTGGGGAGCCACAGCCGCTAGCCATGGGCACACATGAGAGCTAGAACGCCATTGCCAACAAAAAGAAAGTCAATAGCCCATCGGGGGCTGGGCTGGGCTGCTTTGGCTGCTGGCTTGCTCAACATTTGCTCCGGTCTGTTTTCGAGAGCAGTTGCCGTCTCACCGCTGACAGTTCAACCCTTAGCGGCTCTAGGTCAACTCGCCCAGGTTGACGCCCCTGCCAATCCGGTGCTCCTCCAGCCTGGGGCCGAGGGCGATGAAGTGGCTATGCTCCAGCGGCAGATGCGGCTGCTGGGTCTGTATCAGGGGCCGGTGGATGGTCGCTATGATGGGGCGACTCAGGCGGCGATCGCCGCCTTTCAAACCAGTGCCGATCTACCCGCCAGCGGTATTTTGGACCAGGCCACCTGGCAGCGCATGGGTACTCCCCAACTGCTGGCTAACGAGGCGATCGCCGCGACAGAGCCGCCAGTACTATTTCCCAGCAGAGAAACGCCTAACCCCGAGACTCCCAGCCCAGCAACTCCCAGCCCAGCAACTCCTAGCGCAACCATCTCAAGCCCAGAGACCGCTGACGAGGTGGCGACCGCTTCCCAGGCCACTTCCCCCAGCCCCGTCGCCCCCGAGGGCTCTAGCGAAGCATCCGCCGAGGAGAATGTTCCTGAGAGCAATGCCCCTGAGAGCAATGCCCCTGAGAGCAATGCCCCTGAGAGCA
>DAIPYU010000139.1:0-11588 GCA_036782635.1 Nodosilinea sp. CTOTU7353
AGATGATCCCGACGGTGAACGATGGCGTGTGTTGCGCCGCGCCCGGTTTCAGTGTTGAATCGTTCTGTTAGCGCCCCTTTATAATAGGCATTCCGTGCCATTGCCCGCCCCTGCCATGAGCGTCGTTCTCTACAACACCCTGACCCGAAGAAAAGAATCCTTCGAGACCCTAGAGCCGGGCCAGGTGAAGATTTACTGCTGCGGCGTTACAGTGTACGACTACTCGCACCTGGGTCACGCCCGCAGCTCCATCGCCTGGGATACGGTGCGGCGCTACCTGCTGTGGCGGGGCTACGAGGTGCGCTACGTGCAAAATTTCACCGACATTGACGACAAGATTCTCAACCGGGCCAAAGCTGAAGATTCCTCCATGCAGACGGTGGCGGAGCGCTACACCCAGGCGTACCTGGAGGATATTGCTCGCCTGAATGTGATGGAGGCCGACGAATACACCTACGCCACCCAGACCCTCGACGGCATTCAGCGGCTGATTGGCGAGCTAGAGCAGAAGGGCTATGCCTACCCTGCCAATGGCGACGTGTATTACTCGGTGCGCAAGTTTGAGGGCTACGGCAAGCTCTCGGGCCGCAAGCTCGACGACATGCAGGCGGGGGCCAGCGGTCGGGTGGCGGAGGAGGAGGCCATCAAGCAAGACCCCTTTGACTTTGCCCTGTGGAAGGGCGCTAAGGAGGGCGAACCCTTTTGGGAGTCGCCCTGGGGGCCGGGGCGACCGGGCTGGCACATCGAGTGCTCGGCCATGATTCGCGAAGTCTTCGACACGCCCCAAGGGGACGAACGCCCGGTCGCCGCTATTGATATCCACGTGGGCGGCAGCGATCTGGTCTTCCCCCACCACGAGAACGAGATCGCCCAGTCGGAGGCGGCCACCGGCCACCCTCTCTCCCGCTACTGGATGCACAACGGCATGGTGAATGTGGGCGGCGAGAAGATGTCGAAATCCCTCGGCAACTTCACTACCATTCGCGATCTGCTGGACGCGCCCAATGGCCCCGACCCGATGGCGGTACGGCTGTTTTTGCTCCAGGGCAGCTACCGCAAGCCGGTGGATTTTACCGATGAGGCGATCGCCGCCGCCCAAACTAGCTGGGGCACCCTCAAGGAGGGGCTGCTATTTGGCTACCAGTACGGCACCGGGCTGGGCTGGGCCGATGTGGAAGATGCCGCCTTTGGCGATCCCGCCGCCATGCGAATTGATCGCGACAGTGCCCCGGTGCACACCTTCCAAACCGCGATGGATGACGACTTCAACACCGCTGGGGGTCTGGCGGTGCTGTTTGAGTTGGCCAAGGATCTGCGCCGGGCGGGCAATGTCATCACCCACACCGGGAAGGCCGACACCGCCAGCGATACCCTGCGCCAGCAGTGGCAAACCCTGGTGTGTCTGGCCCAGGTGCTGGGATTGGCAGCTCAGCCTGAGGTCAAAACATCCGCCGAGGGTGGGCTTTCGGATGGGGAGATTGAGGATCTGCTGGTCCAGCGACGCGAGGCCAGGGCGGCAAAGAACTTTGCTGAGGGCGATCGCCTCCGCGACCTGCTCCAGGCTGAGGGCATTACCTTAATTGACAAACCCGGCGGCGTCACCGAGTGGCACCGCTAGGGCAGCCACTGTCGTCCGAGGGCGATAAAAAAATCGCGGTGCTGGCGAACGAGGGTGTAGCCGTAGACGGCAACGATCGCAAACAAACACAGGTGGGCGATCGCACTGTACGTCCCAATAATGTCCCCTGGCGTCCAGCCGTGGAGGTTGGCCAGCTGGTTCATGTCGCCGTGCTCGGCCTCGCCCCACAGCGCCCCAAAGGGAATCGACGCCTGCCCCTGGCGGATTTTTCCCCACAGCCACAGCTGGCCCCAAAAGCAAAACGCCGCCCCCACCACCACCGGGAACCGGTAAAAGTCCCACCGGAAGTAGTTGGGCAGCGGGAAGTAAAAGCCCACTATCAGCAGGGCCGCCAGGTAGATTTCGCCGCCAATGCCGCCGAAGGCCATCAGCATGTTGAAGCTCTTGGCGGGCAGCAGCCAGGTCATCGCAAACTGCACCACCGCCAGCGTCGCCGCTAGCACCATGGGCCAGCGTTTGCCCTCGCGCCGCCCGGCCCAAAACAGCAGCCCCAGCAGGGTGAGCAGGCCGAGGTAGACAAAGAGCGATCGCTGGGGGTTGTAGCTGGTCCAGCCGATGGGCAGGGGCAGCGCCTGGCGCCCCGACAGCCAGGCAATCACCGCATGGCCAAACTCGTGAAACCAGATTTTGATCCCAAACAGCAGCGCGTTGACGATGGGCATGGCATTCATCAGCATCCCTAGCAGCAGCAGCGCCGGGAACACCAGGCCGTTGCTGTAGCGGTTTTGAAACGACAGCACGTCGGTGTCGTCTACCAAGGGCGGGGGGCCGGGTCGAGGGTTGGTCTGCCGGGGCTGCGATCGCAGCGTTGAGTTACCCCCTGGGGTGGGCAAGTCTGTCCCCAGAGTAGTGCTGTAGGACGCGCTATAGACCGTGGTTTCGGTAGTAGTGGTAGTAATGGTTTCGGTGGTAGCGCTTTGCTCTAGGTGGGTTTTGAGGGTGCCAAAGGCCCACTTGAGCGGTTCTAGAGCCGCGCGATCGCCCCTTCTCAGCAGCTCGGCCCGCCGTTTAAAGTACACCGCCTCCACCTGAGCCAGCGAGTCGCCTAGGGACAGGCCCAGCTCCGCGTAGGCGCGAACGACCCCGACCGCAGTCGAGCTATGCACCACGTCACTCGGTTCAAACGCCGGAGGGGTAGGATCTGCGTCATCTGTTGGCGGTAGGGCTTCACGAGGGTAGGGGTCAGCCTCCATCGCGACGTCTGACCCCAGCGACAGTAGGGAGATTTCTTCGCTCCAGGCGGGCTGAGTGAAGCCTGTCTGCTCGCCGTAGAGTTGCAAAATGCCAATGGTGGGAGCCTGCAATCGCTCAATTACCCGGCGGGCGTAGGCCACCGTCGCGGCCTGGGGCGGAGCCGGGCTGCCGGTAAACCACAGGTACAACGAGTAGCTCTCGCGCTCGGCCCGCACGGTAATGCCTTTGGGCTTGAGGGAACTGTTGAGCAATGCGGCGATCGCCCCTGCATCCCCCTCTTGTGCTTGCTCCAGTAAAGAAGACGTTTTCATGGTGTCTGGCGATCCTATGCCGTAGGGATAGCGATCGCCAGAATGGTTAGGACATGACCTATACCCATTGGAGCGACGGCTATACGCCCATTGATATAGTCCCAGGCTACCCAAGCCGCCGGTTGGATGCCCGCATTCAGTCAGATGCTTCATCCAATTTTGGGATTTTGGCCTAGCCTGGATTATTCACAAGGATGGAATCGAGCGGCTGTCATTCCCGCGCAGGCGGGAATCCACTCGAAAGAGTGCTATTGCGGCTAGATTCCCGTTTCCACGGGAATGACGGGCATTTCCCAAAGGTCATGAATAATCCAGGCTAAGAATCTTGGCGGCGGCGGCATTACTCTCTCCACCCTGTCGTCTATAGCTGTCCTTGGCCAGCGACAATGGAGCGAGTGGTTATTCGGTGGGGCATTGCTTTTGAGCGCAGCAGATTCTCTCGGTGGCCTGGTGATTGCGGGCGAGCGCAGCGGCGTGGGCAAAACCACCGTCACCCTTGCCCTGCTGGCCGCCCTGGCGCAAAAATCTGCCCGCGTGCAGTCGTTTAAGGTGGGGCCAGACTACATCGACCCGATGTTTCACCGCCAGGCCACGGGGCGACCCTGCTACAACCTCGACCCGATTCTCACCTCTGAAACCTACGTGCAGCAGTGCTTTGCCCACCGCTGCCACGATGCCGAGTTTGCCCTGGTCGAAGGGGTGATGGGCCTATTTGACGGCGCATCCGGACTCTCTGATGTGGCCAGCACCGCCCATGTGGCCCGGCTGCTCAACCTGCCGGTGCTGCTGGTGGTAGACTGCGGCCGCCTGTCGCGCTCCGTGTTGGCCATCGTCCACGGCTACCGCACCTTAGATCCCAGGGTGCAGATTGCCGGGGTGGTGCTCAACCGGGTGGGTAGCGATCGCCACCTCGACCTGCTCCAAGAAGCTCTAGCCAGTATTGACATCCCCATTTTGGGGGTGCTGCGGCGGCAAGATGCGATCGCCCTACCCGACCGCCACCTAGGCCTCGTTCCCACCGCCGAACTCCCCCAGCTACCCGATATCCTCGCCCGCCTCGCCCACCTCGGCCACACCTGCTTCCACTGGCCCGCCCTCACCCCCCTGCTGGCCTTCACCCCTTCACCCCTTCATCCTTCACCCATTCACCCTTCACCCATTCACCCTTCACCCATCCACCCATCCACCCATCCACCCAAAATCGCCGTCGCCCGAGACGCCGCCTTCAGCTTCTACTACCCCGACAACCTCGACCTGCTCACCGCCCTAGGGGCTGAACTGGTGCCCTGGAGTCCGATCAACGACGCACAGCCACCGACCGACATCGACGGGTTCTACTTCGGCGGCGGCTTTCCAGAAATATTTGCCGCCCAGCTCGCCGCCAACGAACCCCTGCGGCATCGGCTAAAAGCCATGCTGGCCGGGGGCATGCCCGCCTATGCCGAGTGCGGCGGGCTGATGTATCTGGCCCATAGGCTGGTGGATCTGGCGGGCGATACCTGGCCCATGGTGGGTCTGTTGCCCACCACTGTGCGCATGGCCAAGCGGCTCGCCCTGGGCTATCGCCAGGCCACGGTAATGGCCCCCAGCGTCGTTCTGCCCTGGGGCCAAACGGTCTGGGGCCACGAGTTTCACCGGTCTGATACCGACACCCTGCCAAACCGGCCGCTCTACCAACTCAAGCGCTACGGGGCAGCCCAGCCCCACGCGACAGAGGGGTGGAGTCTGCACCAGGTTCACGCCTCTTACCTGCATCTGCACTGGGGCGGCTGCCCCGAGGTGGCCCAGGCTCTGGTGGCGGCATGCCGGCGCGATCGCCACCACAATCAGTCCTAGAACGCAGGTCTAGAAACCCGGTTTCTGAGCCAGCAGTCTAGTCATGTCGTTAGAGCAGCGACGAAGAAACCGGGTTTTTAGTCATACTGCACCGATGCTCTAGGACGATTACTGAAACAAATCAAAACGCCCCCGCCCCGCAAGGGGGAGAGGGCGTTGACTCGCGCTCACCTATCGCGCCGGTGCGCTAGCTCGATAGGCGGCGACGCTTCGCAGCGGCACCTAGAGATAGGCTTGACCGCGCATCATAGAAGCTTGGATGTGGCGCTGGGCAGTCCAGTGATCGGCCTTGGCAACACCGGCACCTTTGACCCCAGGCACATAGCCGCTGCCCAGGGCATCGCTAAAGTTCACCAGTTGCTCGGCTGTCCAGGCTTTATTGGTTTGAGTTTTCATATGCTCATCTCCCTTTTGACTACATATGAATAGTAACAAAACAGTTATGTAAGATACCAAATGTAGCTGTCATACTCTACATGAGAAGATTCGATACATAATCCACCCGTCGACGGAGGCAGGTAGCAGAGCACTAGCCCTGCCCCAAAAAAGCCCCCCTGGGGCTAGGGAGGCAGAGAAAATTTTGTGTCAGAGGGCGTTTAGTCTTCAAAGGCAGAGATAGCGGTCTTAGCCGACTCAATAGCCTCGGTTAGAAGAGTAGAGTGCTCAGTGTAGGTGGCGACAGCGTCAGCTGAGTCAGCGGTGGCTAGACCAGCGGTGTCTTCTGAGAGCAGTGCGATCGCGCTAGAGACATTCTCAAAGGCGGTCTGTAGCTCGTCAAATTTGGTGCCGATCTGAGTCTCAATGGCAGCTTTGAGCTGGTCGGGGGTGCTCCCCAGAGACGACCTAACTTTGGCAGTGTCGGCCACCAGGCTGTCGAAGGTGGTGGCCGCCGTATCGAGGGCGGTCTTGGCGGTATCAACCTGAGGGGTCAGGGTGGTGGCGCTGGCCGAGGTGGTGGCCGCCGCTTTGCTCAACTGCTTGGTCAGGTCTTTGGTCACCGACTTGAGCGGCTTCAAAGCTTCGCCAAAAGAATCCTCTAGGGCATCAGCATAGTCGTCTAAGATTGTCTCTACAAACTCCTGGGCGGCCTCGGTCAGTTTGAGATCCATGGTTTCAGTCAGGGTGCCCTTAGGAGACGCCAGCGCCTGGGTCGAAGCCCCGGGCAGGGTCAGAAAAACCAGCGTTACTACCAAAACGCCAGCCGCTACAGCCTTGAAAACTCGACCAGTGAGTTGATGAAGATGAGTCAGCATGAAACCATTCCTGAATTCTAAAAAATCACGAACCCGCAGCGGGTAATCAAACGGCTAAAGCTCGGCTCTTTGAGCGCGTCGCGCAGACCCAAACGATCTCAAAGACTGTATCACCAAGACAGAAATTGGCCCAGATGATCGTCGACAGAGACCACACAAAAATCTACAGATGCATGGCAAGAGTAGTGGCCAAAAAGAAGCGACGCTACTCCTTCAACAATTCTTGCATACTGTACACAATACCTCTGTCGTTTTCAACACAGCGCAAAAACCAAATCCCCACGTCCGGCTTGGGCTTGGGAGCTTTCCTGCGGGCAGAATTCTCCTTTCATACTGAATCCCTCTTGGCTAACCCCGGTTGGGCTGGGCAAACACCGTTTGCCCCTACGCAAGCCGCCTGTTTGGCACCGGGGTTATAGGATAGGGGGTTTAGGCCCTGGCCCTCAGGGCAATTAATGCTATGGTTAAATCTAGCTATTTGTGTTGAGACAAGGAGTCTACTCGTGGTTGAGCCGTTACTCAGTGGCATTGTTCTAGGGTTTATTCCGGTTACTCTGGCGGGTCTTTTTGTGGCTGCTTACATGCAGTATCGCCGGGGCAACCAGTTTGACCTGTAGCCTGGTCAGCCCGCCGCCAAACCGCTAGCCAAATAGGCACTCCCCACAGCCGCCTCAGTCGAGGCGGCTGTTTTGATCGGTACGGGGATTAGCTCAGCCCGCAGCTGTCGCCAGGTTTCGTTGGCGGCACCGCCGCCGCAGGTGTAGATTTGCCCCAGGGGCGAAGCCCCCAGCTGGGCCAGTAGGTCATAGCCGCGCTGCTCAATGCGGGCAATGCCCACCAGCAGGCCGTGCAAAAAAGCAGCATCGTCCTCGGGGCGCGGCGTCAGGCGCGGGGCCAGATCGGGGTCGCTAATGGGAAAGCGCTCTCCCGGCTGCACCAGCGGGTAGTAGTCTAAATCGGTGGCTACCGCCGGATCGATGCGCTGGCTTAGGGTGGCCAGCGCCCCCCGGTCAAAGAACTTTTCTAGCACAGCACCGCCGCTGTTGGAGGCCCCGCCCACCAGCCAGCGGTGACCCAGGCGATGGCTATAGATGCCGTACTTGCTGGCGTCAACCCGGCGATCGCTCAGCAGCTTAATCACGAGAGTTGACCCCAGAGACGTCACCCCATCCCCCGAGGCCCTGGCCCCGCTGGCGAGAAATGCCGCAATGCTGTCGGTGGTGCCCGCCACCACCTGGCACCGGGGCGAGAGGCCAAACCGCCGGGTCACGGCGGCGGTAATTGGCCCCACCACCTGCCCAGGGGCCAAAACCCGAGGTAGCAACCTACTCCAGGGCTGCCCCAGCAGCCAGGCTGGGTAGCCCAGCGCGCCCACGTCGTAGCCCAGCTTGAGGCTGTTGTGGTAATCGCTCACCCCCCACTGACCGTGGAGCTGGGCGCTGAGCCAGTCGGCCTGGTGGAGTAGATAGGTCGCCTGGTGCCCTACAGCGGCGGGCAAGGTCTGGTGCCACCACAGCAGCTTGGCCAGGCTAGAGGTGGCGCTGGCAGCAGGGCTGTAGGCCGGGGCTAGGGTGCTAAGGGTCTCTAATGATTCTTTACAGGCATCGTTATAGAGCAGCGGCGGCGTCAGTACTTCCCCCAACCGGTTGCACAGCAGCACCGTCGCCGAGGTGCCATCTATGGCCACTCGCCCCACCCGACCCCGCACCGTCTCCGGCATCGCCCCTAGCAGATCAAACAGCGCCTGTCGCCAGCAATCTGGGGCCGGTAGGTCAGAGTAGCCCGCTCGGTAGTCCCAACATAAATGCCGCTGTGGATCGACCACAGCGGCACGCACCCCAGAGGTGCCAAAGTCTATACCCAGCGATAGGGAAAGGGCGGTCACGCCGCCGCCTTTCCCCACAGCATTTCTAGAGCCATGGCCAGAACCTTGTCTAGATGCTGACTTCGCTGATTGAACGGGTGATGTAGTCGAAGGGGTAGTCGACCACATCGGGGTCGGCCACGCCCGCTTCCTGCACCTTGGCTTTGACCAGGTCTTTCATCAGCTGAATGCCAATCACTGTGGGGGCAATGGGCACCCCCAGGGAGTTGTAGGTTTCGCGCAGGCCGGTGAGCACGCGCTCGTCAAGCACGTCGGGGTTGCCCGCCACCAGGGCATAGCTGCTGTAGCGCAGGTAGTAGTCCATATCGCGCAGGCAGGCGGCGTAGCGACGGGTGGTGTAAGCATTGCCGCCGGGGCGAATCAGCTCGGGCACCTGGGCAAACAGGGTGATACCCGCTTCTTTGACAATGCCAGCGGCGTTGGCGCTGATCACGGCCGCCGCTTTGATGCGATCGAGGCCGCTATCAAAGTAGGACTTAATGGAGTCGAGGGCGCTGGTGTCGAGGTAGCGTCCGGTGTTGTCGTAGGTCTTAATTAGCGTGGTGACAGCGTCCCGCATCGGTGTTTTCTCCCAACTCTCACTAGGCAAACAGTATTTTATAAACGGTGGCAGACTCTCGGCTGCCGCCCCCTGGCCAAAGGCTCGAACCTTTGTAGATACCAGGTTTTATCCTCGAAGAAGTCTACCACGGGGGCTTCACCCCTGGGTTGCCCAATCCCGCCAGAGCAAGGGCTTTATGAGTGAATCGTTACAAAACATCATGGACTGTCATGGGGCTTTTGTTGGCTTTCCCTGACAAAAGGTAGTAGGTGATACAAAACGGGCGAACCCCTCTCCCTAGGATGATTTCGTGGTTGATGCCTGCAATGCCAGCGGTGTCGAGGTGCCTGGACTCGCGATGTACATGGCGCAATGCTTATCTGGCAGGACTTTTCCCGCAGCGGTGGAGTGGGTCTAAGGGAGGGCATCACCCGTAAAATCGGTTTCCCCGACGTTTAAACGCTAAACGAGGCTAAGGAGTAGTTCATGGCAACCCCAGCAGACATCCTGAAATGGATTGAGGATGACGGCATTGAGTTAATCGATCTGAAATTTATTGACATGCCCGGCATCTGGCAGCACCTCACCCTGCACAAGAGCCAGATTGACGAGAGCAGCTTTACCGACGGGGTAGCCTTTGACGGCTCCAGCATTCGCGGCTGGAAGGCGATCAACGAGTCGGACATGATGATGGTGCCCGACCCCGACACCGCCTGGCTCGACCCCTTTATGGCGGAGCCGACTCTGAGCATGATCTGTACGATCAAAGAGCCCCGTACTGGGGAGCTATACGCTCGCTGCCCGAGGGCCATTGCCACCAAGGCGATCGAGTACCTCAAGTCCACCGGCATTGGCGACACCGCCTTTTTTGGCCCCGAGGCAGAGTTCTTCATCTTTGACGATGTGCGCTTTGACCAAAACGAGCACTCGGCCTATTACTACGTCGACAGCGTCGAGGGCCGCTGGAACACGGGCCGCGAAGAGGCAGGCGGCAACCTGGCCTACAAGCCTCGCTACAAAGAGGGTTACTTCCCCGTTGCCCCCACCGACACCTCCCAAGACATGCGCAGCGAAATGCTGCTGACCATGGCCCGACTGGGCGTGCCCATCGAGAAACACCACCATGAAGTGGCCACTGGCGGCCAGTGCGAGTTGGGCATTCGCTTTGGCAAGCTGATCGACGCAGCTGACTGGCTGATGATCTACAAGTACTGCATTAAAAATGTCGCCAAGAAGTGGGGCAAGACGGTCACCTTCATGCCCAAGCCCCTGTTCAACGACAATGGCTCTGGCATGCACACCCACCAGTCGATCTGGAACAATGGTGAGCCTCTGTTTGCGGGCGACCAGTACGCTGGGCTGAGCCAGATGGCTCTGTGGTACATCGGCGGCATTCTCAAGCACGCCCCCGCCCTGCTGGCGTTGACCAACCCCACCACCAACTCCTACAAGCGACTGGTGCCGGGCTTTGAAGCGCCGGTCAACCTGGCCTACTCCCAGGGCAACCGCTCGGCCTCGGTGCGTATTCCCCTCTCGGGCGACAACCCTAAGGCCAAGCGCCTAGAGTTTCGCTGCCCCGATGCCACCTCGAATCCTTACTTGGCCTTTGCCGCCATGCTCTGCGCCGGTATCGACGGCATCAAAAACCAGATCGACCCCGGTGACCCCCTAGATGTGGACATCTACGACCTCAGCCCCGAAGAACTGGCCAAGATTCCCTCTACTCCTGGCTCGTTGCTCGATGCCCTCAAGGCCCTGGAGGCTGACCACACCTTCTTGACCAGCACTGGTGTCTTCACCGAAGACTTCATCGGCAACTGGATCGAGTACAAGCTCGACAACGAGGTCAACCCCATGCGTCTGCGGCCCCACCCCTACGAGCTAGCGCTCTACTACGACTGCTAGGTATAGGTACAAGGTGGCAAAAACCCGGTTTCTTCGTCGCTGCGTTAACAGCACGACCGGCATTCTGGCCCAGAAACCGGGTTTCTGTACCGGCATTTTAGGCGTCCGGCTAATCAACAGCGACTGGCAATGCGCCCAAACAGGGGCCGAGGGTTATCCCTCGGCCCCTGTTTGATGCAAAACGTAATTAGGGCTTGTGTGCCTAGCGGCAATATTTACGCTACTGAGGCAGACCCAGCACCGAACAGGGCGTGTGGTCGGCTAGCTGCTGCACCAGCGGATGTTTGGCGATATGGCAGCCCAGCATCAGCACTTCGGCCTCTAATTCCTTCGCCACCGCGCTCAGCTCAGCGGCCACCGGCCCAATTCTAAGGTGGGCGTTGAGCGACCCCCGCCACTCGCTAGCCAGACAGCGGGCCTGCCAAAGAATGCGGTCGGCGTTGGCAATGGTTCTAGGGCGGCTTTTGTCGATTACATACACCACATGCACCATGACCGGGTTAGGGCTGACCAACCGGGTCTGATGGGCAGCGCATAGGGCTAGGTCTAAGGCCGCCTGGCTGTGGGCCGAGCCGCTATACCCCACCACAAAGCTAATGGTTTGCGTCTCTGGCTTCAGGGTTAAGGTGGGCGGTTTGGGCCGATTTAAAAGCACTATGCTCTGGGCTACGTCATCGTGTCCGAGGACGGCTTCAAGCCGCTTAAGCATGGGCTTTAGCGCAGTCTGATCGCTCCCTGAAGGGGGCGAATTGACAGCAGAAAATTTCCGCCGATTGCGAGCGGTGGCGCGCGATTGGAGCTGCATAAGACCCTCCTAGAGCCTATCCGGGAACAGTAAACTAGCCGTGTTGCCACGACTTAGGACACTGAAACAATCAATGCATAGGTGAATGCTGACGGTTCAGTCTCTCTTCAATGCCGACGAGGTTAGCTGACGGGCTAGGGCTGAGAGATGCCCCTTTCCGATCACCCTCTAGCGGGTACTGAGAACTCGGAAATACGCCCCTTGACTGGTTCCCCCGCT
>DAIPYU010000140.1:0-8863 GCA_036782635.1 Nodosilinea sp. CTOTU7353
CCCCATTCAAAATCGCCAAAGGACTTAAGCTCTGGGTTAAACCCGCCCACCGTCTCCATGACCGAGCGCCGGGTGAACACATTGGCCGTAGCACCACCCCTAAACTGCTGCAAAAAGTGATCCTGGCGAAAGGCGGTTACCATCTGATACACCTCCACCAGGTTGGGGCGCTCGCGGTCCTGGGGAAAGACATCGACCCGGCCCACCACCAAACCGCAGTCGGGGTGTTGCTCTAACTGTTCAACCCCTCGCTCTAGCCAGTCCGGCGCGGGAATGCAGTCGGCGTCGGTAAAGGCGATGATCTCTCCGGTGGCTAGGGCAATACCCGCGTTGCGCGCCGCGTAGGCCCCAGGAGCCAGCTCTTGAATCAGGGTGGCCTGGTGGACGGCGGCCAGCCGCTGGAGCCCCTCTATCTGGTCGGAGCCGTTGTCGATGACGATGCTCTCGAAGCGCGATCGCGGGTAGGTCTGCTGGGCCAGCGCCGCCAGACAGCGGGTTAGCCCGGCCTCGTCGTTGAGCACGGGGATAATCACCGACACTGACGGCCAGTCAGCCAGGGCCTGAGTCAGTGCCTTGGGCTGTGTCATAGGGCGCTACCGCCCCCCACCGGAGCCAGCGACGGCGGCTCGGGGGTCTTGCTGCCCGCGGGGCGCAGCTTGTTCCACTCCTCGTCGGTGAAGTTTTCGTGGTAAGACCGCTCCACATTGACATCCCACAGACCATGGCTTTCGCCCAAAATGTTTTTGGCCGCCAACAGTGCCGTCAGCATCGAGTGATCTTGGTTATTGTAGCGATGCATGCCGTTGCGCCCAACGGTTTGCAGATTCTCAAAGGTTTCGATGTAGTCTTGCAGCACTTCCAAATGTCCGCGATATTCGCCATCGTAGACCGGGTATGCCTTGTACTGACGAATGACGCAGCCGTCTTCAATGTCGCTGGCTCGCACGCCTAGATCAAGGCAGACAATTTCTTGAGAGGCCAGAGCAATTAGCTCTGAATCGGGCATCGCCCAGAGATCATCGCCCTCGCTGCAAAAGTACTCCATACCTAGGCAGGTTTTGGCTGCATCGGGCACCATTGCCGGACTCCAGTTCTTGAAGTTTTGAATGCGGCCCACCTTAAACTCAGGGCTGTGAATGTAGAGCCAGTTATCGGGGAATAGGTCGGGTTGATCAATAATTAGCGAGACGATCAGAAAATCGCGGTACCTCAGGCCCCTGGCCGCTGCCAGCACCTCCGGCGGCGGCGGCGGATCAAGTCGATGCACCAGGGCGGAGATCGGCATTGAATTAATGAAATGATCGCCAGTCAGTTCAAAGATGTGTTCCCCCTGTTTGGCGATGACCTTAGTGACAAAAGTGCCCTGGTGCTCTACCCGCACAATCTCAGTATTGAGGTGCACTGGAGACCCGTTGGCGTCGAGCAGATCCTGGCAGCGCTCCCACATCATGCCGGGGCCAAGCCGAGGGTAGTCAAAGGTCTTGATTAGGCTCTTGGCATTTTGACTGCCAAAGGCTGCATTGAGCACCACCTGGCGCAGCGACATATTCTGAATGCGCTGGGCCGCCCAGTCCGCCCGAATTTGGCTACAGGGAATGCCCCAGACTTTTTCGGTGTAGGTTTTAAAGAATGTTTTATACAGCCTTTCGCCAAAGCTATTGGTTACCCAGTCTTCGAAGGTTTGGGCTTCAACACCGGGGTGGAGAATTTTTTTGATCTTGGCTTTGATATAGCTGGTGACCATGAGAAAGCTGGAGAGCGGACCCAGATTTCTGAAGGTCTTGAGTAGCGACAGCGGATAGTCATAAAACTTGTCGTCATAATAAATCCGCGACAGTCTAGGTACTTGAATAAAGTCGTCGCCTAAAATTTCGGCCCAGATAGCTTTGACTTCATCCACCTTAGTAAAAAAGCGGTGTCCGCCGATATCAAACCGATAGCCTTTATAAACTTCGGTGCGAGAAATCCCCCCCACTTTTTCTGCTTTTTCTAAAGTGATAGATTGCACACCCTGTTTCATTAGCTCATACCCGGCGGTTAGCCCGGCAGGGCCTGCACCGATGATGACAACTGGATAACGAGACATAGTGAGGAGACTCCCTGTATTGAAGCGCTTTATTGAAGCGCTGTGATTTGATTGGTAGAACTCGGGCTATTGCGTGGGTGCTTTTCTAACCCTGGCCGGCTCCGGCAACGGTGAAGACCTGAAATAATGTCTGAGCATGCCGTAGGCAAAGGCACCGCCGCCATAAATAAAGTAGAGCCAGTGCCAAGGAACGACCCGCAGGGCAAACAACGCCCCGCGCTTGCGGTAGAAAAATTGGTACACCTGACGGTTGATCAGCAACAGGCCCAGCGCTAATGCCAGCGCCAGCGCCCACAGCCCAGGCAGCCAAACAGTGGTAATCAGAGCAGCGATCAGGGCGAAGGCAAGGATAACGCTGACCCGATTGGCATGGCTGAGGTTGAGGTCGACGTTGAACTGGCGATCGCGCAAAATTAGCTCAGACCAGGGCAACGCCCGGTAAAAAATCTCTGCCCGCAGCAAAGAAACTGGCTCCCAGCGCTTCAGATGCTTTACCTGAATGTCTTTGCACAACGCAATTGAGTAGCCCGCCCGCCGGAGGCGGTAGCCCAGCTCAATGTCTTCGATACAGGGCTTGTGATAGCGTTCGTCAAATCCACCCACCTGCTGAAAAGCGGAGCGCCGGACGGCTCCGCAGGCACCCCAAAAGGTTGAGGCCTCTGCTGCCGAGATTTGGTGAGTATAGTGGTGAAATAGATTTTTATATTGCGACAAAAAGTTATCGGCCCCTGGCGCATCGTCGTAGGAGCCAATTAGGGCAGCCAACTCGGCCTGCGCCTCAAATCGCTTTGCTACCAGACTCAGCGTATCGGCGTGGAGCGTGACATCCGCATCCACAAAGAACAGAGTGTCGCCCTGGGCCACCTGCGCGCCCAGGTTTCTAGCCCGAGCCGGGCCGCCCGCCGAGGGTAACCGAATCACGCGGGCGCCAAAGGCCTCCGCCACCTGCCAAGAACCATCGGTATCGCCATCGGCAACCACAATAACCTCGTCAGGAACGCGGAGACTAGAGCGAATGCTTGCTAAGCACCGCCGAAAGGCCTCACCACCGTTGTAGACGGGAATAATCACTGAAATCTGAGTTGGAGCTTCAGCCATGCGTAGAGACATCCATAAACTAAAGCGCACTTGCTCCACAAACTCAACGGGGGCTGCCCCATTGCCCTGGGCGTTCTATTACGCTGAGCGGGAGCCGAGCAGGTGCAAACCAAATCGCTGGTTCGCCGCTGCGTGGGGGTAGTCTAACTTCTGCAAGCACGACACTACTGTTCCGGCGAATACGTCGCTGGCTTTACCGCTCCTTTAAGACTTTATGGAGTTGGCAAGGGGATGACCAGCACTGCTTCTGTATTTTCACGGAAATTTTATAAATGTATTGCTGGCCCGCTTAAGATACTCGCCTGCAAACTCAGGCGGCAGAGGTAGCCCTTGCCATGCCCCCTGCGATCGCCCGTAATCTTGAGAGTGGAGCTTGTCCCATCTAGGTCATTATGCCTTACTCAGGTTAAGGGGTCTTGGGTCAGCGTGTCGTGAGGCAAGGTGTCGTGAGGCAAGGTGTCTTGGGAATTTGGAGAGACTAGTTCAGCATCAATCACGGGCTGGTGGTGAGTCGGTTTGTCTAGCACATCGACGATCCAGGCCTCTTCTATCCAGGTTTTGCAGACAACCGCCAGGGGCAGCGCCAGCACCAGCCCCAGAGGGCCAAGAAATGTGGCAAAGAAAATTTGGGAAATCAGCGTGGCGGCGGGCAGCAGCGACACCTGCTTCTGCATCACCATGGGGGAAACCCAGTAGCTTTCGACGTTTTGAATCAGCACGTAGAGCACAATTACCGCCAGAGCCGTGCCCGGTGACTGGAGCAGCGCAACAAACACCGGAAACACCGCACTCAACGCCGGCCCCAGGTTGGGAATGAAGTTAAATAATCCGGCCAGAACGGCGTGGGCAAAGGCGTAGGGCACCCCTAGCAGCACCAGTCCGGTAAAGCTGATGGTGGCCACAAAGATCGAGTTGAGCGCGACTCCACCAAGCCAAAACATTAATGACTTTTCGCACTTGGTCAAAATTTCATCGGCGCGGCGGCGATAGCTGGACGGAAACAGGCGCAGCAGCAGTTGACGATAGGCTGGGGGGTTGGCCAACATCATCAAGGTGAGCACTAGCAGCAGCAGCACCTGCAGCAAAATGGCGACCGAGCTAGAGAAGAACGTCAAAAAGTTGCCAAATACCGTAGACCCGATTGAAGCAGCCTGGCCCAGCAGATCGGGCAGAGCCGGCAGCAGGCCCAGGTCTTGCTCGGGAAACCAGTCGGGGGGGTTGGCCTGAAATGCGTCAAACCATCCACCCAGCTGGTCAAACCCTTTAGGAGTGAGCAGCAACAGCTCTTGAAACTGACTGATAAATAGCGGCAGCACTAGGCCCAGAAAAATGACGGCCCCCAGCAGCACGAGGGCAGCGGTTACCAGCACAGAGCGCTGACGAGGCCAGTCGTAGACCTGCGATAGGAACCGCACCAAGCTATTGACAGCAATGGTGATCACCACTGCCGCAAAAATGAGAAGCACAATGTGGCGAAATTGCCAAATAATTACGAGCGCAACGCCTAGGGCAGCTAGGTTGATCCAGTCGGTGAGTTTCACAGCAGTGGCATCAGGACAGTGGATGAAATTCTTGCGAAAATTGTAGCCGATACCATATCTGACTCAACTAGCTCCAGATAGGAATTGAGCGAGAGAAGGATTATTTCTTTAGCTTTGAGACATCTGGTCCTTTCGCTATTGCTAGGGCACCGCATATTCTGACGGCACTGCGGGCAGAGCGCCCCGCGCCACTAAGGCCTGGTGAATCATGGCCACAATTTCGGCGCGAGTCGCAGCCTGGGCGGGCTTGAGCTGGTCTCGGCTGGGATAGTTTACCACCAGCGAATTTTCAGTGGCGGCAGCGACTTTGGGCCTAGCCCACTCGGGCAGCGGGTTGAGATCGACAAAGGCCACTAGGGTCGAGTCGGGGGCCGGAGAGTCGGACAGGCCCAAGCCCGTTGCCAACGACACCAGTACTTCGTAGCGGGGCACGGCCTGGTCGGGCCGAAAGTCGCCCTCGGGGTAGCCATTCATAAAGCCTTGGGAAACAGCGTTGTCGATCGCAGGGGCCGCCCAGTAGCTATCTGGGACATCCTCAAAGGCCAGGGCTGTGCCCTCCCGAGGGACATCGCCAAAGGCTTGACTCAGCAGAGAGGCCAGCTCGGCGCGGGTGAGGGGTTGATCGGGCTGAAAGCCGCTTTCGGGGAAGTCAGGCAAATACCCCTCATCGTACATAGGTCTGATGAAGGGATAGGCCCAGTGGGTTTCGGGGACGTCTGAGATGTCAACGGGTTGGGTGGTTGCTGCGGTAGTGCTGGGGGCCACCGGCACGGGAACCACGGGAGCTGAGACCGCCTGACGGGGCGATGCCGGATCAGAACGGGAAGGCTCTCTGCTCAGCCCTGTGAGCCCCGTCACCCGCTCAGGGATATCTCGCTGGGGGCGATCACCGCGCTCAAAGGTGCGGGGTACAAACCCTTCATCTGGAGCGTCTTGATCTGGAACTATGATCGCTGCCGCATCCCCCTCCCGTCGCGGCAGCAGGCCGAGTTCGGCTAGCCCGCTCTGGCTACGGGAAAGGCCCCACCACAGGATGGAGCCAATACCGAGAAACGCCAGCACGAGCGCCAGCAGTTCGTCAAATTCCAGAATGCGAACCTGGCGACGAGGCTCAGGCGAAGTCGTCGAGCTGGGCTGGTCGGGGGGCAGATTTACCATGGTGTTTGCGGGCTAGCAGCAACGTCCAGGGTTATCCTACCAGAGCTGGCTGACGTTCCGGGGTGATGACGGGGTTGCCGTCCTCGTCAATGTCGAGGCAGGCGCGATCGCCTTCCTCCAGGGTGCCGGACAAAATCGCCTCGGCCAGGTTGTCTTCGACCAGGCGAGCGATCGCCCGCCGCATGGGGCGCGCCCCGTAGCGCTGGTCGTAGCCCTCGCTGGCCAGCTTGGTGCGGAAGGCATCGGAGAGGGTAATCTCCATCTGACGATCCGCCAAGCGCTTGTTCACCTGTTCTAGCATCAGGTCGGCGATCTGGTTGACCTCCTCGCGAGTGAGCTGTCGAAAGACGATAATTTCGTCGATCCGGTTGAGCAGCTCGGGGCGGAAGTACTGCTTCATCTCTTCATTGACCAGGTTGCGGATGTTGTTGTACTGGGTCGTGGCCGCATCCGTCGTGGCAAAATCAAAGCCCAGGCCAGCCCCGCCCTTCTCAATCACCTGAGAGCCAATGTTTGAAGTCATGATGATCAGCGTGTTTTTGAAGCTCACCGCCCGACCCTTAGCGTCGGTCAGCTTGCCTTCGTCGAGCACCTGCAAGAGCAGATTAAAGACCTCGGGGTGGGCCTTCTCGATTTCATCCATCAAGATCACGCTGTAGGGCTTGCGGCGCACGGCTTCGGTCAGCTGACCGCCCTCGTCGTAGCCCACAAAGCCTGGCGGCGAGCCGATTAACTTCGACACCGTGTGGCTTTCCATGAACTCCGACATGTCGAGGCGAATCATCGCCTCTTCGGAGCCAAACAGGGCCACAGCTAGAGCCTTGGACAGCTCGGTTTTGCCGACCCCGGTGGGGCCAGAGAACACCAGGCTGGCGATGGGGCGGTCAGCGCTGGCCAGACCCGACCGGGCTCGACGAATGGCTTTGGCCGCCGCTATCACGGCCTCGTTTTGGCCAATCACCCGCTCGTGGAGGACGTCTTCCAGATGCATCAGGCGCACGGCTTCGGTTTCGGTCATGCGGTTGACCGGAATGCCCGTCCAGGCGGCCACGATGTCAGCGATGTTTTCTTCGTCCACGATGGGCTGGGGCGGCAGATTGCCCGCCTCGGCTTCACCGTACTCAGGAATGTCGGCCTGAAGCTGCTGGATTAGGTCTTGGCGCTGCTCGCGCAGGGTCTTGGCCTTGGGAAACTCTTGCAGCTCGATGGCCTCATCTAGCTCTTTGTTGACCCCTCGCAGCTGGAGCTTGAGCTCTTTAGAAGGATATTTGGGCATAAATCGCAGCTTCACCTGGGAGCCAGCCTCGTCGATTAGGTCGATGGCTTTGTCGGGCAGGTGGCGATCGCTGATGTAGCGATCCGACAGCTTGGCGGCGGCCTCTAGGGCCTCGTCGCTAAAGCTCACCTGGTGGAACTGCTCGTAGCGGCTGCGCACCCCCTGGAGAATCTCGATAGTTTCAGGTACCGAGGGCGGCTTCACCATCACCGGCTGAAAGCGGCGCTCGAGGGCGGCATCGCGCTCAATGTATTTGCGAAATTCGTCGAGGGTGGTGGCCCCAATGCACTGCATTTCGCCCCGGGCTAGGGCAGGCTTGAGCATGTTGGCAGCGTCTAGCCCCCCTTCGAGGGAGCCAGCACCGACCAGGGTGTGGATCTCGTCGATTACCAGCACCACGTCGGGGTCTTCGCGCACTTCTTGGACTAGCTGAGTGAGGCGCTCTTCAAAGTCACCCCGGAAGCGAGTACCCGACACCAGCGAACCCATGTCTAGGCTGATCACGCGCTTAGTGATCAACGCCTCGGGCACGTCTTGATTGACAATGCGCTGGGCCAAACCCTCAGCGATCGCCGTTTTGCCCACCCCCGGCTCACCGACCAGAATGGGGTTATTCTTCGTGCGGCGACCGAGAATCTGCACCACCCGCTCAATTTCTTTGGCACGGCCCACCACCGGGTCGATCTTGCCCGCAGCGGCCCGGGCGGTGAGGTCCTGGCCAAACTCGGCTAAGATTTTGCCCTTCTTGCGGGAGCTGTCGCGATCATTCTCCCGCCGACCGGCGGGTAGCGCCGCCGCCTCACCAATTTCTTGAATGATGCGAGTGCGCACCTTGGCCGGGTCTACCCCCAGATTGGTCATCACCCGGTAGGCAACACTCTCAGTATTTTGACAAAGACTCAGCAGCAGGTGCTCCGGTTCAATGTAGGGCGAGTCCATTTTGCGAGCCTCTTGAAAAGCCAGCTCGAATACCTGCTTAACCTTCGGCGTAAACGGAATTTCGGGGGGCACGCTGCCGCTGCCCCGGCCAATGATGGCCTCGACTTCAGCCCGGGCGTCATTGAGGTTAGCACCAAACTCTCCCAGCACCTTGGCCGACAGAGTAGCTTCTTCTTTGATTAGCCCCAGCAGCAGCTGCTCGGTGCCCACAAAGTTGTGGCGCAGCCGACGAGCCTCTTCCTGGGCTTTCATGATGACGGCGATAGCGGTGTTGGTGAAGTGTTCAAACATGGGGTTTAGTCAGTACCAGTGGCTTGAGGAGCGTGAGAAAGACCGAAAGTGGATAAGGCAACCATTTGCCTGCAGGTGAGTCCGGCCCGATGGTTGGACCAGGTGTAGGGAAAATAACGGTTGAGGATGTGATGGTTCAAACATCGTCTAGGCTGAAGCTGCCCAAATGTAAGATCTAAAGTCTTGCTTATTAATACTTTACGTAGTTGTAGGCATACTTCGCAGTGGGGAGAACCGTAGACCATGGGTAGGGTTTGAGATATCTCTATCAGCAGACCTACCGGACGGCCCAAAGCATTTTTTTAAAACCGCTTGACTTAACTGAGACCAGCCGAAGCATCAGGCAAAAATTTTCTCCAATAGTTTTTCCTGAGAGATTATTTACATTACTTAACCTCATCTTATCGTCTTAGGCCCTGGTTCCGCAAATTGTCATGTCGGCCCGCAAGATGCCCGCAAGATGCCCGCAAGATG
>DAIPYU010000140.1:8963-11377 GCA_036782635.1 Nodosilinea sp. CTOTU7353
GCCCGCAAGATGCCCGCAAGATGCCCGCAAGATGACTGAGCCTCTTTAGGCAATTCGCTCTATCATTTCAAACAAATCTGGCGGGGCGGGTTTGACTCTAATGATGATGCCTGAATTTAGACCTCATTATCTGAACCCAGGTGCCGCGCTAGACTAGTACATAAAACCCATCCTATTACTTGCCCTGCCGTGACCGTTGCCATCGAGTTTGCCAGTTCTGAAGATCTGCGAACCGCGCTAGGGCGCTGGCTCGAAGACTATGGCCACAGCGTTCACCGCCAGGTGCCCTGCCCCGACGAGGGGGTCGTCGATCTGCTGACGCCGCTGTACGCTATTTTTTGCCCCTCCAGCCTGACGCCCGCCGATCTGTGGGCGGCGGTGGATACCATCCAGGCCCAGCAGGATCACTTTCCAGACCAGCGCATGGTGATTGCTGGGCTGACCCCAGAAACCGACTGGGAGACCGCCGTTGACATTGCCGAGCAAATTAAGCCCAAGGGCATCGAAGTCTGGTTTCTCGATCAAAACGCCTCTTTTGTCGAATTTTATGGGGGTATGGCTGCTGCCCCGCTGCCGCCGCCCCAGGGGCGACTTACCCGCCGCAACCCTCTGGCTGGGTGTCTAATTTCCCTCGGCATGGCGGCTATTTTGAGCGCTAGCTTTTGGTTGGCCTACCGGATTCTGGATCGCCATCAGCTTCAGACGGCCACCAATAGCCAAGAAAATCGGTCATGGGAACAGCTTCACAACGCTGTAGAAGTCTGGGATATAGATACTGCTTTGGCCAGCCTAGAGCGCTTGGGCACCAGCCGTAGCCCCTGCGCAGCCCGGTTTGCTGAGCGGTTTGAGACCAGCCTGAGGCAGCGAGGAGATGACGGCTTTAGAGACATCAACCCGATCAAGCGCGCCCTCAACATGGAGGAGGGCTGCCGCCTCGACCTGCGCGAATATGACTTCTCTCAGTAAAGGCAGATCTCAGTGACTGCTGCAAATACGCAACTGCGGCTTAGCTCTCCACTGCGGGGCCTGCGTTGAAATAAGGTACGGGCTTGGGCAGCATGCCCATGATGGATTACCGGCCTACGCCTTAGCGGGGGCACCCTCTGCGAGGGAATGACGATTGGTATGAATTGCCGATCCCTAAAGTCAGCCACTTAACTGAGACTCGATTTAAACCGCGCTCTTCCCCAGCAGACTGGGAAAACTCAGGTCATTTAGCAAGTTGCTGCTGAGTCTGAGCTATGGAATGTTCTGCTGCCAAGTCCTGTGCCTGTGAAAATATTGAAAATGTTAAGCGCTGTCGGGCTGGGGAGGTGGGACGACTGTTCCTTTGGTTTCCGGTGCCCCACACGCTGGCTAAGGTCACGCCCTTTTTAGAAAAAGAACGCTTTGGGTTTGAGCTGATGCAAGCACGCCCTGGGCTGGGTGTGGATTGTCGGTTTGGGCAGGCCCAGGAGATTGCCCGCCACTTGGCCAAACTGGTTGCGCCCAGGGAACTCAAAGAAACTCAGGTATTATTCGTCAGAGGTGCCGTTCAGCCTCAGATAGAAGACTTTAGCGATATGGCCTCGCTGCAGCGCTTTATCACCTTTAGCCAGTCTGACTGGCTGATGGATATGCTGGCTCAGAGCCTCTTCACCAGCCACTTTCAGCCCATTGTCTCGATTCAAGATACGTCTGAGATCTACGGCTATGAATCCCTCCTGCGGGGATTGGATAACCAGGGTAATCTGGTGATGCCGGGGCCGATCTTTGCCCAGGCGGCGGCGGCTGGGCTGCTGCCCCAGGTAGACCGGGCGGCCCGGCTGAGCGCGATCGCCCAGGCCAGCCAGCATCAATTGACCCAGCGCATTTTCATCAACTTTACCCCTACGGCGCTCTATGATCCGGTGTCTTGCCTGCGCAGCACAGTGGCAGCCATTGACCAGGCGGGTATTCGCCATGAGCAGGTAGTGTTTGAGGTTGTAGAGTCAGACAACCCGCAGGATCTAGAGCATCTCAAAACGGTGCTGAAGTATTACCGGCAGGCGGGGTTTGCCGTGGCCCTAGATGATTTGGGCTCGGGCTACTCGGGGCTAAATTTGCTGCATCAGCTGCGGCCCGATTTCATCAAGCTCGATATGGAGCTGATTCGTAACGTCCATCAAGATTCCTATAAAGCTTCGATCACCGAGAAGCTGCTAGAGATCGCCCAGAAACTTGACGTTCAGACCGTGGCCGAGGGCATTGAGTGCATTGAAGAATTGCACTGGCTGCAGCAGCGAGGGGCCACCTTTGCCCAGGGTTATCTAATTGGCAAACCCAGCGCCAAGCCGGTGGCCACTACCCCACGCTTTGACTCAGGGGCGGTGGCGATCGCCTCAATCGCCGGCTATCGGCCATCCTAGAAAATTCATTAGAATACCGGTATCCAA
>DAIPYU010000141.1:0-4248 GCA_036782635.1 Nodosilinea sp. CTOTU7353
GCGGCAGAGAGCAATGGTTCTAGCGCCAACGGCAGTTCGCCGACCCTAGAAAATTCTGAATCAGAAGCATCTGAAGGGGAAGATGCCGCCGACAACGTCGTGCGCCTGCCCCTGGGCCGTGAGTGGAGCGTCACCCGGCGGCTGCGGGTGACTAGCCAGGGCACCTACACTTCTAACTACTACATCAACGGCGAACCCTGCACCCTCAGCCAGCTCCACGAGCAGCTGCAAAAGTTTCACGTCTACCCCGAGGGCTACAACGTCGTGCTCCAGGGCGACGTCACCAGCATTATTTCGATGAATTCGCGGGAGCGGCGCGAGATTATTGACGAGCTGGCCGGGGTGGCGGCCTTTGATCGCAAGATTGACCAGGCGCGGGGCAAGCTCGATGCCGTGCGCGACCACGAAGAGCGCTTTCACATTGTGGAGCGCGAGCTGCAAACCCAGCTAGAGCGGCTGGCCCAAGATCGGCAAAAGGCCGAGAAATACCAGAAGCTGAAGGAAACCTTTCAGGCCAAGGGCCAGTGGGAGGCGGTGCTGCTATGGCAGGCTCAGCAGCGGGCGATCGCCGCCCTACACCAAACCTTAGAGCAGGGCGAAGCCAAGTCAACCCAGCTGGCAGAGGCAATTACTCTGGGGCAGGGGGCGATCGCCAGCCTCGAAGCCGAGCTGGCCAGCCTCAACGCCCGCATTCGAGCCATGGGTGAAGACGAGCACCTGGCCCTGCAAGCCCAGGTGGCCACCCACGAAGCCGAGCTGCGTCAGCTCCAGCGCCAGGAGCAAGAAAACCGTGGGGCGACCAATCAGGCCGCCGCCCAGCGCCGCGATACTGAAATTGCCCAACTGCAGCAGCAGCGCGAGCTAGAACAGGTGGGCCAGGCGATTGAGGCGCTGACCACAGGAGAGCTGGTGGCGCTCACCGAGGCCAAAAACCAGGTGCAGCAGGCCCTGGAAGAACGCCGCCAGGCGACTCTGGCGATCGCCTCCGCCTCTCAAACCAGCATTCAGCAGCAGACCCAGCTGCGCCAGGCAATCGACACCCTGCGCAGCGAACTCGAACCCCAGCGGGCCGAGCAGATTCGATTGCAGGAGCGGCTGCGCCAGCTGGAGCAGCAGATCGAAGCCCTCACCGAGCAGCGGCACAGCCTCGGCGATCGCCCCGCCGCCGCCGAAGACGCTAGCCTGGCCCAGCGCCTGGCCGCCGCCGAAAAAGAAATCCAAGCTACCGCCGCTAATATTGCCGCCGCCGAGGCCGAACTCTCGGTGCAGCGCGACACCCAAACCCGCCTGCTCAAAGAGCAGCGCGACAAACAGCGCCAGCTCGACAAGCTCGAAGCCCAAACCCAGGCTCTGCAAGAGAGCCAGGGCACCCACGCCACCAAGCTGCTGCTCGACAGCGGCATTGCGGGCATCAACGGGCTGGTGGCTCAGCTGGGCAAAGTCGACCCCAAATTTCAGCTGGCCCTAGAGATTGCCGCCGGGGCACGCCTGGGCTATCTGGTGGTCGACAACGACCGCGTGGCCTCCCAGGGCATTGAGTTTCTCAAGCAGCGGCGGGCCGGGCGGGCCACCTTTTTGCCCCTAAACAAAATTCGCGCTCCCCGGTTTAGCCCCGTGCCCGAGTGGAAGCGCCCCGACGGCTTTCTCGACTACGCCGTCAACCTGATCGACTGCGACCCGCGCTACCGCGATATTTTTGGCTACACCTTCGGCAGCACCGTGGTGTTTGACAGCCTGACCTCGGCCCGGCAGCACCTGGGCGACTACCGGATTGTCACCCTAGAGGGCGAAATTTTAGAAACCAGCGGGGCTATGACCGGGGGCAACCTGTCGCCCCGCTCGGGCAGCCTGCACTTTGGCACCGTCGAACCGGCAGAGTCGACCGAGTCCCAGGCCCTGCGCCAGCGCCTGGGCGACATTGAGGTGATGCTGGAGCGCTGCGATCGCGACCTCAAGACCACTTCAGAAACGCTGCAAACCCTCTCCCAATCGCTGATTGCCCAGCGCCAGCAGTACCGCGAGCAGCAGCTGGCGGGCGAACAGCAGCAGAGCCAGCAGCAGCAGCAGGCCCAGCAGCGTGCCCAGCTCGAAACCCAGCTCATCCAGCACGGGCAGGAGCTGGCCACCACCCAGGCGCGGCTGCAAGCATTGGCCGCCTCTCTACCCACCCAGGAAGCTGAGATCGCTCGACAGCAGCAGGCCCTCGGCGAGCTAGAGCAGTCTGTGGCCCACAGCGAGTGGCAGACGGCCCAGGCGGCGGTGGGTGAGCTAGAGGCGCAGCTGAGCGATCACCAGCAGGCCCTGCAGGCGGCAGAGCGCCTTCAGGTCGAGCTGCACAACCAGCGGCAGCAGCTAGAGCTGGCCCTCACCCAGGCCCAGCAGACCCTGACCACCCTGGCCCAGCAGCAGGGCGATCGCGACCAGCAGCTCACCCAGCTCACCCAGCAGCAGGGCGCGCTAAACGGTGAAGTCGCCCAGCTGCGCCAACAGATGGCTGCCCTCGACCAAACCTTGGCCGCCGAAAAAGCCGCCCGCGACGAGCTAGAAGGACGACTGCGCACCCAGCGCACCCAAACCCAGCAGCAGGAGTGGGAGCGGCAAAAGCTGCTTGAAACCCAGCAGGAGCGTCGCCAGCAGCTGGCCGAGGCCCAGGAACTGCTGGCGGCTCAGGCGGCAGAACTGCCCGACCCACTGCCAGAGATCCCCCCCGAGACCGATTTGGAGGATTTAAGGAAGGAGCTGCGATCGCTCCAGCGGCGCATGGAGGCCATGGAGCCGGTCAACATGCTGGCCCTCGAAGAGTACAACCGCACCGAAGAGCGCCTGGGCGAACTCACCCAAAAACTCACCACCCTCGAAGAAGAGCGCACCGAGCTGCTGCTGCGGATTGAGACCTTCACCACCCTGCGCCGCCAGGCCTTCACCGAAGCCTACGACGCCGTCAACATCAACTTTCAGACCATTTTTGCCGAGCTTTCCGACGGCGACGGCCACCTCCAGCTCGAAGACCCCGAAGACCCCTTCAACGGTGGCCTCAACCTGGTCGCCCACCCCAAGGGCAAACCGGTGCGGCGGCTGGCCTCTATGTCGGGGGGCGAAAAGTCGCTCACGGCGCTGAGCTTTATCTTTGCCCTCCAGCGCTATCGCCCCTCGCCGTTTTACGCCTTTGACGAGGTGGATATGTTTCTCGACGGGGCCAACGTGGAGCGGCTGTCGCGCATGATTAAGCACCAGACTGAGCAGGCCCAGTTTATCGTGGTCAGCCTGCGCCGCCCGATGATCGAAGCGGCCCAGCGCACTATCGGCGTCACCCAGGCGCGGGGGGCCTACACCCAGGTACTGGGCATCGATCTAGAGACCCAGACCGCCACGCTGTAGGCGATCTATGAGTCTGTTTTGGTCAGTCAAGGGCAGCATTCTTGGCGGGTGGACGGCGTTTGTCCGATAGGCTGAAGGTCAAACAACTGGACTTCGCACGTTCTAAATCACGTTCTAAATAATGAAGAAAGCGAGCGAAGGCGAGGGGACGTGAGTACCCTAGCAACAGAGGCTAACGTGATTTTTCCGCTGGCTGAAGACAAAGAGGTGCCGCTGAGCCATGCTGGTCTATGGAATTTGCTTCATTGTTGGGGGCATTTTTGTCTTTCTCGCCGCCGTCGGCGGTCTCGACGGCGTAGACTTTGCGGGCGATTTTGACGGCGATTTTGATCTATCCATCGACGGAGATGCCGACGGCAATCTAGACGACGTTGATTTTGGCACCCACCTGGGCGAAACCTTTGCTGTGCTGCGATCGCGCTGGTGGCTGCCCCTGCTGAGCCTGCGCTTTTGGACCTTTGCCCTCTGCTTTTTTGGCCTGACGGGGCTGCTGTTGGAGTGGGCGCAGCCTGGGCTAGAGCCCCGGTTGGTGGCCCTGATTGCTCTTTTGATGGGGCTATTTTGGGGCCTGGTGGCGGCGCTGGTGCTGCGATCTCTCAGTCGCCAGTCGGTCAGCAGCCTGGTCCGGCCAGAATCTCTCACCGGCCAGCTGGGCACGGTCGAAATTCCCTTTGACGCCAACAGCCGGGGCAAAGTCAGCCTCAGCTTGGGCGGTTCGACGGTGAGCTTTTTCGCTATCACCCAGGAGGAGCGGGAGTTTCACCAGGGGGAGCAGGTGCTGGTGGTGGGGATGGAGCGGGATAAGCTATGGGTGGCGGCGGCGGATGGGGTGAGTGGGTGAGTAGATGGGTGGGTGAGTAGGTGGGTAGG
>DAIPYU010000141.1:4348-11263 GCA_036782635.1 Nodosilinea sp. CTOTU7353
CTGCCCCAGGGTGATGGCGGCGAGCATTTTGGTACAAGAAGGAACACGTGGGTATGACAGCGAGAATAAATCAGACTGAAACAGTGGCCCTGACGACGGCAATGCCGACGGCTCCGGTAGTTGGGCAGACCGGAGGGCAAGTTTTGGGCGGCGGGGCGATCGCCGTCTTGATCTTCGCCATTCTGCTCGCCATCTGGGGGGTCAATTCTCTGGTGCAGATCTGCGACCCCAACAAGATTTTGATTATCTCGGGGCGCAAGTACCGCCGCGCCGATGGGCAGACCATGGGCTACCGGGTGATCTACGGCGGGCGCACGTTTCGGATTCCCATTTTCGAAACCGTCAGGATGATGGATTTGACCACCATGCCGGTGCCGATTGAGGTGACCAACGCCTACTCGAAAGGGGGCACACCGCTGGATATTCAGGCGATCGCCAATGTCAAAATCGCCCGCGATGAGACCCTGGTGGGCAATGCGATCGAACGGTTTTTGGGTCGGGGGCGCAACGAAATTGCCCGGGTAGCGCGGGAAACCCTAGAGGGTAACCTGCGGGGCGTGGTCGCCACCCTGACCCCAGAACAGCTCAACGAAGACCGGCTCCAGTTTGCCGAGCGCATCGCCAGCGACGTGCGCAACGACTTGGTGAAACTGGGCCTCCAGCTCGACACCCTCAAAATTCAGAGCGTGGCCGACCGGGTCGACTACCTCAACTCCATTGGGCGGCGGCAGATTGCCAACGTGGTGCGCGATGCCGAAATCGCCGAGTCGAACGCGGTGGCCGAAGCCGAGCAGATCGAGGCCGACAGCACCCGTCAGGCCGAGGTAGCCAAAACCCAGGCCCGTACCGTGATCCAAGAGAAGGAAAACGAGCTGCGCCGGATCACCGCCGAGGTGGAAAAGCAGGCCCGGATCGAAGAAGAGCGCACCCATGCCGCTGCCGCCGAGGCCCGCGCCCGCGCCCAGCGAGAGCTGCAAGCCATTCGCGCCCAACTCGAACAAGCTCGCCTGGAGGTGGAGCAGGTGCTGCCCGCCCAGGCCCAGCAGCGGGCCCAGGAGTTTCAGGCGCGCGGAGACGCCGCCACCCTGGAAGAAAACGCCAAGGCCTCAGCCCAGGCCAGCCAACTGCTGGTTCAGGTGTGGCAAGATACCGGCGTCGATGCGTCAGAGCTGTTTTTGGTGCAGCAGCTGGAAATGGTGCTGAAGGAAGCGGGGCGCATTCCCAGCCGCCTGCACCTGGGCAAGGTGCATGTGATCGACAACGGCGACGGTAAGGCGATCGCGTCGCTGCTCAACGCCTACCCCGAAATGGTGAAGCAGTTTCTGCGCCAGTCCGAAGACATCCTCGGCATTCCCCTCGCCGCCAGCCCCTCCCTCCCCTCTTCCCCACCCCCCCCTCTCCCCGGGACAGACACGTAGGTCTGCCCCTACCTATCCCCCAGGGCAGACACACAGGTCTACCCCTACGCACCCACCCGCCTACCCATCCACCCATCCACCCGCCTACCCACCCACCTACCCATCCCATGAGCCTAATCTTCACCCTCCTGGTCGTCATGTTCGGGGCCACCGGCAGCCTGCTGCTGATCATCAAAAACCTCTATTACATCTGCCAGCCTAGCGAGGTGCTGATCTTTGCGGGCGATCGCCGCAAGGTCGGCGACGGCCACAGCGTCGGCTATCGGCTGGTCAAGGGCGGCAGCAGCATTCGCAAACCCCTGCTGGAGAAAACCTTCCGCATGGAGCTGACCAACATGATCATCGAGCTGAAGGTGGCCAACGCCTACTCTAAAGGCGGCATTCCCCTCCAGGTCGATGGCGTGGCGAATATTAAGATCGCGGGGGAAGAACCGGCGATTCACAATGCGATCGAGCGGCTGCTGGGCAAAAGCCGGGAAGAGATTGAGAAAATTGCCCGCGAAACCCTCGAAGGCAACCTGCGCGGCGTGCTGGCCACCCTCACCCCCGAACAGGTGAACGAAGACAAAATGGCCTTTGTGCGCAACCTGCTGGACGAAGCCGACGACGACCTGGCCCAGCTGGGGCTAATTCTCGACAACCTGCAAATTCAGAATATCTCCGACGATGTCGCCTACCTCAACTCGATCGGGCGCAAACAGCGGGCCGACCTGTTTCGCGACGCCCGGATAGCCGAGGCCGAAGCCAAGGCCCAGTCAGCCCTCCAGGCTTCCAAAAACCTGAAACGCACCTCCCTGCGCCAGATCGAAGCGAGGATTGAAACCACCCGCGCCGACGCCGATCGCCGCCTGCAAAACGCCCTCAGCCAGCGCCAGGCGGCAATTTCTGAAGCCGAGTCTGAAATTGCCGCCGAGGTGGCCCGCACCGAAGCCGAGCTGGCCGTGCAGCGCGAACGCCGCAACCAGGTCGAGCAGCAACTTCAGGCCGATGTGATCGCCCCGGCGATCGCCTCTTGCCAGCAGGCCCAGGCCCGCGCCAAGGGCGACGCCGCCAGCATTGTCGAAGACGGTCGCGCCCGCGCCGAGGGCATTCGCGAATTGGCCACCACCTGGAAGGCGGCGGGCGACCACGCCCGCGAGATCTTTTTGTTTCAAAAGCTGGAGGGGCTGCTGGAAAATCTGGTGGCCACGGTGCCCGACGTGGCGGTGGAGAGCATCACCGTCATTGACCCCGGCGGCGGCGGCAATGCCACCAAGCTGGCCTCGTTTATGGAGCAGATGAAGCAGGCTACCGGGGTCAACCTAGCCCAAACCTTGCAGAATTTTGGCGGTGGTGCAGCCCAGGTTTCTCTAGGGGAGAGTGCAGACGATTGGCCAGAGCAAGAATAACGAATGGCCCGCCTTGTGGCCTTGGGAATGGGCCGAGGCAGCAGGGCATCGGACTAAAAACCCGGTTTCTTCGTCGCTGCGCCAGAGGCATGACCAACCTTCTGACCCAAAAACCGGGTTTTTGAGCGGCATTCTAGACGACTGATAGCAAATCCGAATCGTATAACCCCGACTCCAAACAGGTGGATTGCGTAGGGGCAAACGGTGTTTGCCCAGCTCAACCGGGGCTAACCAAGGCGGATCTAGTATGATACTGAATCCTATCTGTACACCGGCGTGACGCACCAAGCCCAACCCGGCGGTACGTTGAGCTTTGCTACGACACACCCTACAACATGGGTTAAATGACTACTTGCCTGCGCAACTTCTGTCTTAAGTTGAGACTTACAGACGCTTTAGCTAGTCTAAGTTTGATATTGATTGGCCTCAAAATTAGATTATTCTTGTGAAGCATCAGTCTGCTTTAGGGGGTGCTAGGCAGAATCTTGACTCGATAAATCATCAACGCCATTGCTCCGGCGATCAGTCCCCAAAAGGCAGAGCCAATGCCAAGGAGAGTGACCCCAGATGCCGTCACTAAAAAAGTGATCAGGGCGGGTTCGCGCTGGGCTTCGTCGCGCAGGGCGGTAAATAGGCCATTGCCGATGGTGCCGAGCAGGGCTAAACCGGCGATCGCCAACACCAGCTCTGAGGGAAAAGCGGCAAACACCGCCCCGACTGTCGCGCCAAACAGGCCGATGAGAATGTAGAAGAAACCGGCGGCGATCGCCGCCACATAGCGCTTGCCGGGGTCTTCGTGGGCCTCGCGCCCCATGCAAATCGCGGCGGTAATGGCGGCCAAATTGAGGGCAAACCCGCCAAAGGGGGCCAAAATAACCGTAGCTGCCCCCGTCCAGCCAATGACGGGCGAAATTGGCACCGAGGCGTAGCCCGAAGCTCGCAGCACAGCCACCCCCGGCACGTTTTGCGACGCCATCGTCACCACAAACAGCGGTAGGGCCACCCCCACCAGCGACCCCAAAGAAAACCGAGGCATGGTCAGCACAGGCCGAGCCAGTTGCAGACTCACGGCGTCAAATTGGATCAGGTTTTGCAGGGCGGCGATCGCCATTCCCACCCCCAGAGCCGCTACCACCGCATAGCGCGGATTCACCCGGCGCATGGCCAGGTAGGTACAAAACATTGCCAGAGTCATAGCAAACTGGGTTTCCAGGGCGGTGAACACATCTAGCCCAAAGCGCAGCAGCACCCCCGCTAGCATCCCCGCTGCGATCGAGAGGGGAATGCGGCTCATCAACCGCTCAAACCAGCCGGTAAACCCGGCCAGAGTAATCAGCAAACCCGACAGTAAAAATGCCCCAATCGCCTCGGCCATGGGCACCCCCGTCGCCGAGGTGATCAGCATCGCCGCCCCCGGCGTCGACCAGGCGGTGACCACCGGGGCACGGTAGCGCAGCGACAGACCAATGCAGGTCAGCCCCATGCCCCACCCCAAGGCCCACATCCAAGAGGCGATCTCTGCCGGGGTCGCGTTTAGCGCCTGGGCCGCCTGAAACACAATCACCGCCGAGCTGGTGAAGCCCACCAGTACGGTGACAAAGCCCGCGATGATCGCAGAGAGAGAAACGTCTTTGAGAAAACCGCTGGCCACCATTGTTTTTTGCTTAAACGCCAACCCTAGGCTACGGGATTCAGCTTCGGCAGTCTTGGACAAAATTGCCCGGATGGTTCTGGCGATGGCTATGACCGCAGCGCAAACAACCACGCTTACCATCACATTCTCGATTTAAGACTTGATCGGCTAATTAGTAGTCCTGTTATAAAACTTTTGGGACTATTTATTAGATGAGCCTGTCAAAAAACTTTGATGTCAGCTTGACCCATCCTGTTCTCTGGGCAGTTCTCCCAGAAGGGGACGTGGCGGAACTTTTCGCTGCGTGGGATTCTACCGAACTAACGTTGCCATAAACCAAAGTCTCATAACAAGACTTATTTAATGAATTATTGGTCTATCAAAGATATACATGAGTCTTATAAATAGAATAATTTTCGGTAGTTGCTTACGCGCCTCTGGGGAAGTTGTTTACGAATGATGATCGTCGTGCTGGGGCTTGTCTTTTCTGCGCGACTATGGGCACAGAGCGATTAGACGTTTGCGGGTTTGCGGGTGGCTAGAGGGTCGTTGCGGGCTGTGGGTTTCGTCACGCCGTTGAGCGATGGCCGATGGTAGAGGTCGATCAACCTATAGCTCCTAGAACGCCGGTACAGAAACCCGGTTTCTGTGCCAAAAAGCCAGTCATGCCGTTAGGACAGCGACGGAGAAACCTGGTTTTTAGCCATACTACACCGATACTCTAGGCGTTATGAATAGGTCTTTTATCTTTGGTGAGCGGGCAGTTATCAGTCTGTTTCGTGGAGCTGGGGGGCTTTTGGGGCTCTCGGGTAGTGGTGGAATCTCTGGAATAGATGCCCTAAATGGCCAGCTTCAGAGCAGGTTTCAAGATTATTTTTGGTCGAGTCAGGTCTTTGACTCCTACGAAGGAAATATATTCAACTTCAGTGAGGTGGGCAGTCAGCAGGCCCTAGGTTTCGTCAACCAGTTTGATCGGGTGGCGGCGCTGGGGGCGGTGGGCTATAGCGCGGGCGGGTTGTCGGCCATTCGTCTGGCCGAGGGGCTGGCCCCAGGGGCGTTCAATCTGCTGGTGCAGATTGACTCGTTTGTGCCGCTGACGGGTGCCAGTGGAGAAGATCAGGTCTTGCCCGGCAACGTCGCCAAGGGGATTAACTACTTTCAGGTGGCCAATCGGTTTAACCTGTTTCGGCCTGGCTTTGACCCGTTTGACTTGCAGGGGGCGACGGTTGTTCAGGGCTCTGAGAATATCAACGTCGAAAGCCTGTTTGGCGATCGCGGCATTACCCACCGCACCATCGTCAATGACCCCAGGGTGCAAGACCAGATTCTTCAGGATATTGAAACCCATGTGCTGCAAGATCTGAAGTTTGATCGAGAGGGGCAACTCAGCCTGACCGGTGGCGCACAGCTGAAGAACAATATTCTGTCGCTAGCGCCAGGTCTCGATGGGGTAGTAGGAACGGCATTTATTGCGGAAGAGTTGGCGGTCGCCCCTGATTTTTCCTTCCAAACCCGCTTTGAGTTTCGCCTGCCGCCCGCTGACATCACTCCTTCCTCTGGTTTTTCGTTTTGGCTTCAGCCTGCGGGCAATCAGCCGGAGCAGGCGCTCTCTAGCTTGTCTATTACCTTTGAGCCGTTTACCCTGCAGACTGAGAGTACGGGGCTAGGGGCGATCGCACTCCTCACCCCCGGCTTTTCTCCAACCCCGCTGATGCAGGTAAACACCGGTCTAAACTTGGCCAGCGGCAACCCCCTCACCGCCTGGATTGACTACGACGGCACCACCGATCAACTTTCAGTGTTTCTGGCGGATACGCTGATCCAGCCCAGCGCGCCGCTGCTCACCTACGGGTTAAATCTGCCCGATATCGTCGGCTCTCGCGCTTTAGCTGGGTTTCAAACCACGACGCAGGCTGGGGAGGGGCGGGCAGATCTGCTGACCTGGGACTTTACCGCCACGGGGGAGGAAGTGCTGCTGCCGCCCTGCGATGTGGTACGCCCGCCCTTTGACTACAACGGCGACGGCAAAGTCGATTTTCTGCTTTCGCGCCCGGCGTCGGGCAGCCGAGAGATCGGCTGGCTAATGGATGAACTGACGTCAGCGGCGCAGGTGGTGGTCGATACGATCAATCCGGAGTGGCAGCTGTTTGACCTGAATGTTTTCAACGGCGGTGGCAAGGCCAATCTAAGCTTTGCGAACGAAACCACGAAGCAGGTATGCGGCTGGCTGATGGATGGTGCAACGGCGATTACCACAGGTATGATTGCAGCCTACGACGACGCTGAAGCCCTAACTGGCTGGCAGCCGCCGTTTTGGGTGCCTGCGATCGCACCCCTCTTAGGGGCACTCCCAGACCTCAAATAGGGCTCAAAATTTAGTCCAAAATTAGTCCCAATATTTTGCCGCCAATCTGAAACTTATTTTTGAAGAGGGTTTCAGCGACTTGAGTATTTGCGTGATACGCAACTATTCAAG
>DAIPYU010000142.1:0-2808 GCA_036782635.1 Nodosilinea sp. CTOTU7353
TTTGATCATCGCTTAAGTTGGCTAGCTTCAATTTGCTCAGCAAAAAGACAACTTTTTCACACTCTTCTCCCAACTCTGACAACAAGGTTGACAGGGTTGAATTGACTTGCAAAGGTTGCTGAATATTAGACAACACTCCCCTCCTGAATGTGCTGTTATGCCTCGGCGGTTAAACCACAGGCGATTGTTCAGCCTTCTTTCGGTTTGCACCGGGCATGGGTGGCTGCCTAGGCAAATACTTTTCCCCTGGTAGTTATGTTTAGCGTGGCATAACATCATCGAGCCGTAGCGTTAGTTGGGGCAACAAGGGTGAAGCGATCGCTTCACCAAGCCGATACTGCTGTTGTTGATAGTCTTCGCCAACCAACCGACACACCGTAAACGTAGGCTGCTTAGGGCTACCAATAAACACCCGTCCACCCAAACCTCGATAGTCCACAATCCAATATTCTGGTATGCCAAACAGGGCATACTCTTCCACCTTGCGGGCATAGTCCGTTTCCCAATTGGTGCTTACCACCTCCACCACCAGCTTTACCGAAGTGCCCAGGGTAATCACAGGTTCTCGTTCCCACAGCGGCTCATGTGCCAGGGCTGGTTCATCAAGCACCACCACATCTGGTCGGCGTGCCGTCGCAACATCGGCAAACGGTCGCAGCAAACAAGTGCGAGGAATAACCCATGGATGGCCCTGGCGATCAATTTCAATGCTGAGCTGGCTGGCAACTTTTCCGGCAGTGGTTTCGTGGAGGCCGGTAGGTGACCTGTCTATTAGCTCTCCGTCGGCCAGTTCGTAGCGCGGGTTGTCGCCGTAGCGGGTCAAAAATTCGTCAACGCCAAGTACCAGCGACGATGAGGTCTGAGTCATAGACAAGACTCCCAGAGCAACGCGGTCATGGGGCAATAGTAGAAAATTAGAGAAAACTTGACAGACATCTCGGCAGGTAGCAATTTTGACTTGATTCCGGTAGCCGAATAGGGTACTTTACTGAGCTAAGGCTGTGTGCGTGCAGTCTGAGCTTCCCAAAAATTTGGTCTAACGCCACTGGAAGGTGCTACCAACACCAACCAGCGGCTAACCCCGTCGACAGGTACAAGCTGTCTCGGAGGCTAAGGTGATTTTACCTGGCCGCCCCGAACTGCACTACGTCTGGGGCGGCCAAGTTTTTGGGTTTCTTCCCCGTCGTTTCATCGGAAAGGAACCCGATTATGTTGTGTTTTACCCGTAAAGATCCCCGGTTTCTTCAAGAAACCGGGGATCTGAATCCCCTGCGCCTTGCCAACCCCAGCCCCCGGCCAGAGCGATTGCGTCATCTGGTGATTGGCTCACCGGAGGGCGTGCGCTCGACTATCAACCTGCTGCATGTGCTGACCTACGCCGAGCAGGCCACCTGGAGCCAGTTGGTGACAATTCCACCGTCCGGGATTTTGATTACGCCAGTCCAGGGGGAGGTGTTTAGTCTGCTGAGGCGCGATAGTCCAAGACTGGCCCCTTAGGCCATCGACAGGTCAATCGAAGTCTCTAAGGGGTCAGGTGCCTTCTATGGGCATGGCGTTATCAGTCACAGCACCAAAGGCACCTGACCCCTGATGCAAAACCATCGGATACAGCACCCAGCAGAGACAGCTCCACCACCTGCCACTTTTCACAAAAATGGGCGATCGCTTCTGACTCTAGGTTCAAGCGCTGATAAGTTTCCCTCAATAAGGGTAAGGATGGAGCACTCATGCGATCGCCCCTAGTCCGTAAACTTCAGCCGGTGGCGAAAGTTGGCCACCCAGCAGATTGCGAAGATTGCTAGGTCAGATTTTTGTGCGGCAAGATTAAAGAAACGCCGTGATCGCACCAGGGGCCGCATCAATGACTCGAGAAACGGTGAAATTTTGGCAGGTGCCCGAGGCCGACGATTTGGAGCTGCTGCGGGCCACCTACATTCGCCACAGCTTTGCCCGCCACACCCACGACACCTTTGCCGTAGGCGTGATTCAGCAGGGCACCGAGGTGTTTGCCTATCGCGGGGCGACCCACGGGGCACCGAAGGGCAGCGTAGTGTTGATCAACCCCGGCGAACCCCACACCGGTCATGCAGCCGACGCCTCGGGCTGGACCTACCGCATGCTCTATCCGGCGGTCAGCCTCTTGCAGCGGTCTATTGCAGAGACTAGGGCGGGGGCGGGCGCAATCTACTTTCCAGAGCCGGTGGTGCAAGACCCGACCCTACGGGACTGGCTGCTGCGATCGCACCAGGTCCTAGAGCACCAGGCCCCTCGCCTCGAACAAGACTCGCGCCTGCTGTGGACCTTTGCCCAGCTGATTGCCCGCCACGCCGACCACCGGCCCCCCTGGCGATCGCTCGGCCAGGAAACCCGCTCGATTGCCCAGGCGCGGGAGTACCTAGAGGCCCACTACAGCGAAAATCCCACCCTGGAGGAGCTGGCGGCGATCGCCCACCTCAGCCCCTTTTACTTTTTGCGGGTGTTTCGCCAGCAGGTGGGGCTGCCGCCCCACGGCTACCTCAACCAGGTGCGGTTGCGGCAGGCCAAACGCTTGCTGGGCCAGGGCGGGGCGATCGCCACGGTGGCCTACCTGACCGGCTTTGCCGACCAGAGCCACCTGACCCGGCAGTTTAAACGCACCTGGGGGGTGACACCAGGGCAGTACCAGCAGCGCAATTTTGTTCAAGATTAGAGTGATCGCCCGGCGCTAGGGTAAATCCACAAGCGGTTTGCGGTCAACGGTTTGCGGTTTACGGTTCACGGTTTGCGGGTTTTGGGTTTCGGGTTTCGGGCCTTGCACCGTAGACCGTA
>DAIPYU010000142.1:2908-11130 GCA_036782635.1 Nodosilinea sp. CTOTU7353
ACCTTGCACCGTACACCTTGCACCGTCCCTCTATTTAGTCTCCCCCACCTACCTATCAGCGCTATGAAAGAATTTTTGCAGGGGTGCAGCCGCGCCCTGGGCATTGTGGCCGGGTTTTTGCCCATTGCCATGAGCTTTGGGGCGATTCTCCCTTAGAGAGGCTACGCCAACGCATCCAGATTGGCACCTGCCGTAGCAGCATTACCTGTGGAGGCAGAAAGCAGTTTTTTGCCTACCGCAGGGCCGACTCCAGCTGGTGCTGATCCCACAGGCTGCGGTAGAGGCCGGACTGCTGTACCAAATCGCGGTGGTGGCCCTGCTGCACAATGCGGCCGCCCTCCATCACAAAGATGCGATCGGCGGTAGCGGCGGCGGACATTTGGTGGGAGATAAACAGCACCGTCTTTTGCTGGGTGCCCTCCGAGAGGGCGTTGAGGATGGCGGTGGCGGTGCGGTTGTCAACGCTAGAGAGGGCGTCGTCAAGCACCAGAATGGGGGCGTCGATCACCAGGGCGCGGGCCAGGGCGGTGCGCTGCCGCTGCCCCCCCGACAGGGTGATGCCCCGCTCGCCGACAATGGTGTCGTAGTGTTGGGGAAAGTTGGCGATCTCTTCATCCATCTGGGCCTGCTTGGCGGCGTGCTGCACCTCAGGAAACTCCATATGCGGCACACCGTAGCGAATGTTGTTGTTGATGCTGGTGCTGAAGAGAAAGCTGTCTTGGGGCACGTAGGCGATCGCCCGTCTCAAATCCGCCAGGGGCAGCTCGGTGACGTCGTAGCCGTCGAGGTACAGCTGGCCCGGGCCAATGTCGAGCAGGCGGGGCAGGGCGTTGGCCAGGGTCGATTTGCCCGAGCCGATGGGGCCAACGATCGCAATCTGCTCCCCCGGCACAATTTTAAAGCTGACCGCTTCGAGGGCGGGGGACTTGCTGCCGGGGTAGGCGTAGCTGAGGTGGCGGGCCTCCAGGGTGCCCTGCACCTGCTCCAGCGGTAATGGGATGGCGGTGGAGGCAGTAGAGACCTCCGGCTTGGCATCGAGAATTTCTTCGACCCGGTTGATGCTGACCTCGCCCCGCTGGTAGGCGGTGATGGTAAAGCCCAGCAGCGCCGTGGGGAACACCAGCCGCTCTACGTACAGCAGCAGGGCGACAAAATCGCCCACGGTGAGCAGACCCGAGGCGATCGCCCCCGCACCGCTGGCCAAAATTACCAGCAGGCTAATGCTGGCCAGCCCCCCCAGCAGCGGAAACAGCGTGTTGCGGGTGCGGGCCAGGGTGAGGTTGGCGGTGAGCAGGCTGGTGTTGAGGCGGTTAAAGGCGCGGCGCTCGTTATCTTCTTGGGCGTAAATTTTGATCAGCGAAATGCCGCTCATATCTTCTTGGATCAGGTCGCTGAGATCAGAGAGGCGCTCTTGCACATGGAGCTGCTGGGTGCGCAGGCGGTGGCTAAAGGTCTGCACCAGCACCAGCATCAGCGGATAGACAATCAGCGAAATCAGCGTCAGTCGCACGCTGATCGACAGCATCACCGGCACCGTCAGGGCGTAGGCAAACAGGGTGTTGGCCAAACTGAGGATGGCGAAGCCCAGCAGCCGTCGAATGTTGTCGACATCGCTGGTGGCGCGGCTGATCAGCTCCCCGGCGGTGTTGCGGCCAAAGTAGGCGGGCTCTAGCCGCAGCAGGTGCTCAAAGATGCGCTGCTTGAGGTCATACTCGACCTGGCGGCCCACCCCAAACAGAGTAATGCGCGAGACCATGCGGATCACCCACATCCCCGAGGCCAGCACCAGCACCGTCAGAGCGTAGTACATTACCCGGTTAAAGCTAAAGGTGACTTGCAGCTCGTCAATGCCGTTGCGAATCAGCAGCGGAATCCAGACCCCTACCAGGTTCACGACAAAAAGAGCAGCAACCCCCAGGGCAGCCTGACGCCGGTGGGGGTTGAGGTAAGTAGCAAGTTTTTGAAGCTGCGATCGCGCCATAGATTCTGTCTGAGTGGGCCTGCCTGTGTGCCCTCCCCATCCTAGACGAATTTTGGGGTCACATTTTGGGGCCAGACCCCGGCCCCCCTACCCAAGAATTGCACTTTAATGAATCCACCTTCCTCAGGCGGAAACCCTTGGGTACGCTAGAATCCTCTTTCATCCTTCTGCCTTCATCCTTCTACCTTCATCCTTCTACCTTGTGGAACTAGAGGGTCTCCACCACCTGGTTCCACTGCATGGTGAAGGGGGGCAGCCAGCCCCGCAGATAGTAATAGACCGAGCTGAGCAGTTCTCCCCAGTAGCGGGTGGTCAGCACCAGGGCATTGACGCTGGGCACTAGATCGGCCAGCCGAGCCAGGGTGTTGCGACCCTCGGTGGCTGGCGAGCTGTATAGCTCGGTAGGGGCTGCCACTATCTGCACGCCGTCGCCCTCAAAGGCCAGCGCCGCCCGGCGCATGGTGAGCGCCGGAGCCACCAGCACCACCCGGTTAGCGTCGCGGTTGTTGCGCTCAAAGTCGCGCGCGCCGTTGCGGGGCGGGTCGGTAAACAATCCCTGTTCCCGCAGAAAATTCTTTTGGTCATCGACGGTGGCGCGAATGTCGGTACCGGTGTTCTCAACGCGAATGCCCTCCGACGGCACGCCCCGACTCACCAGCTGCTGACGAATTGCCTGGTTGAGCCGCTCGCGCTCGTCAGCGTCACTGAACCGAGCCCCGGCGGTCACCGTAACAAAGGGGCGTGCCGCCGCAATCTGGTTGTAAATATTAGCGGCGCTGTTGAGCCGAGCCACCAGCACCGGGTCGAGGGGGTTGTTGGCATCAATGCGGCTGTTGAGGGCGTTGGTGAGGCGGTAGGCGTCGGCATTTTCACCCACCACGACAATCGCAACCGCCCGGTCGACAGGCACTTGATCGACGGCGGGGCAAATATCGAGACACAGCTGCCGCTGGTTCTGGTAGGCCAGCTGCACCGCATTCTCAGACTGGTTGACCAAGGCCCGCGCCACCAGGGGCATGCTGCTAAACAGCAAAATCAGCAGCGCCGTCATCACCATGCGGCCGTTAGCTTTTTTTAAGCCGCCGCCCAGGGCCGTCGCCAGCAGGGTAATCGACCCACCTAGGGGCGTCAGCGGAAAGGCCAAAAACTGCCAAAACACGCCAATGGTGCTGTCTTGGGGAAACAAAAATGCACCGGCGATCAGGGCCAAAATGATCGCCCCGCCAAACCAGGTCAGAAAGGTGGCCGGGATGAATTTCTTCAGAATCCACCACAGAAAATAGCCAATGCCAAGCCACAGCAGCAGGCGGGTGAGCAGATTGAGAATATCCATGGGTAGTCTGCAACGGAAAGTCGGGCACTGGGCAGGTGCTCAGCCCAGCTCGATCGCCGAGTAAGACCACCACCTAAAGACGCAAGAACTCTCTGCAAAGGATACTTCAGGAACAAATTCTCGGGGTGTTTACTGGCCCAATCGAACAAAAAAAATGCCGGTTGTTTAAACCGGCGATCGCATTTAAGACGCTGCTCAGGAAAAAGTTGTGGTCACGGCCACCGCAAACAGCCAGAAGCCACCCAGGGGTTTAATGACAATAAAACTCAGCTAAGGCTAGAGCATTAACCAGCATATTTTGGGTCAAGGTCTTGCCTGACCTGAAGCTTCGCTAGACAAAGCTTATCTTAGTCAGAGATCACTCGCAATAAATCATTAGATTTCAATCTATTAAGAACTGCGCTCATTTAGTTCTGCTGATGAATGGGTTGAGGCTAAAGCTGTCAAGCAGGGCGATACACCCCGCCAGCCCTGCTCTCAAAAGCCTGCCTATGTTTAGCTAGCGCCGTACAAAGCCTTTCAGTAGCAACTGCTTAGACCGCTAAGCCTTTCAGAATCTTATTGACAATTTAAGTCAATAGATTCATACTTGCGAGAGCGCTGCTGAATCTAGCTGTCAAGGTCTGGGCCTTGGAGCTAGGGCGATGTGGCGCAACCATTTTTGGGGAGTGTTTACACCATGAATAATTTGCGATTGAGCTACCGGAGCCTGGCCCCGGCAGTCATTTTTGCTGCGCTAGCCACCGCCGGGTCGGCCACCGCCGCCGAGTCTAGCGCCGCCCCTGGGGCCGCCGCCCAGCCGTTACAGTTAGCCCAGATCACCAGTGTGTCGGAGCTGACCGACGTGCTGCCCTCCGACTGGGCTTTTCAGGCGCTGCAAAGCCTGGTGGAAAACTACGGCTGCATTCAGGGCTACCCCGATCGCACCTTTCGCGGTCAGCGATCGCTGACTCGTTTTGAGTTCGCGGCGGGCCTTAACTCTTGTCTAGACGTGATCGCAACTCTAATTGCTCAGTCGGGCATTAACCCCGACGATCTGGCTGCCATTCGCCGCCTACAAGACGAGTTTCAGGCCGAGCTGGCCACCCTGCGGGGCCGGGTCGATGCCCTAGAGGCTGAAACCGCCACCCTGCGCGCTCAGCAGTTCTCCACCACCACCAAGCTGCGGGGAGAAGTAGCCGCTCACATCGGCGTTCCCCTCGATATCTTTGAGGTGGCGCAGGAAACCAGCACCAGCGTGGCTTCGCGGGCAAGGCTTGTGTTTGACTCCAGCTTTACCGGGCGCGATCGGCTGCGTATTCGTCTTCAAGGGCGCAGCGGTGATTTCCTCAACCCCTTCGGCGGCCTCAGCCGGGGCGGAGCCGGTAACTTCAATGTAGAGATGGACAATTTGTACTACAACTTTCCCCTGGGCGATCGCATCACCGTCACCGCCTCAGCCCGGGGCCGCGCTGGCGACGATTGGGTGAGTAGCACCATCGTTCCCTACCACGGCCGCTCAGTGGCGGACGCGGGCAAACCCCAGTTTTACAGCACCGGCGGCAGCTCTAGTAACGGTGCTGGTCTAGGCATCAACTTTAACCTGACCAATAGCATTGCCCTGGACGTGGGCTATACCGCCAGCAATTCGGGGGCCACCAACCCCGCTGTGGGACTTTTTGCCGCCCAAGGACAGCACTACATTGCCCAGCTCAGCTTCTTGCCCGATAACTTTTTTAGGGCAGCGGTCACCTATATGCACAATGATCGCTCTAACATCTTTGCCTTAGATAATACCGGGGTTGCCGCTGCGCGCGGAGCCACCGACACCTTCGCCGGGCTGGTCAGCCTCGACTTTGGCAATTTCTTTGTGGCGGGCCACGGCGCGTTTCAGAGCTTTGAAGGTGGCGACGACTTTAGCTGGAGCGCTGGTCTGGGCTTTAAAGATCTGTTTGCCCAGGGTGCACAACTGGGCGTCTACGCCACCCAGCTGCCCCAGCTGGCGGGTCGCAGCGACAACCCCTTCCTAATCGAAGGGTACTATGATTTCTCCCTTAGCCGAGGCATTAGCCTGACCCCGGCGATCATCTACGGCGACGCTAAGGTTGTAAACCCCGGCGGTGCCACCACCGACGACACTGGCCTCTACGGGGTAATGCGGGCCACTTTCCGGTTCTAGCCCGGTCTGGCCCTCAATTTTCTTCCTCTCACCGATGGCCCTGCTTTGCAAAGCAGGGCTTTTTTTGGGTCAGGCTTTTGTGGCAAGCCGCTATGGCCAGGGTTTCGTTCTGTGTTAAAAGGAATGGGTAGCAACAATTATTGCCAATGAAAGTCTTGGGTATGCCCGGCAAAGCCTTGCTACCCCGCCTAGACGGCTGGACTGTGGGGGTCGGGGTGATCGCCCTGGTGATGCTATTGCCAGTGGCAATCATTCTCATGGGGCTCTTGACCAACTCCGGCGAAACCTGGGGACACCTGGTGGCCACGGTGCTGCCTGGGTACATTCGCAACTCCCTGGTGCTGATGGTAGGGGTGGGCCTGGGGGTGCTGGGCCTCGGGGTTAGCACCGCCTGGCTGGTGAGCACCTGCCAGTTTTGGGGGCGGCGCTGGTTTGAGTGGCTGCTGCTGCTGCCCCTGGCGGCCCCCACCTACATTCTGGCCTACGTCTACACCGACACCCTAGAGTACTTTGGCCCGGTGCAGACGGCGCTGCGGGGCCTGTTTGGCTGGCAGCGGGCGACAGACTACTGGTTTCCCAACATTCGCTCCATTGAGGGAGCAATTCTGCTATTTAGCCTGACGCTGTACCCCTACGTGTACCTGCTGGCGCGAGTGGCCTTTTTAGAGCAGTCTACCGCTACCCTAGAGGCCAGCCGGTCTCTGGGTCGGGGACCATGGCAGAGTTTTTGGTCGGTGGCGCTGCCCATGGCGCGGCCTGCGATCGCCGCTGGCACTGCCCTAGCCCTAATGGAAACCCTGAATGACTTTGGCACTGTGGCCTACTTCAGTGTGCCCACCTTCACCACGGGTATCTATCGCACCTGGTTTGGCATGGGTGATCGCCCGGCAGCAGTGCAGCTTTCAGCGGTGCTGCTGCTGTTTATCTTTGCGCTGGTGCTGCTAGAGCAACAGTCGCGGCGGCGGGCTCGCTACTACCAGGGTATGGGGCGATCGGTGTCGCAGTCGCGCTATGGGTTAGCGGGATTACGGGCGGTGGGAGCCTGGGTGACCTGCTTTGTGCCAGTGCTGCTGGGGCTGCTGGTGCCCATTGGGCTGCTGCTGGCTATGACCCTGCGCAATGCCGATGCCACTCTAAACCGTAGCTTTTGGGTGCTGAGCCGCAACAGTCTGGTGCTAGCGGTGTTGGCGGCGGTGTTGGCGGTGGTGTTGTCGCTGGTGATGGCCTACGGTTTGCGACTCAACTCTACACCGCTGCTCAGGCTGGCGGTGCAGGGGGCCAACCTGGGCTACGCCGTCCCCGGCGCGGTGATCGCCGTGGGCACGCTGATTCCCCTGGCCCAGTTCGACAATGCGATCGACGCTTGGATGCGACAAACTTTTGGCTTTTCTACCGGCCTACTGCTCAGCGGCACAATTATTGCGCTGCTGTTTGCCTACCTGGTGCGTTTTTTGGCGGTCAGCTTTGGGGCCACCGAGGCGGGCCTGAGCAAAATTAAGCCCACGCTGGATGACGCTGCTCGCAGCCTAGGCCAAAGCCCCCATCAAACGCTAATGAAAATTCACCGCCCTCTGCTGGGCAGCAGTTTGCTCACCGCCATCATGCTGGTGTTTGTGGATGTGATGAAAGAATTGCCCGCCACGCTGATCATTCGCCCGTTTAATTTCGATACCCTGGCGGTGCGGGTCTACCAGTACGCCGCCGATGAGCGGCTAATCGAAGCCTCGGCCCCGGCACTGGCGATCATTCTGGTAGGGCTGCTGCCGGTGCTGTGGCTCAGCAAGCAAATCGCCAACGAGGGCAAGGGCTAATCTATCGTGGCGAGTTTACAAGACCAGATGGCTGAATATATGGCAAATGGCGTGCGGTTGGGGGTGTTAATTGATCGCAAGCACCGTCAAGTTTATGTCTATCGGCCCGAGCAAGCGCCAGAGATTTTAGACAATCCTGAGTTGGTTAGCTGCGAACCTGAAATGCCAGGATTTGATCTGGAAATGGCAAAAGTTTGGTAGAGGTACCCTCGCACGAGTTCGTAGCGGGTGTCGGTGCGATCGCTGTAGTGCAGGTATTGCTCAAAGCTAAGGGTGGTGAGGGCGACCTGGGTCATGGGGGTCTCTTGGCTAGGCCGGGAGAGCTGAGATCATGATGGCATATCAGATTGCAGCCGAGACCAATCCCTATCTCTAAGGCCTAGACTAGAGGCTACAACGGCTTTAGGATAGCCCAACTATGGTGAGTAGCGCAGGCGTTAGGGAAGCCATTACGACAATAAATGACCTGCAACAGCGCCTGGGCCTTGTGCAGAGCCAAAATATTGACTTTTTCTCTGAATGGGTGGCTGACCTGCCGACTTTGACACCTCAGCAGCAGGCGGGTATTGAGCGCCTTAAACAGCGCTACGACTATCACCGCGCCGATGGATTATTGCTAGAGGGCACCATTAATCTGGTGGTTGTCGCACCACTGCTGGAACTGTTGGATTTTATCGACCCGCCTTTTCGCCTCAAGTCGCCTCACGGAATTGCAATAGACCTGCAAGATCCAGAGGAAACTGTGCGAGGCTTTATTGATGTGCTGGTCTTGCAAGGGCGGCTTTGGATTTTGACGGTTGAGTCTAAACGTACCAGTATTTCTCTGCCGGCGGCTTTGCCTCAGCTACTGGCCTACATGGCGGCAAACCCTGACTCACAACAGCCTAACTATGGCATGGCTACCAATGGCGATGAATTTGTCTTTTTGAAACTGGATGC
>DAIPYU010000143.1:0-11111 GCA_036782635.1 Nodosilinea sp. CTOTU7353
ACTGGCGTCTGCTGCGTTGATTTGGCTGGCGTCTCGTAGTAGGGCCGTATCGGCGGCGTAGTTAACCAGGGCAAACAGGTCGCGCAGGTTGCCCCCCGAGGCCACAATCAGCCGCATCATTTGCTCTGGCTCAAAGAGGTCTAGGCTCATGCGAGCTGCCAGCACTTTGGTCAGGGCATCGCGCCCCGTTTCGTTAGCACTGTGGTCTTGCTGGTAAACAGGGGTATCGGGAATCACAAAGCTGCAATCGCCCGGAAACGGTAGGCGAGCCGCTTTGTCTGAGTAGTACAGGCCAATGGGCAAGTTGAAAATCAGGTGGGCGCGGAGGTCTTGAAAGATATTGGCGTAGGTAATAAATAGCTCTTCGATGCGATCGGTCGTTATACCTGCTTTGTCAAAAGCTTCGCCCACAAACAACCACTGTCGCCCGCATGCCGTGCTGAGTAATTGATTACACTCATCTAGCAGCTTGTTGGCTACCGCAATTAATGAGGTCAAGCGAGTAATGCGATACTCCACCACCGATGTTTCGCGAGTAGAGGCATACTTGATTTCCCCTCTTAAGGCAGCAAACAGGCCGATCACTTGAGACCACAATGAGTCTCGTTCTGCTCCCACCCCAGCTTCTAGGCTAGCGGTCATCTCCCGAGCCTGCTTACGGGTCACGTCTTCTGGGGCAAACCAATCCCAAATATCGCGCAGCCGTGCTTCTGAGGGTGGCTGGCCCGCTCCTCCTGATGCTATGGGCTTAGCGGTGTGCTCGGCGACTTCCGCCATCATCAACAGCACTACATCTAAGGGCCGAAAGTTGCCCGGATCGAGCGCTGTGGTAGCACTAAACCGAATGGTGTTGAACTGCTCATCGACTTGCCCAATCAGGCGAGAGAGTTCTGTTGACTTGCCTACACCGCGATGCCCCATCACGCAGGCTTTAAAGGGAACGCCATCTCGTGCCGCTCGGTTGAGGCGCAGCCGCAGACGCTGCATTTTGTCGCCCCCTCGGGTTTCGTTGATGGCAGGTTGATAAAACGCCTGAAGTTCTTCAGGTGTTTCTAGAGGGGTTGGTTGTAGGGTGCGATAAACGTCTTCTAGAGACGTCGCCGGGGTGGTCTGCATTGTTGGGTGAAGATGAGCGGGGGGCGCGATCGCCCTACACCCTCAACTTATAGCAGGGAATCTTCTTCATCAGGCGATTGACCTCTTCTTTGAAGCTGGTGATGCCGTAGGTCAAATCGAAGTAGGCATGGTCATCCTGTCAAAACGGCACGGCTGATTCTAGGGCGATCGCATCTCCACTCTGGGGATGGGTGAATTCCAGTCTGTGGGCGTGGAGGTGCAGGCGCTGACCCGGTTCGCTCTGGCCGTAGAGGCGATCGCCCCAAACTGGCGCATTCAACCCCTGGGGATCGGCGGCGTGGACCCGCAGCTGGTGGGTGCGCCCCGTGAGCGGGTAGAAGGCGATTCGCGTCAGCTCGCCCTCGCGGCCCAGCACCTCAAACTGGGTTTGGCTGGGTTTGCCGTGCTGCCAGTTGACCTGTTGTCGGGGTCGCTGGGTGAGGTCGCCCCACAGCGGCAGGTCAATGATTCCTGAGGGTTGATCGACGTTCCCCACCACGATCGCCTGGTAGGTTTTGGCCACCTGGCGCTGGGCAAACTGCTGGCTGAGCTGGCGGTGGGTGTCGGCATCGAGGGCCAGCAGCAGCAGCCCCGAGGTGTCTTGGTCGAGGCGGTGGACGGGCTGCAAGAATGATCCCTTGGGCAGGGTGAGGCGCAGGCGGGTGAGGGCGCTGTCTTGGCGATCGCTATACCGACCCTGCACCGACAGCAGCCCCGCCGGTTTGTCCACCGCGATTAGCCACTGGTCTTGGTATAGAACGTGGAGGGAGGCCGATTGGGGGCTGGGTTTGGGTGAGGGCAAACCACCGTTTGCCCCTACGGGGATATTGGCGGAGGCCAGCACCTGGGCCGATAACCCCGACAGCAGAAAGCCCATGATCGGCTGGCAGCGATCAGTGCAGGCTCCGTAAAACTCGCCCGGCTGTTTGTCGCCCTGGGCTGGCCCCCACCAAAACTCGGCCAGGGCCAGGGGCACCAGGCCGTGCTGGGCGGCGGCGTGCAGCAGTTTGGGGGTGCAGCAGTCGCCCGTGCCCGTGGGCAGGTTGCCCAGCGCTTCAATCGCCACCGAGTCGCCCGCAAAGTTGGTCAGGGTGTAGGCGGCGTGCATATCGGACTGGAGCTGGCGGGAGAGGTCGCGCCGCCGCTGTTTGAGGGTGGTGATCTCGGCATCGGCGGCCTGGATGGTGGTTTCTAGGGGAGCGAGGCGATCGCCCCACCGCTGCTTAAACCGCCGCAGCTCGGCCTTGTCGCCCCGGCTCTCTTGTTCCAGTGCTGCAAACGCCTCTGGGAGAAAGTCCTCAGCGCAGGTGTGGGACAGGGTTTGGCGCTGGTGATCGCGGGCTTGTTTGCGATCGCGGTGCACCTGATTTAGCCGCTGGCGCTGCTCGGTCGATTCTGCCTGGAGGCGCAGGTAAACCGCTCGCTCGGGCAGCTGCTGCAAAGCCAGCAGGCGATCTTTAAGGGCCTGCAACTGGTCGAGGGTGTGGGCCTCTTGCAGGGCCACCTGCGATCGCCCCGCAATCGGCGGCACCCAGCCCGGCAGCTGGGCCTGCCCCTGCCACAGGCCAGAAAAGGCCTTGAGTAAGCCAATGTCGCCCGCCGGGGTTTGCACCAGCAAGACCCCATACATTTTGCCCTCTGGCTGGTGGGTCGCCTTGAGCTGCGCCATCAACCCCTGGGCGACGGCGCGGGCTAGGGCGGTGCGGGGCAGGGTGTAGAGCTGCCCGGTGCGGGGGCAGCGGCCCCGATAGGTGTAGTCGGCTGGCTCCCCAGCCGCCGTCTCTAGACCAGCAGACCCTGGGGGCAAAAACAAATCTAGGGAATGTAGCAGTGAATTAAGCACGGTGTCTGGCTAAATCTAGCTCCTATACCAAATCCGAATCGTATAACCCCGATTCCAAACAGGCGGATTGCGTAGGGGCAAACGGCGTTTGCCCAGCTCACCCCGGCTAGCCAAGGCGGATCTAGTATTAAATCTACAGCTTTAGGTCTATAGCTATAGGCCTATAGCTTTAGGGTAGATGGCAAGGGGGAGCAGGTGCGCTACTCTAGAACGCCGTTACATAAACCCGGCTTCTGCGTCGCTGCTCTAACGGCAGAACTAGCCTTCTGGCCCAGACATCGGGGTTTAGGGCATATCCCAATGGTGGGCAGTACCCACCCTACAGCGGCTACAGCGGCTCAGAAACCGGGGTGTAGCCCTGCTTAGGACCACTGTAGCCCCACTGTATCGATCCCCTAGCCTAGCTAGGCCATGCCTAACGACGGATCGCCGAAATCAGGGGCTGAGGTGCGGCCTAGGGCGGTTCGGTTTCCGTGGGATAATCACACAAGATAACTAACGACACCTCATGGTAAATCGCTTCAAAATCGGGACGCGCATTGGAGCAGGGTTTGCGGTGGGGCTAGCAGTCTTAGCTGTGCTGGGGGTGATCGCCCACCGCACTACCACCGACCTGATTCGCAATGCCGAACAGGAGCGGGAGGCCTACCAAATTTTGAGGTATCTCAGCGAGCTAGAGGCTGAGCTAGCCAACGCCGAAACCGGTCAGCGGGGCTATCTGATCACTGGGAAAGAGAGCTACCTCGACCCCTACGAGTCGGCCCTGGTTGAGATTGACGATGCCTACGAGGCCCTGCGCCTGCTCCAGATTGACAACGCCAGCTTTCAAAATCGTCTGGCCAATCTTCAGCCCTTGATCGACGCCAGACTAAATCGACTTCGCAATGGTATTGAGCTGCGAAACACCGGAGGGTTTGCCGCGGCCCAAGGCTTTGTTTTGACCGACGAAGGCCGCCAGCTGATGGAAGAGCTGCGCGATCAGATTGCCGAGATGCGGCTGCAAGAGGAGATGCTGCTGCAAGAACGGGCCGACTTGGCCCAGCTGTCGGCCCAGCAGACTACCCGCACCATCGCCTACGGCATTCCCGCCTCGTTTATTTTGATCTCGCTGCTGGGCTGGTGGCTATCGCGCAATATTTCTAGGCCCTTAGGCCAGCTGTCAGACACCGCCGAGCAGCTGGCGGGGGGCAATCTGGCCGTCACCCTGCCCGACAGCGCCGCCCAAGATGAGACCGGCATTCTCACCCGTACCTTTAGCCAAATGGTCACCAACCTGCGCGAAACCATTCGCGCCAATGAGGAGCAGCGCTGGCTCAAGTCTAATCTGGCCGACCTGTCGCAGCAGTTGCAGGGGCAGCGCAGTTTAGAAACCCTGGCAAACCTAACGTTGACCTACCTCGCCCCCCTGGTGGAGGCCCAGCAGGGGGTTTTGTATGTGCTCGACACCGCCCGTGCCCCGGCCCGACTGAGGCTGCTCAGCAGCTATGCTTACCAAGAGCGCAAGCACCTGTCAAACGAGTTTGAGCTGGGCGAGGGGCTGGTCGGCCAGTGCGCCCTTGAGAAACAGCGCATTTTGCTGACCCAGGTGCCGGGCGACTACATTCGCATTAGCTCGGGTTTGGGCGAGGCCCCGCCGCTGAATATTGTGGTGCTGCCGCTGCTGTTTGAACATGAGGTGATGGGGGTGCTAGAGCTGGCCTCCTTTCGGCCTTTTGATGAGGTGCAGCTGACGTTTTTAGAGGAGGCTAGCCGGGTGGCGGGGGTGATGATCAATGCGATCGCCGCCTACATGCAAACCCAGCATCTGCTAGAGCAGTCGCAGGTGCTCACCGAAGAACTGCGCCAGCAGCAGGAAGAACTCTTGCAGAGCAACCAGCTGCTCGAAGAGCGCACCGAGTTGCTGCAAGACTCTGAGCTGACCCTGCAGCAGCAGCAGGAAGAATTGCAGCAGTCAAACGAAGAGCTGCAACAGCTCAATGAAGAACTCGAAGAAAAGGCCGAGCTGCTCGAAACTCAAAAGCAGCAGGTCGAGCGCCAAAACCAAGAGGTCGAGCAAGCCCGCCAAGAGCTAGAAAATCAGGCCCGCCAGCTGGCCCAGTCGTCGCAGTACAAGTCAGAGTTTTTGGCCAACATGAGCCACGAGCTGCGGACGCCGCTCAACAGCCTGCTGATCTTGGCCAAAATGCTCAGCGACAACGGCGACGGCAACCTTAGCGACAAGCAGGTCGAGTACAGCCGCACCATTCACTCTGCTGGGGCCGACTTACTGTCGCTGATCAACGACATTCTCGATCTGGCCAAGATCGAGTCGGGCACCATGCAGGTCACGGTCGAAGCGTTGGCCTTTACCGCAATTCAGTTTGAGCTAGAGCGCACCTTTCAGCCCACCGCTGCCAGTAAGGGCCTGCGGCTGGAGGTGCTGCTCGACGAGGCCCTGCCCACCACCCTGGCCACCGACCCCCGACGGCTCCAGCAGATTCTCAAAAACCTGCTCTCTAACGCCCTCAAGTTTACTGAGCGGGGGGGCGTGACGGTGCGGATCTGGCCGGTCGAGGGCGATCGCGTGGCCTTTGCGGTCAGCGATACCGGCATCGGCATTGCGCCCGACCAGCAGCAGGGCATTTTTGGCGCGTTTCAGCAGGCCGATGGCACCACCAGCCGTAGGTACGGCGGCACCGGCCTGGGGCTGTCGATCAGCCTCCAGCTGGCCGAGCTGCTGGGTGGCTCGATTGAGCTAGAGAGCCAGCCCGATGAGGGCAGCACCTTTACCCTTTACCTGCCCCAGCGCCACGATGCCCCGGCCTCTGCCCCCAATTCTGCTGCGGACAGGGCAGCCCGCCCGCCGGCGGCACCGGGCCAGCGGTTTAACGACCCGCGCCGCTTCACCGCGGCGGCAGCCCCCGCCCCGGCAGTTCCCGATCGCACCGGGCAAGCTCTGCCCCCCCTGCCAGCCAGCCTAGAGGATGATCGCACCCGGCTCTCGCCCGCGGGCCAGGGGGCCAACCCGGTGCTGCTGGTGATCGAAGACGACCCCAACTTTGCCCGCATTTTGATCGACATGGCCCGAGCGCAGGGGTTTAAGGTGCTGGTGGCGCTCCAGGGGCAGACCGGGCTGGCCCTGGCCCAGCAGTTTGTGCCCAACGCCATCACCCTCGACCTGCACCTGCCCGATATGGAGGGGCTGGCGGTGCTGGAGCAGCTTAAGCAAGACCCGGCCACCCGCCACATTCCGGTGCATGTGATGACGGTGAATGACCAGCAGCAACAGGAGTTTCACCTGGGGGCGATCGCCCACATTCAAAAGCCCGTCGCCCCCGAAATTTTGACCCAGGCCCTGGTTGACATCAAGCAGTTTATCGAGCGCCGGGTGCGCTACCTGCTGGTGGTCGAAGACGACCCGGTGCAGGCCCAGAGCATTATTGAGCTGATCGGCGGCGGCGATGTCACCAGCACCGCCGTCTATACCGGGGCGGCGGCCCTGGGGGTGCTGCGATCGCAGCCCTGCGACTGTATCGTGCTCGACCTCGGCCTGCCCGACATGAGCGGCTTTGACCTGATCGAGCAGATCAAGCAGGAGCCAGCCCTGGCCCGCCTGCCGATCATTGTCTACACTGGCAAAGACCTGAGCGAGGCCGAAGCCACCCAGCTGCGGCGGCTGGCCGAGACCATCATCATTAAAGACGTGCGATCGCCCGAGCGGCTGCTCGACGAAACCGCTCTGTTTTTGCACCGGGTGCAGACCCACCTGCCCCCCGGCCAGCAGCCAAGCCAGGGCCGCTTGCAGCCCGGCGACACCTCCCTGGCGGGCAAAAAAGTGCTGATCGTCGACGACGATGTGCGCAATATTTTTGCCCTCACCAGCCTGCTCGAACAGTACGACATGACGGTGGTGTTTGCCGAAAACGGCCGCGAGGGCATCGCCACCCTCCAGGCTAACGCCGATGTGGGCATTGTCTTGATGGATGTGATGATGCCCGCTCTCGACGGCTACGAGACCACCCGGCTGATCCGCCAGATCGAGCCGTTTAAATCGCTGCCGATCATTGCCCTCACCGCCAAGGCCATGCAGGGCGATCGCGAAAAGTGTATCGAAGCCGGTGCCTCTGACTACATCACCAAGCCGGTCGACACCGATCAGCTGCTCACCCTGCTGCGCCTGTGGCTCTACCGCTAGGGTTGCTCTCGGCCAAAATCCCCTTTTCGAGATATGGCCCGGCCCAAGACTTGAGCAATAATAAGAGCGCAAGCGCCAGGGGTTGGCGGGCCGCAGCGCCGTCGGGTCTGGCACAGGTGGTTTCTACTGGCCCTGGGGCTGAGCAAATCTATTAAAGCCAGACGTGAAGCCAGAAGATGTCGATGTTCATTTGTTAATCGAGGGGCTGTACCAGCGGTACGGCTACGATTTTCGCAACTATGCCCCGGCCTCGCTCAAGCGCCGCCTGCACAGCTTTTTGAGAGCCGAAGGGTTGGCCACCATTGCGCTGCTGCAAGCGCGGGTTTTGAGCGACCCGACCTGTGCCCAGCGCCTGCTGCTGGGGCTGACGGTCAACACCACCGCCATGTTTCGTGACCCTAGTTTTTACCTGGCCTTTCGGCAGCAGGTGGTGCCGCTGCTGCGTACCTACCCCTTCTTTCGCATCTGGCACGCGGGCTGCTCTACCGGGCAGGAGGTCTACTCGATGGCCATTTTGCTGCAAGAAGAAGGGCTCTACCACCGCTGTCGCATCTACGCCACTGACGCCAACGAGCGGGTGCTGCAAGCTGCCCAGCAGGGCATCTATTCTTACCGACAAATGCGGGACTACACCCAGCTGTATCTGAAGGCCGGGGGCCAGCAAACCTTTTCAGAATATTACACCGCCAGCTATGACAACGCCATTTTGCGCCCCTCTCTGCGGGAGCGAGTGGTGTTTGGCGAACACAACTTGGTAACCGACGGATCGTTTAATGAATTTAACGTGATCATCTGTCGCAATGTGCTGATTTACTTTAACCAAACCCTACAAAACCAGGTGCACGGGTTGTTTCATAGCAGCCTGTGCAAGTTTGGTATTTTGGCCCTGGGCAAGCAAGAAACTATTCGCTTTACGAAATTTGAAGCGACCTACGAAGACCTGGTTAAAGCTGAAAAAATTTTTAGGAGGCGGGGGTGATGACCTATGATCTGGTCGCCGTAGGTACCTCTTTAGGGGGATTGTCGGCGTTGAAAATTCTGCTAGAGTGCATACCCAAAGAGTTTCCGGCAGCGTTGGCAATCGTGCAACATCGGCACAGGGAGTCTGACCAAGCCTTGAGTGCGTTTTTGCAGAAGTTTACGGTTCTCCCGGTGCATGAAGTTGAAGACAAAGAACGCATTCAGCCAGGCCATATCTACTTTGCCCCTGCCGACTATCATCTGCTGGTAGAATATGAGCATTTTTCGCTGTCTGTGGATGCTCCGGTTTCCTACGCCCGCCCGTCCATTGATGTGCTGCTAGAGTCGGCGGCCGACATCTACGGCAAGCGGGTAATTGGCGTCCTGCTGACCGGGGCCAACCACGACGGCGTGCGGGGGTTGTCAACCGTAAAAGCCCGGGGCGGTACGACCATTGTCCAGACTCCAGACACCGCCGAGAGCCCAATTTTGCCCAGTGCTGCGATCGCGGCGATGGCGGTAGATTGGGTGCTGCCCCTGACTCAAATTGCGCCCCACCTCATTCACCTCTGCGGCGAATCAACGGATAGATAACTATGCAGACCGACGCTCCGGTAAACATTTTGCTGGTGGATGATCAGCCCGAAAACCTGGTGGCGCTGGAGGCGATCTTGGGCGGTCTAAAGGCCAATCTAGTCAAGTCTACCTCCGGTGGAGAGGCGCTGCGCTGTCTGCTCAACGACGACTTTGCGGTGATCTTGCTCGATGTACAAATGCCCCAGATGGATGGCTTTGAGGTGGCCAGCCTGATTCGCCAGCGCCAGCGATCGCGCGACACGCCAATTATTTTTCTCACCGCCTTTAGCAGCAATGAACAGTTTATGTCTAAGGGCTACGACCTGGGGGCCGTAGACTATTTGATCAAGCCAATCGCGCCCAATGTCTTGCTGTCAAAAGTCGCCATTTTTATTGAGCTATTTAAGAAGAATGATGCCCTGCGGCAAAAGACAGACATCTTGCAGCAGCAGGCCAATCAACTAGAGGCAATCAACGCCGAACTACAAACCAGCGAAGAGCGCTTTCGCCTGCTGTGCACCTGCTCTCCGGTGGGGGTGTTTGTCACCGATACCGAGGGCAACTTTGTCTACACCAATCCCCGGTTTCGCACCATCTGCCGCTCCTCCTCTGAGTGCCCTGAGGAGCAAACCTGGCTGGCCTGCGTGCATGCCGACGATCTCGAACTAGCCCACAGCAGCTGGTCAACCTACATGGGCGGCGGGCAAGAATACTCCCAGGAGTTTCGGTTTGTCGGCGATGGCGAAGACTCTGACTGCTGGGTGTCGGTGCGCTCGGCCCGCCTGGTGTCAGAGCACAAGGTGTTTTTGGGCTACGTGGGCACCATCGAAAACGTTACCGAGCGCCGCCAGGCCGAGGCCGCCAATGCCCAGGTGATTCGCGAGCAGACGGCCCGTCAGGTGGCCGAAACCGCCAACCAAATGAAAGATGAATTCATCGCCATTCTCTCCCACGAGCTGCGGACGCCGCTGAACTCGATTTTGGGCTGGTCGCACCTGCTGCGATCGGGCAACCTTGCCCCCCAGAAAGTTGACTACGCCCTCGACACCATTGAGCGCAACGCCAACGCCCAAAAACAGCTGATCGAAGACATTCTCGACGTGTCGCAGATCGTGCGCGGCAAGCTGCAGCTGCGGTGTCATCGATTAGATTTGGTCACGGTCGCCCAAGCCGCCCTCGAAACCGTCAGGCCAGCGACGGAGGCCAAAGAGATCGCCCTGGTGACCAACCTGGTAGACTCCCCTCGCCTAGAGGTGATGGGCGACATGCTGCGCCTACAGCAGGTGATCTGGAACCTACTCACCAACGCCATCAAATTTACCCCCAAGCAGGGGCAGGTAGAGATTCACGTCTCTGTAAGTGACCAGGTGAGTGACCAGGTGATGGATGCGGCTGAGGGCAACCCGCTAGAGGGCAACCCGCTAGCCGAGCCATCGCCGGCCGCCGCCTACGCCCAGCTGCGGGTCACCGACACCGGGCTGGGCATTGACGCCAGCTTTTTGCCCCACATCTTTGATCGGTTTCGCCAGGCCGACAGCAGCACCACCCGTGCCCAGGGCGGACTGGGGCTGGGGCTGGCGATCGTGCACTATCTGGTAGAACAGCACCAGGGGCAGGTTTGGGCGACTAGCGACGGCCTCAACCAGGGCAGCAGCTTTACCATCGCCCTGCCGCTGCTGTCGGCCGCCCCCCAAACTCTCCCCCCGGCCCCAGATGAGAACACCACCCCCTGGAATGAAACCTACGCCCTCTCTGCCATGGCGATTTTGGTGATTGATGACGACACCGACACCCGCGATTTTTTGCGGTATTTGCTTGAGGCCCAGGGGGCAGCGGTGACGACGGCGGCCTCCGCTAGGGAGGGCCTACAGCTGCTCGAAGCCCACCTGCCCACTCTGCTGCTGTGCGATATCAGCATGCCCGACATGGACGGCTACACCCTGATGCAAATCATTCGCACGCAGCTGCCCACGCCCCAGTCCCAGACCCCGGCGATCGCCATTACCGCCCACGCCCGCGTCTCTGACCAGACCCAGGCGATCGCCGCCGGGTTTCAGTCCCACTTGCCTAAGCCAGTCGAGGCCGAGGTGTTAATTCGCACTATTCTCCAGGTCACCGGAGCCTAGGTAGAGGGCGAGTCACTCAAGTCAGCGGTCTCATGGACCCCACATTCCGCACTTTGAAGTGTCACACTCAGGTATTAGCCTTACAAGCCTTTGAAATCAAGGGTTCCAAGCCCTGATAGCACGCTTGAACTAACCTGGATTATTCACAAGGATGGAAGCGAACGGCTGTCATTCCCGCGCAGGCGGGAATCCACTCGAAAGAGTGCTATTGCGGCTAGATTCCCGTTTTCACGGGAATGAGGGGCATTTCCCAAAGGTCATGAATAATCCAGGCTAAGCCTAGTCAATGCTCAATTAGAGCTGGTTAGTAACAATC
>DAIPYU010000144.1:0-11097 GCA_036782635.1 Nodosilinea sp. CTOTU7353
CACTGGCAAAAACAGCGGTGCCGCCGCCGATGAGTTCCATTACACGCTGACGACGACGGACGTAAGAGGTGGTCATGGCGAATGGATGAGTAGAGGGTGAATGGGTAGGGGTAGGCCTGTGTGTTTGCCCATCAGATATGAGTCAAGGCAGTCCAACAGGTCTGCCCAACAGGATTTGACAGCTAGAGACTGGAAGTTCCTATGCCAATGCTAAAAGATATCTGCTTTTACCGCAGAAACCAGGCCTCTATAGCGGTTCTCATTCGGATAAGGTACAGGTCACTTGTCCAAGTCCATAAACTGCAAGGCTTCTCTCCGCTGGGGTGTACCTCATGCGTTCAGGAACCGCTATAGGTGACGGGACTAATTAGGCCCGAGGATATTGGTAAACCTGAATGCGCATGCCCTCACTGGGCAGGTCATTGGGACGCACCCCTAGCGAGCCAGCCGTGGCGCGGGTCACTGGGGTGCCTGGCATCAGCGCTAAAAAGTTGTCTACGGGGTCGAGCTCGCAGTTCTCGCCCGCCACTGTAGACAGATAGTGGGTCGGAATCACAATTTTAGGTCTCAGCACCTGCACTGCCTGCACCGCCTCCGCCGCCGTATAGGCCTTAGGCCCGCCGCCCACGGGTACCAGCATAATGTCGGGGCGACCCAGCAAAATCTGTTCTTCAACCCCCAGAGGCGCGGCGGCTCCGCCCATGTGGACAATGGTGACGCCGCCCTGAGTCCACCGCCACACGGTGTTGTTGCCAAATCGACGCCCGCCCTGGCGATCATGGGGGGTGACAATGCCCTGCACCCGCAGATTATCAAAGTCGTAGACACCGGGGTCGGTGAGCACACGCGGCTCGCCGGGCAACTCGTTGAGATAGCCCTCGTCAAACAGGCGGCTGCTGATCATGACAATATCTGCGGGCAACGCCGGAGACGGAAACCCAGCGGTGCAACCGACGCGGCGAAATGGATTGACCAAAATGCGTCGCCCGCCGCCGGTAAACAGAAAGGACGTATGCCCCAGGCTGCGAATCGTCACGCCAGCGGCTTGAGCCTGGGCAGCGGAGTCGCCTAATCGCAGCCCCAGGGTGGTCCCCAGCCCGGCCGCTGCATAACCGAGTAGTTTGCGCCGTTTCATTGCTCTCTCGCTCCCACACAATACATATAGCCTTGGCTAAATCAGTGTAGACCGCAAACCGCTGGTTTATCGCCTCACTTTGAGCCAGCCATGGAACTGGACATACCAAGTTTGGATTTTGGCTTTGGCAGTTTTAGATTCGCCTATGCCCAGGGGTCTGTAAGGGGCATCAGCGGCCCTAAACCCGGGGCAATCCCCAGTCTAGTGCTAGGCCGCAATGCGCCGCTTACAGTGGCAGATATCTTAAACACGCAGTAGTAGCTGGTGGGCAGTGCCCACCCTACGTGGGCTGACACCCGAAACCTGACATCTGCCCTCTAGCAATAGTTGTTCCACTTCTACCAGCCAATACTAGACCGTTCCAGAAACGCTCAGTTTGGGGCTAGCCTGGCCGCTGACCACCTCATCAGGTACACCATAGTCTTCGGCTACCAGGCGGGCCGTCATCTTAGCCGACATCATCACGCTAGGGGTGCCCGCACCGGGCTGGGTGCCTGCTCCCACCAGGTACAGGCCATGGATGTCTTCGCTGCGGTTGTGGGGGCGGAAAAAGGCCGACTGCACCAGCAACGGCTCGAGGCCAAAGGCGTTGCCCATATGGGCGTCGAGGGTGTGCTCAAAGTAGTCAGGGGTGATGTAGCTCTTGCATACCAGCCGCTCTTTGAGGTTGGGCAGGTAGCCACGCTCCGAAAGAAAGTCAAAAACGATATCCATCAGACGGGGGCCAACCTCATTCCAGTCGATGCCCGAGCCATTATGGGGTACCGGCAGCAGGGTGTAGGCGGCGTGGTGACCCTCCGGGGCCAGCGATGGGTCGGTGAGGGTGGGAATGTGAATGTACTGGGAGAAGTCTTTGGAGAGAATCTTGCGGCCAAAGATATCTTTGAGCAACTCTTCGTAACGGGGGCCGAGGATAATGGTGTGGTGGCGCAGCTTGGCGGCCTCATTGCCGTCGGCTCTAAAGCCGAAGTAGATCACAAATAGAGACATCGACTGCTGGGCCAGCTTTACCCGCAGGTCGCTGTTCCAGAAGCGATACTTGGGTTCGATCAGCTTGCCGTAGGTGGTCGCCCAGTCGGCATTCGACACCACCAAGTCGGCGTTCATGGTAAAGCCATCGCCCAGGGTGACGCCCGTGGCTACCTTCTTGCCGTCTTTGCGGGTGACGTTGATCTGGCTCACCGGGGCGTTGTACTTAATTTTGCCGCCCAGTTCTTCGAACTTAGTCACAAAGCCCTGCACCAGCGATCCGGTGCCGCCCATGGCAAAGTGAATGCCCCAGGTTTTCTCGACAAAGTGGATCATGGCGTAGATGGCGGGCACCGCCAGCGGGTTGCCGCCCACCAGCAGGGGCTCAAAGCTAAACACCTGCCGTAGTTTGTCGCTCTTGAAGTATTTGCTGCTGAATCGAAACAGGTTACGCACGGCATCGAGCTTGAGCAGGTCGGGGGCCACCTTGAGCATGGAGCTGACGCTGCCGAAGTGGGTGTAGCCCAGCTCTAAAAAGCCCCGCTCAAAGATCGCCCGCGACTGATCGTGAAAACGCTCGTAGCCTTCGAGATCGCCCGGTTCGCCCAGTTCTTGGATCTGCCGATGAGTATTCTCGGGGTCGCCGTCATAATCAAAAAAGGTGCCGTCGTCAAAGTAGATGCGATAGAAGGGCAAAATGGGCACAATTTTGACGTAGCGGCTGGTGTTGGGCCCGCCCGAGATGCCTGCTTTGACGCGCTTGCTCTCGTCGACAATTTCGGTGGGAAAATCGTCGGCGGTCAGATCGGCGCGATCGCGCTCCAGGGAAAACAGCTCTTCAATGAAGTGGGGCACGGTGATCACCGTCGGCCCCATGTCGAAGGTAAAGCCGTCGGTACGACGCACGTAGGCCCGCCCGCCGGGGGCGTCAAGTTTTTCGACGATGGTGGTGTCAAAGCCCAGGCTTTGCAGGCGAATGCCCATGGACAACCCACCAATGCCAGCCCCAATCACGATCGCCTGCTTCCGGCCCATGCTTGACTCCTGAGAGAACTGTTACAAACGTTAACACGTCTCCGTATTCTACTACCTTTGGCTCCTCCCGGTCGGCTCAAAACTGGTTAAACCACAGGTGCCCTAACGGTGCTGGATCAGAGCCATCACAGCGTCTACCGTAAACTCACCCAGTGGCTCAAGGGCGGGAAGGCAATCGCCGCCAGCGCAGACCATTGGGAGTTCCTGCCCTTGCCAGACCCACACCCGCTGCCGCTGAAGGTCGATCAGCCAGACCACCTGGGTACCGTGGGTTAAGCAGTGCAGAATCTTAGCCTGCAACTCCAGCGTGCTTTGGTTCGACGACCGAATTTCGATCAGCCAGTCGGGTGCCCCCTGCAATGGGCCATCTGCTTTCGGCAGGTTCTCTACTGCCACGACGACAATGTCTGGTACAGGCGACAGCGGCGGCACAATACAGCGCAATTCCTGAATTGCTTCGTAGGTGGTCGTTTGGGCGTTGATGGCATTGACCAGATTGCGCTGGAGACGAGAGTGAAACAGAGTGGGCTTGGGTTTCTGCTGGGCCTGCCCGTGGATAAATTCCCAGGCGGGAGAACCGTCGATGTTCTCTCGATTGAGGAACAACTCTAGGGGATTGGTCGTAACAGGTGATTGTGCCATGACTGAATCACCTAGCCCCAAACAAACGGGCCACCTCGCACTCAAATCCTGGCAGCAGGTCTGAGGTCATGGTGTCCTGGGCCAAAAGAGTTGTGGTCAAGGTCAACTGAGCCTGCTCACGACGATAGATCTCGATGCGCTGGGCCATGCGATCAACAATCCAATATTCCTGTACGCCCTTTATTGAGTAGAGCTTGAGCTTGGCAGAGCGATCTCTGTCTTCATTGACTTTGCCGGGGGACAAAACCTCGACTACTAGTTCTGGAGCGCCCTGAAAGTGACCTGCCTCGTCTTGGATTTCAGCCAAACGTTCGGTGCTGGCCCACACCACATCGGGAGAAACATTGTCGGCATCGGAGAAAATTAGCCCTGGCATAATGGACGCCTCGCCTTGGCCAGAACTAAAAGCCCAGTTATCCAAGGCGGCAAAAATACGGCCAGCCAGTTGCTGGTGCTTATGGTGGGGCGACCGGGTCACAAACAGCTGTCCGTCAATAATCTCGTAGCGAACCCACTCATTTTCAGGGAGCGCTTCGATGTCTTTGGTAGTCCAGCGAACTGGGCTGTTGGCAACGCTCATGGCTGAGAGCCCCGAAAAAGCCGTAGTTCTAGTCTATAGTGTGTGGCGCGTTTCCATGGTGGGCGGTGCCCACCCCACGCGGCTACGCTACTGATCTAAACCGCCGCAGGCACCGGCAGCGACAGCAAAAAATTCTGCAAAATTTGCCTGCCCGCCTCGGTGAGAATACTCTCGGGGTGAAACTGCACCCCTTGCAGGTGAGGGTAGTCGCGGTGCTGCACGCCCATAATGGTGCCGTCTTCGACCCAGGCGGTGATCTCTAGCACCTCGGGGCAGGTGGCCGGGTCAATCACCAGACTGTGGTAACGGGTGGCCATAAAGGGACTGGCCAGGCCCGCAAACACACCCTGGCCGGTGTGGAATATGGGAGAGGTTTTGCCGTGCATGAGCTCGGCGGCGCACACCACGTCGCCGCCAAACACCTGACCCATGCTCTGGTGGCCCAGGCAGACACCGAGGATGGGGACGGTCGGCCCCAGATCTTTAATGATGTCTAGGGAGACGCCGGAGTCGTCGGGGGTGCCGGGGCCGGGGGAGATGACGATGCCGTCGGGCTTGAGGGCGACGATTTGCTCTAGGGTGATCTCGTCGTTGCGAAACACCTGGAGATCGGCAGCTACGGGCAGATCGGTGGCCAGTTCGCCCAGGTACTGCACCAGGTTGTAGGTAAAGCTGTCGTAGTTGTCGATGACTAAAATCATGGGCGCAGCGGGGAAGGGAAAAATCTAGAGGCGAGAAACCTAGAATAGCTGGGGTTGCAGCAGCCGCCACAGGGGCGGCAGCAGCAGACAGGCGGCCACCGACAGCGAGATCAGCGCTGAGATCAGCACGGCGGCGGCGGCGCAGTCTTTAGCGATCTTGGCCAGCTCATGGTAGGTCTGCTCTACGGTGAGGTCGACCACCGACTCGAGGGCGGTGTTGACCAGCTCCATCGTGAGCACAATGCCGCAGGTGAGGATGATCACGGCCAGTTCTACCAGGGGGAGGCTGAAGACGATCGCCAAACTCACCGCCAGACTGCCCACCACCACGTGAATGCGAAAGTTGCGCTGGGTGCAAAAAGCGTAGGTCACCCCCTGCCAGGCATACTTAAAACTGACTAAGAGGTTGGTGGCCACCTGCCAAGACAGTGAGCGATCAACCGGACTGAGGTTGGCCTCAGATACCGGCACCATCGACTCGGAATTTTCGCTATAGAGACTCATAGATAATCATTTAATGTAGGCGTTTGGACAATAAGCCCCTATACCTTAGCTGGGAGAAGCAGTCAGGGCTAATCTAGCCTACTTTTTCAGACTTTAACCCAGCGGCGGCGAGCAATTCGCTCTGTTTGTCGAGCATGGCTGCTAGGCTGGCGTCGTCGGGGTGATCCCAGCCCAGCAGGTGCAAAAAGCCGTGGGCCGCGAGCCAGGCGGTTTCCCACCGCAGGGAGTGGTGGGTCTCGGCGGCCTGACGAGTAGCGGTATCGAGGGAAATAATAATATCGCCCAGGTAGAGCGGCTCCGTCGCCAGCAGTTCGTCGATCTGGGGATAGTCGGTCTCTAGCGCCGCAAAGGAGAGCACGTCGGTGGGCTGATCGAGCTGGCGAAACTGGCTGTTGAGTGCGGCGATCGCCCCATCGGTCGTCAGCTTGATCGACAGTTCGTAAGCTCCAATCGGCGAGCCTTCTAAGGCCATGTGCTGGCCCCACTGGGTAAACCATGCCGCCCATTCTGCCTCGGCTACAATCGCAGCGTCGGGGTGCTCAGGCTCTAGGGCCACCTCTAGGGTTGGCAGGGGAAAAGTGATTGTTGCCATAGGATCACCGGGTCAAGTAGGCCAGGCCCACCAGCAGACTCAACAGCGCCGTCACCGTCAGCGAGAAGTGAAACAGCGACTTGCCGCCCTTCTTGACCATGTTACGCATGGCCAGCTTGACAAAGCTGGGGGGCGCTTCGGCAGGTGTAGAAGAGGGCTGATCGGCGATCGCAGCGTCGGGAGAAGATTGGTCCTGGGTCATCGGAAACGTTCCATAGCTGACTAGATTTAATGTACCGGTTTTTCTCGGCGAGTATGGGCGCTAGGGCTTGAACAGCCAAACGGTTTACGGTGCACGATTTACGGTTCAAGGGCTGCCGTGCACCGTAAACCGTAAACCCCAAGCACCTGAAACCCGACACCCAAGACCCTTCCCAGAAGTTGCCCTAGTTCTACCAGCCATTAGCCCAATCAATAGGTAGCCTTTAACCGACTCAGCAGGTAGTCTCCGGCGGTAATGGGCGGGTACTGAGGCGGGTTGTCTGACCCCTGACAGGTGGGCAGGCAGGTGATGATGGCCTCAGGGTCAGGCTCACAGAAAAAAGCGATGGAGTAGCGATGGTTGAGCACCGGCCCTGGTTCTCCCTGGGGTAGGCCCACTCGATGCTTGGTCGAGCGAAACACGCCATTGCTCCAGCGTTCGGTCAGGTCGCCAGTGTTGATCAGCATGGCCCCAGGAATGCTAGGGGCTGAAATCCAGTCACCCTGAGCGCTGAGCACTTCTAAGCCACCCACGCTGTCCTGAAACAGCAGAGTGAGGGTGCCGTAGTCTGAGTGGGCACCGGCCCGAATCTGCCCCGGCTGGGGGGCGTGGGCCAAGGGTGGGTAGTGCAGCAGCCGCAGGGTGTAATTATGGGTAGCGTGATGGGCAAAAATAAAGTCTTCCGGCATATTCAGCGCCAGGGCAAAAGCGCGAAACACCCTGCCCGCCGCCTCGGCGCAGGTGTCGAAAAAGTCTATTAGATGATCGCGAAATTCAGGGAGGTCATAGGGCCAGCGGTTTTGCACCAGCGGCATGCCCAGGGCAGCGGCGGCCCCTGGGCTGACCTCTCGGCCCAGGTTGAAGGCTTCTTTGAGATCGCCGGGCTGGGTTTCGTCGAGGCGTTCTCGCCCTAGGCCAATGTAGCCCCGGTTGCTGACTTCGTTCGACCAGGCGATCGCTTGTTTTGCCCTCGGGGGCAGGGCAAAAAACTGATGAGCCTGATCAAAGGCGGCGGCGATCGCCCCCTGGGAAATACCGTGGTGGGTGAGATAAAAAAACCCACTTCGTGACAGGCGCGGTAGATCTCCTGAGCCACTGCCACCTTGCCCACCGGGTCGTCGGTTAAAAACGGGGAGAAATCGATTAAGGGAATTGGGAGAGGGTGTGTGACGCTCATTGGGCAAATCGCAAAGACAGGAAGTTGACGGGTGGGCGCTGCCTACTCAGCCCTGCCGAGGTGCGGCAGATTGAGGGGTTGATCCCTAGGATTGACTGCCAAACCTCGGAATTCAGTCCTAGACTGGAAACCAAAATCCCCTGACAAAATCCCCTGAGAGTATTCCATCTAAATCAACGTCTCGGCCGCAAACTCGGCTCGTTGGGCCGGTTGCTGTAAAACTCTGGATAAGTATTTAGCAGTAACACTCTAAAATGAATTGAGAACGGTTGACCTTTTTTTGAGCCAGCAGCCTGGCCAACGTATCCTCGGCCCCATGACTTTATCCCTAAACTCTGACTCCGTGCTGGAGGTGCTGCGCCCCGTCCAGGACCCTGAACTGCAGAAGAGCCTAGTGGATCTCAATATGATCCGCAATGTGGTGATCGCCGACGGCAACGTCAGCTTCACCCTGGTGTTGACCACCCCCGCCTGCCCCCTGCGCGAGTTCATCGTCGAAGACTGCGAGAAGGCCGTCCGCACCCTGCCGGGGGTTGAGGCCATCAACGTAGATGTCACCGCCGAAACCCCCCAGCAAAAGGCCCTGCCCGATCGCACCGGCATTGACGGCATCAAAAATATCATCGCGGTCTCCAGCGGCAAGGGCGGCGTGGGCAAGAGCACTGTGGCCGTGAACCTGGCGGTGGCCTTGGCCCAGATGGGCTCCAAGGTCGGCCTGATCGACGCCGACATCTACGGCCCCAACGCGCCGATCATGATGGGCCTGAGTGAAGCCCAGGTGGTGGTCAAGCAGGGCGAAGTGCTCGAACCCGCCTTTAACCACGGCGTCAAGCTAGTGTCGATGGGCTTTTTGATCGACCGCGACCAGCCGGTGATCTGGCGCGGCCCTATGCTCAACGGCATCATTCGCCAGTTTCTCTACCAGGTGGAGTGGGGCGAGCTAGATTATTTAGTCGTCGATCTGCCCCCCGGCACGGGCGACGCCCAGCTCACCCTGGCCCAGGCGGTGCCCATGGCCGGAGCGGTGATCGTCTCGACCCCCCAGGCGGTGGCGATTTCCGACGCGCGGCGCGGCCTAAAGATGTTCCAGCAGCTGCAAGTGCCGGTGCTGGGCATTGTCGAAAATATGAGCGTGTTTATTCCCCCCGACGCGCCGGAGAAGCGCTACGACATTTTTGGCTCGGGCGGCGGCGAGCTGCTGTCGAAGGAGCTAGGCCTGCCGGTGCTGGGCTGCATTCCCCTAGAGATGGCGGTGCGCGAGGGCGGCGATGCGGGCATCCCCATCGTGGTGAAGCACCCCGACTCTGAGAGCGCCAAGGCGCTGCGGGCCATGGCTCAGCAGGTGGCAGCCAGGGTTTCTGTGGCGGCGTTGGCGTCTTAGGCGGGCGGGGAAGGGGGGTATAAGGTAAACGGTGTACGGTGCAAGGTATACGGTACAAGGTAGAACCGTGAACCGCAAACCGTGAACCGCAAACCGCCCCCCCCGTCTTTGTCATAATCATTTGGGTGAACTCCTAGGCAACGGCTATGTTTGTAACCGATGTGCAAAAGCGCTGGCGATCGCTGACGGCGGGCTGGCAAGGGGTCGACTGGCTGCTGTTTGCCCTGCCTGTAGCGCTGACGATCTTTGGGGTGATCGTCATCCACAGCACCCAGCGACAGACCGAGACGGTGGCCTACGGGTTTAACCATGCCCTGCTGGGCACGATTGGCCTAGCGCTGGCCCTGTGGGTGGCCCGCATTCGCTACGAAAATTTGATCAGCTGGCAATGGATCATCTACGCGGTGATCAACCTGCTGCTGCTCCTGGTGATTTTCATTGGCACCGTGGGGCTAGGTGCCCAGCGGTGGATTACCATCGGCGGGTTTAACGTTCAGCCGTCGGAGTTTGCCAAGCTGGGCCTGATTATTACCCTGGCGGTCATGCTCAGCCGCCGCGATGCCTCGACCCTGTGGGGGGTGGCCAACGCTCTAGTGGCGACGGTTTTGCCCTGGGCGCTGGTATTTATTCAGCCTGACCTGGGCACCTCGCTGGTGTTTGGGGTGATCACCCTGGCGATGCTCTACTGGGCCAACTGCAACCCCGGCTGGCTGGTGCTGTTTGTGTCGCCCCTGGTGGCGGCGATTTTGTTTCACCTGGTGCTGCCGGGCTGGCTGGTGTGGAGTTTGAGTATGGGGGTGATCGCCTGGTTTACCCTGCCCTGGCGCTGGTTTAGCACGGTGGTGGCGACGGCGATCAACCTGGTGGCGGGCAAGCTGGGAGATATTCTCTGGGGGCTGCTGCAAGACTACCAAAAAGACCGGCTGATTCTATTTCTTGACCCCGACAAAGACCCCCTGGGGGGCGGTTATCACCTGATTCAGTCGCGTATTGCCATTGGGGCGGGCAAGCTGTGGGGCCAGGGGCTGGGCCAGGGGTCACAGACCCAGCTGAGCTTTATTCCTGAGCAGCACACCGACTTTATCTTTTCGGCGGTGGGCGAAGAGTGGGGCTTTGTGGGGGCGATGGTGCTGATTGCGGTCTACTGGCTAATCTGCTATCGCCTGGTGATCATTGCCCAAAACGCCAAAGACGACTTTGGCTCGCTGCTGGTGATTGGGGTGCTGGCAATGCTGGTGTTTCAAATCACGATCAACATTGGCATGACCATTGGCCTGGCTCCGGTAACGGGCATTCCGCTGCCCTGGATGAGCTACGGGCGATCGGCGTTGTTGACCAACTTTATTGCCCTGGGGATTGTGGAGTCGGTGGCCAACTATCGCCATCGGCTGAAGTTTACGGATTAGTGGAGCGATCGCATCTACCCCCGCGATTTGGTGCAGCAGCCCGGTCTCTACCGCAACCTGTGGGATCAGCACTAGCTGGAGTCGGCCCTACGGTAGGCAAAAATCTGCGGAAAATTGGGATGTATTACACGACTTGGAAGGTTAGGGACTAGCCAATAAATAAAGTCCCAGCGTCATTCCCGCGCAGGCGGGAATCTAGCCTAGAGGATCTACCCTTTCTGGTACCTTATTTCGACGCGAATCCCTTAGCCCAGGGGCCCACTTTTTTAGCAACAGAGTTATCGAGTCTATACGGGCATCAGTACCTCCAAGACCTCAGCGACGGATTGCCCCTGGTTGAAGCAGGTTTTGGCCAACTGCAACAGGGGTTCTAGGGCTTCGCGGGCAAGACCATAGCGATGTTGGCCCAGGCAGGGCTGGGCGTCATCGGCCCAGCTGAATCGTTCCGAGGTTTTGCCCGCTAGGGGGGCTTGGTACAACAGCGACTGCGCCAGGCAACTTAAGCAGAAGTGGCGTTTGACCGCTTCCTCGTTGCGCAGCTGAGCCGCTTCAAACCCGGCCACCTGCTTGCAAAACTCGTGAAAGACTTCCACCGGCCAACGATAGGTCCAAGTGCGAATAATCCGACCACTCTCCCAGTTCAAGGCATCGGTGAGCAAATACCGGGGCGGGTCACTCAAGTCAGCGGTCTCATGGACGATAACTAAGCGTTTGCGGCCATACTTTTTGAGTCGGACCACCTTCGTGAACGCCCAATAGGCCTTTACCGTGCC
>DAIPYU010000145.1:0-11077 GCA_036782635.1 Nodosilinea sp. CTOTU7353
GAGCGCGGCAGAGCTTGGGGATATGAGGGGGGTGAGTAGGTGGGTAGGGGCAGACCGATGTGTCTGCCCCTACCCACCTACTCACCTACTCACTCACTCCCCCAAAACCTCGATCTGCACCTCGGCCGCCAAGGTAGACCCCACCCTACTGCCCTCCTCAGTGGTGCCGCTGATGGGCAGGGTTTGGGCAGGGTAGGGGCTGGCCACAAGGGTGATGTGGCGATCGCTCACCGCCAGCCCATGGGTAGGGTCAAAGCCGCGCCAGCCGCCGCCGGGCACATAGACCTCGGCCCAGGCATGCAGATCGCGTTCAAGAACATTGGGATCGCCCTCTTCGTAGCCGCTGACAAAGCGAGCCGCTAGCCCTACCGCTCGACAGGCTTCTATAAACACCACCGCTAAATCACGGCAGCTGCCCATCTGTTTAGCCAGGGTAATGCCCGCCGGCCAGGGGATACCCGTGGGTCGGTTGATGTACTGACAGGTTTCATAGATGTGACTCACCAGGGCGGTCAAGAAAAACCCTACGTTACCGTCAACTTTATGGGTTAGGGTCTGGGCTAAGTCGACCACGGCAGGGGCTAGTGCCAGGGCATCAGCAGGGGTCAGGGCGGGGGCTAACACCGCTTTCAGGGCGGTGGGATAGTCAATGGGCAGCGTAGCCGCCCAAGGTTCAGCCAGGTAGTCGAAGGGTTTGGCGCGGCTGGTTTCTACCTCAGCGGTGGTGACGATCTCCAGCTGGTCTACCGGGGCAGGGGCAAACCACAGCCCCACAGTGGTGTTGCCGTCGGTGTCTGAAACCGTTGCCTGCTGTGCCGGGGCTGGGGTTGCCGCCAGGGTAAATGCTTGCAGCTGCTGGGCACCGTCGCTGCGTGGGCGCAGGCGCAAAATGTGATGGCGTAGCGTTACAGGCTGCTGATAGTTGTAGCGGGTGATGTGGCGAATTCGGTAGCGCATAGCACAGTTATTCGTTAGAAAGGATTATTTTAGAAGCAACATTATTGGGCGGTGAATTGGGGCAGCCAACGGCCCCCCGTAGTTTTACCTCAGAACTGAGGCAAATTGCTTATACCCTCTATCAGAGCTTAGCCGCGATCGCAGCCGGCATACCTGCCATTGATCACGATCCGATGACGCCTGAAGCTCCGAGTCTAAAAATGGTGATCGCTACAACATTGGCCGTATTTTGCCTCCTTCGAAGCTCAACCCCTAGGGGATCAATACATCCCTTGCTGGCTCTACCTAAGGGTGGGGATCATTGATCCAGGCTTGATCCCAAAGTTAAGCATTTATAAAATATAGTTGCATCTCCAGAAAATCAAAGACATAATAAAGAGAGGAGCCCAGTCTTTTGGCTTGCGATTTTTCTAATAGTATCCCTCAAAACAATCTCGCAGTGAGTTACACCATTGCGAGTTTATTTTTGACTAAAACTAGCTGCCAAACTTTCAAATAACATTTTGATTTATGTTCACCTCTGATTCACGTTTGCACTCATGTTCGCAAGACGCCCCACAAGATGCCTCAGGAGTTATAAAAATGATTAGTCATTCTCAACAAGTGCACTGCCCCAACTGTGGGCATCTGGCCGAAAGACACCACATCGAACCCGACCAGCTGGTACGCACCCAGTGCGCCGCCTGTGACTATCTCATGATTACCTGTGCCCGCACTGGCAAAGTGATTGAGGCCTATGCCCCAGGATTATTTGCAACCTCGGCCTGCTAAATCCCTTGGCGGTTGCCCAGGCCGGTGCCTTCGGTATTGTTGCCCTAGAGTATTCCATCTAAATAAACGTCCCCTTTAAGAGCGCAAACGTGGCCCAGTTGTCGCAAAACTCTAGATAGGTATTTAGCTGGAACACTCTTAAGCCTGATTGATCCCCGGTTTTGCCCCTGTGGTAAAACCGGGGATTTTAGTTGGCGACCTGATCACAAGAGGTTATTACTCTTGGCAGATTTGGTTTGGCAGACTTGGTATAGTCAAGGCCAGAACAATTGCTGAACTGTAGCGGACAGGCATGGAACTGATTTTGCGCGATGGTCGACTGCCCGGCGGCGAGGCGGTGGATATTGGCATTGAGGGCGGGATAATTCGGGCGGTAGAGCCGAATCTCAGCGCCGAGGCGGTGCAAGAAATTCCCCTGGTGGGTAAGCTTGTCAGCCCACCCTTCGTGGAATCACACATTCACCTCGACTCGGCTCTGACCGCCGGGCAGCCCCGCTGGAACCAGAGCGGCACTCTGTTTGAGGGCATTGAAATCTGGCGCGATCGCAAACAGTCCCTCACGTTAGAGGATGTAAAAGAAAGGGCGATCGCCACCCTCAAACTCCAGGCTCAGCAGGGGGTGCTGTTTGTGCGCAGCCACGCCGACGTCAGCGAACCCACCCTGACCGCTCTCAAAGCCCTGCTGGAAGTCCGCGACACTGTCAAAGATTGGATCACTGTGCAGGTGGTGGCCTTTCCCCAGGATGGTCTCTACGGCAGCCCCGGCAATATTGAACTGATGGAAGAGGCTCTGAAGCTAGGGGTCGATGCCGTCGGCGGCATTCCCCACTACGAGATGACCCGCGAAGACGGGGTGCAGTCGGTGCACCATATTTTTGAGCTGGCCCAGCAGTACGATCGCCTGATCGACATCCACTGCGACGAAATCGATGACGACCAGTCGCGGTTTTTAGAGGTCGTGGCCGCCTGTGCGGTGCGATCAGGCCTGGGGCCTCGGGTCACCGCCAGCCACACCACCGCCTTCGCCAGCTACAACAACGCCTACGCCTTCAAGCTCATGGGGCTGCTGGCTCGCTCAGGCATCAACTTCATCGCCAACCCGCTGATCAACATCACCCTCCAGGGCCGCGCCGACACCTATCCCAAGCGGCGCGGCGTCACCCGCGTCAAAGAACTCTGGCAGCGGGGCCTCAACGTCAGCCTGGGCCACGACTGCGTGCAAGACCCCTGGTACAACCTGGGCAGCGGCAACATGCTCGATGTCGCCTCCATGGCCGTGCATGTCTGCCAAATGACCGGCCAAGACGAAATCGCCACCTGCTACGCCATGATCACCACCAATGGCGCTAAAACTCTGGACCTAAAAGACTCCTACGGTCTTGAAGTCGGCAAACCCGCCAACCTGATCGTGCTCGACGCCGACAGCCCCTACGAGGCCATTTGCCGCCGCGCCACTGTGACCCATGTGTTCTCGGGGGGCAAGTTGCTCGTGGAGACGAGGCCGGAGGTGGTGAAGTGGGGATAGGGGTTGGGGAGTGGATGGATGGGTGGATGGGTGGGTAGGGGCAGACCCATGCGGCTGCCCTGATGTGAATGGGTGGGTAGGGGTAGACCTATGTGTCTGCCCTGGTATGAATGGTTGGAGGAATAGCCCTACCAGCGAGGGCAAACAACCGTTTGCCCCTACCAAGCCTGACTTCAATGAAAATAGGACGCCCCATTTACATCAAACGTCGCCCCCGTCGCGTGGGGGGCTAGCCCCGCCACCAAAAACGCCACCAAATTGGCAATATCCTGCGGCTCCGCTGGGGCACCCATGGGGATGTCACGGGTGACGTATTCTGCCCCCCGCTCGGCCATTACCTGCTCAATGCGGTCGGTGCGCACAAAGCCGGGGGCGATCGCATAGGCCCTCACCCCATCCTGGGCAAAGCCTTTGGCGATGGTGCGGGTCAGGCCAATTACCCCTCCCTTAGAGGCGGCGTAGGCCATGTATTCTGGCCCATCGCCCCGAAATGCCGCCCGGCTGGACAGGTTAACAATGGTGCCACCGCCCTGGGTTTGAAAGTGAAGAATGGCCTCCCGGCAGAGATCGGCCATGGCCACCAGGTTTACCTGTAGCGTGTCTTGCCATGCCCTAGACCAGCCATTCCAATCGGAGCTGATGGAGGCGCTGGGCATCGTCGCCGCATTATTGATCACCGCTGCAATGCTGCCCCGCCAGGCCAAGGCCCGCTGCCACAGATCTAGCGCGGCTCCCGGTATAGATAGATCGGCCTGGATCAGCTGCGATCGCTCTGGCCCTAGGTCAGCGGCAATCTGCCGAGCTTCAGCGTCTCCCTGGCTGTAGTGGAGCAAGACCGATGCCCCAGCCCCGTGCAGGGTGCGGGCGATCGCTTCGCCAATGCCCCGCGACGCCCCCGTCACTAAAACGGTGCTGCGCTGTAAATCCATCGAGATCATCGCTGCATTCCCATAGAGTTCTGCTGGCCTCAATCGCCACCGGGAACCATGGCCAGCCCCAGGCAACGCCGAAGCTCTCCTACGCACATACTGTACAGCGGCAATTGCCGCAACAAATTGCCGCAAAACCTGCAATATTTGTTTACATATTGTTTACATCGCGTTACAGTGGCACCAGGCAAACAAATTCGAGGCCCTCACCATGACCACTAGCGGATACACCACTGAAGAAGGCGGTCGCCTAAACAACTACGCCGTTGAGCCTAAGGTCTACGTTGACGACAGCCAGCAGTTTGGCTTCAACGAGTACGCCGAAAAACTGAACGGTCGCCTAGCCATGATCGGCTTCGTGTCCGCTGTGTTGTTTGAGGCTGCAACTGGCCACGGCATTGTCACCTGGTTGACCAACCTCTAGGACACGTGCGCTGCCTGATGGGCCATAGAGCGATTAAATCGCACGCATTTAAAAAACACAGCCCCTCTGCCCACGCGCACAAAAATTTATGTTACGTTAAGTAACAGGATATTGATTTTCTACCCCTCTCATTCTCTAGGAGTTACTCATCATGACTGAATCTACCGAAAACAAGTTTGGCTTTGTCAATTTTGCAGAAACCTGGAACGGTCGTTTGGCCATGCTAGGCTTTGTGATTGGCGTGGCTACTGAGTACCTAACCGGTCAGGGTATTTTGTCTCAGATCGGCCTCATGTAGTCCATCTACTGATTTATTTATACGGCTAGGCAAGCCTGGCAATTAAATTAGAGAGAGGGGAAGTGAACAATTGTTCACTTCCCCTCTCTTTTGCCATCAACCGGAGATGTCGGACAACAGGTTTGTTACCTTACATCATGCGGGTTAGAGCGGTTATTTTAGAGAGTTTCAGGGCGTCTAGCCCATCTAAATCGTCTAAGCTAAGCCAGCCTTCCTTAACAAGGTCAGCGAACACGAAAAGCAGTGCTGATTCTCGCTCGTCATACTTACCGTCGAGCTGATGGCGACGAGCACTGAGAAAATCGTGTAGATGCCAAACATCGTCAGTGCTTGCAATAGACCCAGCCTGGTCTCGCACTAGCTGCACTAGCGCCTGAATTTCTCTCTGGTAAGCCTTGTCAAAGGCGGCCTTAGCAATAAACTGCTCCTGAGCCGTCCACTGGAGTTCGCTAGTCTGCATCATTAGAGGATTGAAAAAAGGATTGAAAACTACTACAGATAGTTACTCAAGGCTTTGCCTCATATTCCTGCGAATATCAGAGCGATGACCTATCAACTCAAAGCTATGGGGCAACCATCAGTGGTCATCACCCCCTAGCCTTAGCTGTCTAGCAACCATGTATGTATGTCTATATTAAGGATATATTACAGAATTTTGCAAACTCTCATAAATAACAAACCACCCCCGGCTGGGGGTGGTTTGTCGGGTGAGCCAGGTCGAGCTGGCCAGAACGCTGCTGTATCGCCTGGCCACGATGCTCTAGCGGACTAGGTTGAGCAGTTCTTTGGGCGAGGCGAGCAGGTCGATGGCAACAAAGAAAATCTTGCCCTCGGGATTGACCAAAAAGCGCCAGGAGATATTCATGCCGACCCCGGCCCCAAACCAGGGTGTCTGCACCTTGCCGGTTACCTTGACCTGGGTAAAGCCTTCGTCAGCTGGTTCGACCACCCCCCGCTCAGGAATAAGGTTGAGATTCTGACAATCTTCCTGAAAGAACCGCAGCACGTTGGGTTTGCCCACAATCGGCCGTTGAAAGGGAGGCTGTAGGGCGCCGTCTTCGGTAAATAGTTCAATCAGCGTATCGAAATCGTTGGCGTTGAGATTGTTCATATAGGCCAATACCGTGGGGTTATCGACCCCCTCAATGGTGACCTGGCGGCGTTTGTCGGTGGCCAGGGGTGGCACTACCGGCTCGGCCACACGGGTATAAGTCCCCATCTGTTTGGGGTCAAAGCCCATGTCGACTACCGCATTGCGCAGCACCGTAATCTGCTGACCCGACTCTAGGTTGCGAATCGATTGCAGCACCGCCGAAGCATTGGCCGACAGCTGATAGCCTTCGGGAATCGGGGCTACATAGCCTTCTTCCATCCACTGGCCGAGCTTGTACCAAAACCCGAGCTTGATGTTGGGCGACCAGGTGGAGTAGGTGCGGCCAATGGGGGTGTCGGCCCGGTTGGCCAGGTCGCACATGGCCTGGGACTGCTCCTGAAACGACATGGCCCGAATCTCGTTCATGGTGGCTTCGGCAAACTGCATGCTGGCCGCACCAGGAGCTGCAATGGTAATGCCCTTACCCATGTCCAGGTAAGCAAACCAAATTAGCGCCAGCTGGTCTTCTGCAGTGAGCTGCCCAAAGCGGGCAATGGTTGCAGGCACCGCGTCGGCGGTGAGAGTGCTGGGAAAAATATTGCGGGCGGAATCGAGAGTGAACGGCATAGGTGATTTCCTAAGGGGCTGATGGGAGCGTTGTCAATAAACGAACAATTTAATTAAGTCGTTTTGTGTTTGTCGTTTTGTGTTTAAAGCCTGACTATCCCAAAAATAGTCTATGACAAGACGGCGACAGGCTCCCATAAAGAAATGAGAAGCGCGATCGCCCTGAATGCAGAGGGTTTTCGGCAAATCCGGGGGGGAGGGATAGAGCTATGCTTCTGTTTGATGGACTTGGCCCAAAGACTTGACCAACCTGATTGTGACGGGCTCTGACGGTCTAAAGGTGCAGGATGTAAGGTATGCGGTTCAAGGCCTGCCGTAAACCGTGAACCCTGCACCGTAAACCGTCCCTCCTCTTAACCCGTCTCCTTTGGCTTGGCAGCCTACTAGGCTCGGTGGCCCCGCCGCCGCCGCTTGGCCCCCGTCTATGGAAAGGATTTGATCAGCGGCTTTGATTTGCGGGCAAAATCCCTAGAATGGTAATAGTTCACAATCGCTTTGGCAGATATACCCCTATGGAAACCCTTGCCCTTACTCCCCCCAATGTGGAGCAGGTTTTAGACGAGCTGCGCCCCTACCTGCTGGCTGACGGCGGCAATGTGGAGCTAGTCGAAATCGACGGCCCCATCGTTAAGCTGCGCCTGCAGGGAGCCTGCGGCTCTTGCCCCAGCTCCGCTATGACCCTGCGCATGGGCATCGAGCGCCGCCTGCGCGAGTTTATTCCTGAGATCGCCGAGATCGAGCAGGTGTTTTAGGGCGGGTCGGGTGTTGGGTAGGGCGGATAGGGTATTGGGTGTCGGGTGTCAGGTATCAAGGAAACCCAACACCCGACACCTAAAACCCGACACCCGACACCCAGCACCTACTGTATTTGCTGATATCCTATTTTCTTGGCGTTGTTGCCCAAGGGCCAAGTTGTAGAGGATTGCTGTGCTGGATCTAAAGCAGATAAGAGAAAATCCAGAGCGGGTTCAAGCCGCCCTGGGCAAGCGTGGGGAGTATGACCTGAGCGCTCTGCTGAAGCTAGATCGGGAGCAGCGCAAGATCGAGACAGGGCGATCGCAGCTCCAGGCCCGCAGCAACGAGATCGGCAAGCAGGTGGGCCAAACCATCAAAGCTGGTGCCGCCCCCAACGGCCCCGAAGTCGCCGCCCTCAAGGACGAAGGCAACCAGGTCAAAACCGAGCTGCAAACCCTCGAACCCCAAGAGCGCGAGATCAAGGCCCAGATCGAAGCGATTTTGCTCGGCCTGCCCAACCTGCCCAGCGACACCACCCCCGTCGGCAAAGACGAAACCGAAAATGTAGAAGTGCGCCGCTGGGGCGACGAGTACCTGCCCCAGGCCCCGGCCAAACCCCACTGGGAAATCGGCGAAACCCTCGGCATTTTAGACTTTAAGCGCGCCGCCGAAAAGATAGCCCAGAGCCGGTTTGTGGTGCTCAAGGGCACCGGTGCTGCCCTTGAGCGAGCGCTGATCTCCTTCATGCTTGATCGCCACACCAAGGCGGGCTACGACGAAATCATTCCCCCCTACCTGGTCAACTCAGCGGCGCTCACCGCCTCAGGGCAACTACCCAAGTTTGCCGAAGAGAGCTTTCAGTGCCGCCACGACGACCTGTGGCTCACCCCCACCGCCGAGGTGCCCCTCACCAACCTGCACCGCGACGACATTCTAGCTGCCGATCAGCTGCCCATTCACTACTGCGCCTACACCCCCTGCTTTCGCCGCGAGGCGGGCAGCTACGGCAAAGATACGCGGGGGTTGATCCGCCTCCACCAGTTCAACAAGGTGGAGATGTACAAGTTCGTCCACCCCGACCATTCCTTCGACGAGTTAGAGGCGCTGGTCAAGGACGCTGAAGACATTCTGCAACAGCTCAAGCTCCCCTACCGGGTGCTGGCGCTGTGTACTGGCGACCTGGGCTTTTCTAGCTGCAAAACCTACGACCTTGAGGTGTGGATGCCGTCTTCTGACAGCTATCGGGAGATCTCCAGCTGCTCGAACTGTTTAGATTTTCAAGCCCGCCGCGCCAGCGTGCGCTTCAAAGAGGCTGGTCAAAAGGGCACCCAGTATGTCCACACCCTCAACGGCTCGGGGCTGGCCATTGGCCGCACCATGGCCGCCATTCTCGAAAACTATCAAGAAGCCAACGGCTCGGTGCGGGTGCCCGAGGTGCTACAACCCTACCTGGGTCGTGAATATCTCTAGGGACTAGATCAAACCGGAAATTGATACACCACGGCTCCGGTGTCAGAAACGTCGAAGGTGGCATCTAGGGCCTTGGCCTTTTGGTCAAGAAATAGCTTGGCTTCGTCTACGGGCATCTTGACGGTGGCCGCGAACTGAAGCACGGTGAGTTTGCCTCCGTGGCTTTGCAGCAGCTCTAGGAATAGCTGCTCTCGCTCTTGTAGGGCCGTCTGCGACGATTGTTTGCTACTATGACGCAGGTTCCACACCAGCCAGCTCCCTAACGCCGTAGGTGGAAACCCCAGGATAAACAGTGCGGCTGAGGCTCCGTCGCGATCCTCCTGACTGGTGTTGGGATTGGTCAACTGCAACAGGGCAAGCAGCACAACGGGCAGGCCCACCAGGAAGAAAAAGCCTGCCAAAGTCTTTTGTAGAAATCTCATATTGTTGCCCTCTGCGAAGCCAATCTTAATTTTGGCAGCGATCAGGGCTTTGGTCACCCTATGCGCCTACATCAGGAGCACAATTTCCCTTACTTACAATAGGAATCAACTCTGTTGCTCTGGCCAGCGATGATCTATTCCAGTGGTTCACGGGGTCTGATCTAAACCTTGATTACGACGTTCACCATCCTCTATGGCACAGGCGGCCCGACTGGTTCTTGGCCGTTGGCGTGCCCCAGCTCTACGATGGCCATGAGAGCAAGCCATAGACTCTCTGCCTAAAGCCCTTGGGTTAGAGGATTTAAATATCGGTCTGGGCATTTGGGGAGGGGAGTTTGAAAGTATCTGGGGTCACTGGCTGCGATGGTGCAATGCTGAGGAATATTGGCTACCCACTGATACTGAAACAGCCCAAGCAAGGGCCGATCGCCTGCGCGAGCTCGGCATTGCTCCCGACCAAATTTAGCGCTTGTTTGGCAACAGCTGCCCCAAGACCGACAGGCGAGAGCAATCCCAATAGTCAATATGGGAGATCACCTTGCCAGCTTCGCTGATCCCTAGCTCGCTGCGGCCAGGAATGCTCATGGGGGGCTGCCAGGGTACGGGTGCTACCCAACTCAGCGTCCAGCGAGTCTCGATCTGGTTGGGTTGGGCGTACTTGATCTCGTGCAGTTGCAAATCAATATCTTTAAACCAGCGGTCAATGAAGCCAATCATGCGTCGGTAGCGCTCAACGCCGCGAAACTCGTTGAGCGGGTCTTTAAAGTGCACGTCTTCGGCGTAGAGGTGGTAGCTCTGGTCGTGGGGGAACCGCTCGTAGTCGAGGCGAATTTGGTCGAGAATATCCATGCGGGTAGTCTAACCGGCGAGTACTGTAGTCTGACTCTGAATTTTATTATGATTGCTTCTGATGGAGTCTTGGGTTTGTCAAGACTCGTTAATCGCGATCGCTACAGCTCTTTTCTTACCTACATCGGGGGGCGACTGTTGATTATTGAGGACTGTGAAGGTGCCCCCACGATGCTATGTCAAAAGGGAAGTCAATCTAGAACATCCCATTCATTCTTCAGCCTGGGTAGTTTCCCCAATCAACCGCAGCTCTTGGCTTAGAACACGTATCGGTGTCCTAGGGCGAACCCACAGCAATCCGTAGAGGTGGCAACCGGCTGACCAGTGAGCTTCTAAATGACCTGGCATACCGGCGCAGTTATCGGTGATGAGCAAGCGTTGCGATCGCTCTAGAAAGACCAAAACCCCCAGGTCAATGCTGCCAACAGATAGAGTCCCCAGATATCCAGTGCGTAGGTTATCGATAGCTGGATTCAGCCGTGAGAGCACGCCAGGGTCTACAAGCCACGGTTTTTCAAACCTTCTTTCGCCCTATCCCTTGACCACAAACCCTTGGCCCAAAACTTTCCTAAGCAGGTGGGAGCAATTAAATAGAAGATGCTGATGGGGATAGTGGAAGTACCCCCGAGGCCGGGGGTACCCTCTAAGCTTCCTTCTTACAATTAATTCGACTCGGCTATCTATTAGAGAATGACACGCGCTCAAAATCGATTCGTCTGTCTACGAGCGCAGTCAGAATTGTATCTTCGTATACAGTATAGATCTTAAGAGAACTTTATAAGTGAGGCTAATTGTAATCAACGCTCCGGACAGTTTTTGTCGGCCAACGGTAGAATGCAGGTTCCATGCCTATTCCGCAGTGACCTGGGCAACGAGAAGTCCAGGGTCTCAGCGCTTGGCAAGAAAAGTGTCCGGACTATTGTGTAATGCATAGGCAAAGTTAAGTTCTTGTACCTGGTGTCATTCTGTCAGAGTGA
>DAIPYU010000146.1:0-10997 GCA_036782635.1 Nodosilinea sp. CTOTU7353
CCCAGGGCGGTGACGCCGCCGCGAATGTAGCCGGTGAGGGGCTGCACCTCTTTGAGGGCGACGGTATCGGTTTTGCGATCGCCCGCCAGCACCGCCAGGGCTTTTAAGTCAAGCTGGGCGCTGCCGGGGATAACGGCAAGGCAGACCCCGGTGCGATCGCCCCTGGCCACCAGCGTCTTAAACACCTGCTCGGCGGGTAGGCCCAGCTTCTCAGCCGTGCTCTCAGCGGCCAGGTCGTCGGGGTCAACCTCGTACTCCAGCAGATCGTAGGCCAGTTTAAGGCGATCAAGAATGCGGGCGGCGTTGGTCTTGCTCACGGGACGGGGGTAGAACTCTGAAATGTAGGGGAAGGGTTCACGGTGCAAGGTGTACGGTTCACGGGGGATGACCTAAACTGTGAACCGTACACCGTAGACCCTTTTCCGTTTGCCCCTACTTGATGAACAGCATCTCCTGGTAGGTGGGTAGGGGCCAGAGGTCGTCGGCGACTTCGCCCTCTAGGGCATCGGCGTACTCGCGCACCTGATCCATCAGGGGGCGCACGGTCTGAGCGCAAAACTGCATGTGCTCTTCCACCGACATAAAGTGCTTAGTCAGCAAATCCTCTAACTCGCCCACCGAGGCCACCATCGACTTGGTGAGGTCGGCAATCTTGACCACGCTGTCGTTGCCAAACTCAACGCCCAGCCCACCAAGGCTGTCGATGGCCTGGGCCAACTCGCCCATATACCGCACGGCGGCGGGGTAGATGATGGTCTTGGTCATGCTGATCACCAGCTTGGCTTCGACCTCAATGTGCTGGATGTACTGCTCTGAGTAAGCCTCAAAACGGCTGCCCAGTTCCACCGGGGAGAGCACCTTTTCTTTGGCGAACAGATCTTCGATGTACTGCTCGCGCAGCACCGGCAGGGCGTCGGCGGTGGTGCGCAGGTTGCTCAACCCCCGCTCGTTGACGGCCATTTCGTGCCACTCGCTGGAGTAGCCGTTGCCGTTAAACACCACAGCCCCGTGGTCGCGAATAATGTCGCGCAGGATGTCGTGGATGGCGACGTTGAGTTCAACGCCGCTGCCCAGTTTAGCCTCAAGCTGGTCGGCTACCCAGTCCAACGAGTCGGCCAGAATGGTGTTCATCGCTACCAGCGGCCCGGCGACGGATTGGCCCGAGCCAACGGCGCGAAACTCAAAGCGGTTGCCGGTAAAGGCAAAGGGCGAGGTGCGGTTGCGATCGCCGGCATCCTTCGGAAAGATCGGCAGGGTCGGCACGCCAAGATCCATATCGCCCTTGCTCTGGGAGCCCGTGACCTCGCCCGAGGCGATCTGGTCAAACACATCCTGCAGCTGGCTGCCCAGGTAGATCGAGATGATCGCCGGCGGCGCTTCGTTGGCCCCCAGGCGGTGGTCATTGCTGGCGCTGGCAATCACCGCTCGCAACAGCGGCCCGTACTTGTGCACGCCGCGAATCACGGCACCGCAGAACACCAGAAACTGGGCGTTGGAGTGGGGGGTATCGCCGGGGTCAAGCAGGTTGCCCTGGGTGGGGTTGCCCACCGACCAGTTGACGTGCTTGCCCGAGCCGTTGATGCCCGCAAAGGGCTTCTCGTGCAGCAGACAGACAAAGCCGTGCTTTTTGGCGGTGTTGCGCAGCACGGTCATAATCAGCTGCTGGTGGTCGCTGGCCACGTTGGCCGCTTCGAAGAAGGGGGCGATTTCAAACTGACCGGGGGCGACTTCGTTGTGGCGGGTTTTGGCCGGAATGCCCAGGCGGTAGAGCTTTTCTTCTACATCCTGCATGAAGACCTGGACGCGCTCGGGGATGGCACCGAAATAATGGTCGTCGAACTGCTGGCCCTTGGCCGGGGCCTTGCCAAACAGGGTGCGGCCCGCCAGCAGCAGGTCGGGGCGCACGGTGGCGAAGTTGGCATCGACCAAGAAATATTCTTGCTCAGCGCCGCAGCTGGAGTTGACCGGGGCGACCTCGCTATGGCCCAGTAGCTTGAGTACGCGGGTAGCGGCCTTGCTCATGGCGGCGTTGGAGCGCAGCAGCGGGGTTTTCTTGTCGAGGGCTTCCCCAGTCCACGACACAAACACGGTGGGAATGCAGAGGGTGACGCCGTTTTCGGTCTCCATCACAAAGGCGGGGCTAGTCACATCCCAGGCGGTGTAGCCGCGGGCCTCAAAGGTGGAGCGAATGCCGCCGTTGGGGAAGCTGGAGCCGTCGGGTTCGCCCTGCACCAGCACTTTGCCGGAAAATTCTGAAATTACCGACCCGTCGCTCTGCACCGAGATAAAGCCGTCGTGCTTCTCGGCGGTGGCGTTGGTCAGCGGGTAGAACATGTGGGAGTAGTAGAGCGCCCCCTTAGAGGTCGCCCAGTCTTTCATGGCTACGGCCACGACATCGGCCACCGACATGTCGAGGGGTGCGCCCGTGGTGATGGTTTTTTGCAGCGACTTAAACACCGACTTAGGCAGACATTCCTGCATTTTGCTCAGGCTGAAGACATCTTTGGCCCACAGCTCTTCGAGCCGCCCCGGACTTTTTACAGATACCTTGGGGCGGCAGGCAATGCTGGCAATGGCCTGGGCGCGCAATTCGTTTCCACTCATACGTAGTCTCCTAAGTTGTTAAGCAATTAAGCGGGGTATTCACTGTCATTGAGAAGCAGAGTCGCGGCTCGGCTCATCGAAGGACCCATCTGATTGCTCTAGGGCAGAATGCTCTAGGGCTAATCGGGCTGGGGGAATCTACGGCCTCGGCCGCGATCGCATCAGATACAGGCAAGAGAAGAGCATATGCAAGAGAAAAGCCTGAGGGGCCTACCGTTAGATAGCTTTGAAAAAACCACATTGCAGTATCAGAAACTGGCAACCCCGAACTGGGAAATTTCTGGCTACAACGCCTATAGTCTCAGCGGCCTAAAAGCACCCCTTAGACAAACATGAAAAACCTCAAAAACAGCTGGGGTTAACAGATCACCGACCTAGACTTGACGACCATTTAGCCAACCTAGGCCCATTACCCTAAGTCAACTTTGAGGCATAAAACCCCAGCATTAGAGTGAGCCCTAACCGTAGAATATGGTGACTTAAATCCACCATAACTAGCTTTTAGCAAGACGCTTCAGCACCTGCACCCGGTACGCCTCAACCTCAGCCAAAAGTAAAGTTAGAGTTCACAGAAATTTGCACTATGGATATTAAGGGCAAAAATTGGGCGGTTTTGTAGCTGAGAATACCTTTGTTGAGTAATTCGGCTAGTCGTCCGGGCGCTGTTGGCCGCAGGGCCAGGTTCAGAGTCTCTAGCTAGCCGTCGGTTGTTTGACCTGGGCGCTCTTTTCACCGCCGCTGTAGGTCAGAATAGGTAACAACCTCAAAACCACTACAACTCACCACGACTATGCCGCGCATTCGAGACATTCTGCACGCTGGCGAACCGGGCCAGACTGCCACCATCCAGGGCTGGGTACGCACTAAGCGCGAGGCCAAGGGCATCACCTTTGTGGAGGTGAACGACGGCTCTTCTATGGCGGGGTTGCAGGTGGTGCTCAATGCCGACCTGGCGGGCTATGACACCGTAGTCAAAGACCTCACCACCGGTTCCTCAGTGGAGATTGGCGGCACCCTGGTAGAATCGCCCGGCAAAGGCCAGCGGGTGGAATTGCAGGGGCAGAGCATCACCGTCTTTGGTACAGCGGATGGCGAGACCTATCCTTTGCAGAAAAAGCGCCACTCGTTTGAGTATCTGCGGACGCTGGGGCATTTGCGATCGCGCACCAACACCCTCGGCGCAGTCTTTCGCGTGCGCAACGCCTGCGCCCAGGCCATCCACCAGTTCTTCAAGGAGCGCGGCTTTTTGTGGATGCACACCCCGATCATCACCGCCAGCGACTGCGAGGGGGCAGGCGAAATGTTTGCCGTCACCGGGCTAGACCTGGCCAACCCGCCCAAAACCAAAGAAGGGGCCGTGGACTACAGCCAAGACTTCTTCGGCAAGCCCGCCTACCTCACCGTCAGCGGCCAGCTCGAAGCCGAGATCATGGCCATGGCCTTTAGTAACGTCTACACCTTTGGCCCCACCTTTCGAGCCGAAAACTCCAACACCTCCCGCCACCTGGCCGAGTTTTGGATGGTGGAGCCGGAGATGGCCTTCTGCGACCTGACCGGCAACATGGATCTGGCCGAAGAATTCCTCAAGTACATCTTCAGCTCGGTGCTAAACGAGTGCCCCGAAGACATGGAGTTTTTTAACCAGCGCATCGACGACTCGGTGCTGGCCACCGCCGACAACATCATTCACAACACCTTCGAGCGCATCACCTACACCGAGGCGGTGAAGCTGCTGGAGAAAGCCGACAAAAAATTCGAGTTTCCGGTCGCGTGGGGCATTGACCTCCAGTCAGAGCACGAGCGCTACCTGGCAGAAGACCTGTTCAAAAAGCCCGTCATCGTCACCGACTACCCCACCGGCATCAAAGCCTTCTACATGCGCCTCAACGACGGCGGTGAGACCGTGGCCGCCATGGACGTGCTGGCCCCCAAGGTGGGCGAAATCATCGGCGGCTCCCAGCGGGAAGAGCGCCTCGACGTGCTAGAGCGCCGCATTCAGGAGGCCGGTTTGCCCCTAGAAGACTACTGGTGGTACCTCGACCTGCGCCGCTTTGGCACCGTGCCCCACGCGGGTTTTGGCCTTGGCTTTGAGCGCCTGGTGCAGTTTATGACCGGCATGGGCAACATCCGCGATGTCATCCCCTTCCCCCGCACCCCCGACAGCATCGAGTTTTAGTCGGCCAGAGTTACTCAAACCGCTGGGCAGCGGCCAGCCAAGCCAGCAGGTCATACCCCCCCGACCGATAGACCAGCAGGCCGACGGGCCACCCCGTTGCCGGGCTGGTGAGGGCTACCAGGGTTTGGGGGGCAAACAGATCGCTGTACAGCACTCGGTTGTCTTGGCCCAGAACTATGGTCTTGGGCGCGGTCGGCTCCACCTGCACCCGCCAGCCCTGGAGCTGTGCTAGGGCGGCCTGATTCCAGGTCAGCACTCGTTCCGCTTGGCCGTCGCCAGTGAGATCTAGACGGTGCTGGGTAGCCAGGGTGGTGGCCCAGTCTGGGGGTGGCGTTTGGCCGCCAAAAACAGCGGTGGCAGCGGCGGCGATCGCCCCGGCATCAGGCCTCTGCCCCTGGCTGGCATCGAGCCACATCAGCGCCCCCTCAGAAAACACCAGCGGCGGCGGCGAGGAGGGCATCACCGCCGGGCCGGTGGCCAACAGGGTGGGGTTGTCGTTGGCGAGCCTTAGCCCCCGCACGGTGAGAGGGGCGGTCACCCCGGTAGCGGGGCTGACCCAGCGCAGGATCTGGGGAGCCGCCTGGGCCGCAGGCTGCACCACCGACCAGGCCGCCGCTGGGTTAGTGTCGGGGGGCAGGGCCAGACTGCCCCGCTGCCAACCCTGGTCTTGGCGCACAGCCCGCAGATCCACGGCGTACCACTGGCCCAGCCCCGCATCGAGGGACTGGCCTGGGGCGGCGTACCCGGCGGGGGGCGCGGCGATCGGGTTGCCCTGGCCAATGAAGGCTTCGGCGGGGGCCAGGGCGATCGCCCCAAAGGGCTGGCCGGCCTCAAGATTGTTGGTGACAGTGGCGATCGCCTCCGCTCCTGCCCCGGCACTGTCCCTAGCGCTGGCCACGGTTGTCCCTTGATTAGTTGTGAGGGCTGTGAGCACCGTAGCCAACCGCTGGCGCGCCAGGGCGGGCACCGGCTGACGATCTAGCCAGTCTTGGGAGGCACCCACTAGGTTGTTGGGCTGGTTTTGCTGGGCCTTGATGGCCAGCCCCCCCCACACATAGACCGCTGGCGGCGGGTCAGGCAGGGCGGCGGCAGCGCTGATGCGGTTCCACATTTGGCCCCGGTCGGCCCCCAGACGACCGATCACCGCCGGCACCAGACTGGGAGATTGTTCTAGCTGAGCCAGCGCCGCCTCCCAACGACCGTCAATCAGCAGCGCCAGAATGTATTGGGCAGGGGTTGACCAGTCTTGCTCGGCCTGGCGCTGCGTGATGGCGGCGTGGCGCTCCATCAGCCTCAGCTGTGCCTCCGCCGCTGGGTTCCACCCCTGATCTAAGGCCGGCTTGAGGTCGGCCAGGTGAGCCAGTGCCTGGTGCCACAGCCCCCCTCGGGCTAGGCGCAGCGCCTGCTGGTAGGTCACAGCTTTGGCCCCGGCATCCACCGGCACCCGCAGCCACGACACCGGCTGCAAGCGCGGCCTGGCCCCGGCCATCACCTGCCAGCCGCGCAGCGCGGGTTCTAACCCCACGGTTTCATCAATGATTAAATCGCTCGGCCCGTCGCCGTCGAGGTCGGCCCACTGGGGCGGGCGGTTGGCCGGGCTGCTCCAGGGTTCCAGCAGGGTCAGCCCCTGGGCTTGGGAGTCTGCCTGGGTTGGGAGGTCGACGTGGAGCAGGTGCCCGTAGCGCAGGGTGAGCCCCTGCTGCTGCCAGGTGCCCTCTAGGGTGAGCCAGACACCCTCACTGGCCTCCGGGGGAGATGGTAGCAGCACCACCTGAGTGAGGGGGAAGGTGGCGGGCACCGCCGTAGGCGTTTGAGAACTATTGCGAAAGGGAGCCAGTACGGTGTCTTTGGGCAGGGGATCGATGGCCAGGGTGGCGATCGCGCTCAACTCGCCCTCATCCCCCTGGCCCTCCCCCCCCCGACGTTGAAACAGGGCCAGAGACACCAGGGTTTCGGTCTCAGCCTCCAGCACCGGCACCAGCACAAACCCATCCCCCAGCCCTAGATGGTCTCCCAGGCGCTGCTGGGCAGCCTCGGCCTGTCGCCGCAGATCGTCGAAGCTGGCCGCTGGGGCCAGGCTCAGGGGATGCGATCGCATCCCCTGAGCCAAGACCTGAGCCAAGATCTGGGGCAGCGCCTCGGGATTGAGCATCAGCCGCAGCCCCAGGCGAAAGCTCAGCCCCAGCAGCAGCAGCCCGCCGCCCAGCCCCGCACTCACCAGCAACAACCGCCCCAGCCAGCGCCAGGGGCCGGGTCTTGCCCCCACCCAGACCTGTACCGCCCCGGTGGAGCTGGGGCCTGGAGCCTTAGACCGAAGCGGGAAACGAAGGGGCATAGACCACGGCACTGCGCCAATTTCACCTGCAACTTTACCGCAGGATGCGGCAGTCAGAACTACCGATCCCAGGCTTTTCTGCGGGGGGGTGACCCGGCGTCACATTTCCCCAGAATCACATTTAAGACATGAGAGACTGTTGCCCCTCCTGATACTCCGAATACTCTGGGGCAGAAGTCCTCTGGGGCAGAAGTCAGCCAACTGTTCCTAAAACCTAGCACCCAACACCTGAAAGGCAAACTACGGGCGGCAATGACGAAATTGGCCAAATGCTGGATGCCTTGAAGCTGATGACAACCCGCCTCTCCACCATTATTAACCTAGGGGCGTCATCGCCGTAAGATGAGGGTTTACCCCTTCACCTCTCTTTCTGCAATGGCTACCGACTACCTCGAACGCATTCTCACCGCCCGAGTTTACGATGTGGCGCAGGAAACCGCCCTGGAGGTAGCCCCCAACCTGTCGGCCCGGCTGCAAAATCGGCTGCTGCTCAAGCGAGAAGATATGCAGTCGGTGTTTTCGTTCAAACTGCGGGGGGCCTACAACAAAATGGCCCACCTGTCGCCCGAGCAGCTGGCCCAGGGGGTGGTGGCGTCGTCGGCGGGCAACCATGCCCAGGGGGTGGCGCTGGGGGCCAAGCACCTGGGCACCCGCGCCATGATCGTCATGCCCACGACGACGCCCGCCATGAAGGTCAACGCGGTCAGGGCGCGGGGCGGTGAGGTGGTGCTCTACGGTGAGACCTACGACGATGCTTACGCCTACGCCCGCCAGCTAGAGGCCGAGAAGGGCCTAGTCTTTGTGCACCCCTTCGACGACCCCGATGTGATCGCTGGACAGGGCACCATCGGCATGGAGATTTTGCGCCAGCACCCGCGGCCCATCCACGCGATTTTTGTGGCGATCGGCGGCGGCGGGCTGATTGCGGGCATTGCGGCCTACGTCAAGCGGCTGCGGCCCGAGATCAAGATCATCGGCGTGGAGCCGATCGAGGCCGATGCCATGGCGCGATCGCTCAAAGCCGGAGAACGAGTCAAGCTAACCCAGGTGGGGCTGTTTGCCGACGGCGTTGCCGTGCGTCAGGTGGGCGAAGAGACCTTTCGCCTCTGTCAGCAGTATGTGGACGAGGTGATTTTGGTGGGCACCGACGACATCTGTGCCGCTATCAAAGATGTATTTGAGGACACGCGATCAATCTTGGAACCGGCGGGGGCGCTGGCGATCGCCGGAGCCAAGGCCTACGTCGAGCGCGAGGGCATTGTCGATCAAACCCTGGTGGCGATCGCCTGCGGGGCCAACATGAACTTCGACCGGCTGCGGTTTGTCGCCGAGCGAGCTGAAATCGGCGAGCACCGCGAAGCCATCTTTGCCGTCACCATTCCCGAAACACCGGGCAGCCTCAAGTCATTCTGCGAATGCATTGGCACCCGCAACCTGACCGAGTTTAACTACCGCATCGCCGACAACCATGAGGCCCACATCTTCGTTGGCCTAGAGGTGCAGGGCCGCGCCGATGCCCAAAAGATGGCCCAGCGCTTCGAGGCTGAGGGCCTCAAGACCCTAGACCTGACCGACGACGAACTCTCGAAAATGCACCTGCGCCACATGGTGGGCGGCAAGTCACCCCTGGCCTACGACGAACTGCTCTACCGCTTTGAGTTTCCGGAGCGCCCCGGCGCGCTGATGAAATTTGTCAACGCCATGAGCCCCGACTGGAACATCAGCCTGTTTCACTACCGCAACAACGGCTCTGACTACGGCCGTATTGTCACGGGCATTCAGGTGCCGCCCCACGAGATGGAGCAGTGGCAGGAGTTTTTAGACAAGCTGGGCTACCAGTACTGGGATGAGAACCAAAACCCCGCCTACAAGCTGTTTTTGGGTTAGATCTGCCCTAGACTCAACCGCAGCCTTATACCAAATCCGAATCACATACCCCCGATTCCAATCAGGCGGACTGCGTAGGGGCAAACGGCGTTTGCCCAGCTCAACCGGGGCTAGCCAAAGCGAATCTAGAATTAGACATAGCCAGACGATTAGGCGCTAAGGAGCAGCGCCGCCTGAGCCAGAACAGCCCTACTCACCCACAAGCTCAATGCCAACCTCAGGGCCGCGCAAACACCCTTTAAGCCCAACTTCACCAAGTCTTAGCAGCAAGTCGACTGCAATTAAAAACCCTGCTCCCCCTGTAACTGGACAGAGAGCACAGGGCTTTTAGTTCTACTTCAAATAGCTAGATTTACTACCTGAAGGCTCTAGGTAATCGCCTAGTCTCGAATCGGCAGACTGTTCCGGGCTTCCATCATAAAACCCATGTTGGTAGTCAGGCGACCAACCGCCACAGCGGGGGTGGTCTGCCCTGTTGCCAAGGCAAACACGTGGAAGGAATTAGCTCCGTTGGGCAGTTGGCTACTGATCGCTGAGGTCATGGTGCCGCAGAATCCGCCGGGCGGTCTAAAACAGATTGCTGGATCGCCAAAGGCTGTCGTGCCAATATCAAAAACCCAGTCAGCAAGCTCTGGAATATTGAGCGCATTGAGACGATCCCTAGCCTCAATACAGCGCCCTTGACCAGAGACATTTCCTACCTGAGAAAAAGTAGCAATTGACCCTTGAACTGGAACACCTGAATGCTCACTCGTGGTTACGATTAACGCATTGGCGGGCTGTGCCCCAAGGCCAAACGGATTATCTCTCACAGCATCACCGGGAATGCTACAACCAAACACTCGACCTGGAAAAGGCCGTGCCTGGCTAGGTTGACCCAATACACCCAGGACAACAGCGGCCCCAGCAAAAGCCATTACACACAGCGGAATCTTAGACAAAAGGTATGTTCTCATTGCTCGACTCGCTCGCTCTAAATAGGACACCAAAAGAGAAACCGATTATTTTTTTATGCGGTTGTCTCTTGGTCACTGCTTTCGAGGAGCCGCCACGGCATTCAGGACAAAATTAATTTTGTCCCTGCCAATGTCATCTATTTCTTATTTTTGCGTTTAATATCCTGAGTTGTTTGGTTCCCTAGACTACAAAAAGCGGTAGGCGTTTTAGATCACGATCTAAAATGCCTACCGCTCTAACATTATTTTTTATCGTTCCTACGCTCCGCGTGGAAACTCATTTAGTGGCGCTCCAGCGTCCTCTAGGAACGGGGCGCTGGAGCGCCACTGGCTACAAGCCAACTCTAAAGCGTTGGCGTGATATGAGCCTACTGCCCGTACCACTCCTGCCTCCAGGCTTCCATTTGGTCGATCTCGGCCTGCTGGGAGGTGATGATGTCGTCGGCCAGGGCGAGAAGTTCGGGGCGATCGCTCTTACCCTGCAAATCCTCCGCCATTTCCACCGCTCCCACATGGTGAGGAATCATCGCGTTGATAAAGCGCAGGTCAAACTCCTCGTCGGCCCCGCCCAGATCCAGATCCATGCGCATGGCTGAGATCATCTCTGGGCTCATAGGCATGTCGTGGTTCATCTCGACGTGGTACATCACCGGCTCGGTAGGAGCGTCCGAGTACCACTCGGCCCGCCATTGCTCCATCTGGGCAATTTCTACCTCCTGGGCCGCGATGATTGCTTCCGCCAGTTGGCGAATTTCGGGCCGTTGAGAATTTTCGATTGCCGCCTCGGCCATCACCACCGCCCCCTCGTGATGGGGGATCATGCCGTCAATAAAGCGCAGGTCGTAGGTGGCATCGGCGGGGCCAAGATCCATCGCATGACCATCGGCACCGTGACCGCCGTGCATCATGGCGTCACCGTGGCCTTCGTGCATGCCGCCATGTCCCTCATGGGTGGCATCCATGCCCCTGCCGCAGGCCGCCAAGGGCACGAGGGTGGCCAGGGCTAACACCGTAGCCAAGGAACGATTCAACGACATAA
>DAIPYU010000147.1:0-3256 GCA_036782635.1 Nodosilinea sp. CTOTU7353
GTCACAGGAGCATGTTTATGAGAAAGCGACAGGTGAATGTTCTACTCGTCGAAGATGACGAGGTGGACGTGATGAACGTTCGGCGAGCCTTTGAGCGGAACCATATCGACAACCCTCTGTACGTGGCCCACAATGGCCTAGACGCGCTCAAAATGCTGCGGGGCAACGACTCTACCGCAGTGCCAGGGCACCGCCGACTGGTATTGCTCGACATCAACATGCCCAAAATGAACGGGCTAGAATTCTTGCAGGAGCTGCGTCAAGACGAATTGCTTAAGTCAACCCCGGTCGTCGTGCTCACTACCTCTGATGCTGATCGAGATCGCCTTGAGGCGTACCGGCTGAACGTCGCAGGCTATATTCTTAAGCCAGTTACCTTTGCTATTTTTGCCGAGGTAATGGCAGCCTTAAATCAATACTGGGCGCTGTGTGAAATTCCCTAAGCAGGCTCGGTGGCAGCCGCTGTGGGCCAGGGGATCAGGGGCTGAGCACATGGGTAAAGCGCTAGAACTGTTGCTGGTGGATGATGATGCGGTAGATCGCATGGCCATTCGCCGTGCCCTAGACCGCGCTGACTTGGTAGTACAGGTTACTGAGGTGGCTAGCGCTGAGCAGGCCATTGCCCAGCTTGGCAATCATGCCTACGACTGTGTGTTCTTAGACTATCGACTGCCTGAGCAAGACGGGTTGTCTCTTATTCGCCAGCTGCGGGCCGAGGGCGTTACCCTGCCGCTGGTGGTGCTGACTGGCCAGGGCGATGAGCAGATTGCGGTCGAGCTGATGAAGGCTGGGGCCAGCGACTATTTAGTCAAGACGAGGGTGTCGCCTGATCGCCTGGCGCTGCTGCTGCGCAATGCGCTGCGGGTGCAGGAGGCTGAGCAGCGAGAATCGACCGCTTTGGCCCAGCTACAGCAGAGCAACCTGCTGCTCACCCAGCAAAACGAAGAACTTGAGCGTCAGCGTCGCTACATCGAAGATCAAAACCTCAAGCTGCTCTCCGCCTATCGGGTCAAGTCTGAGTTTTTGGCCACCATGTCCCACGAGTTGAGAACTCCCCTAAACGCGATTTTAGGGTTCTCACAGATTCTCGACAGCCAGTCGAAGGGGCCACTGACCTCTCACCAGGCGGAGATGGTGAAGCGAATTTTTACCAACGGCAAAAATTTGCTCAGCCTGGTCAACGACATTCTAGACCTGTCAAAGCTAGAGGCCCAGCGGCTGTCGCTCAACCCCACCCCCGTGCATTTGCACCGGCTGGTGCAGGCCACGCTGTCAGATCTGCGATCGCTGGCCGACGGCAAAACCATCACCCTCGAAAGCCGGCTGAGCCTGTCTGACCCGGTGGTGACGGGCGACGAACACCGCCTGCGTCAAGTGCTGACCAACCTGGTGTCTAATGCCATCAAATTTACCGATCGCGGCCAGGTCAATATCACCCTGCGTGAAGCCGTCCCCAACCACATCACCCTGACCGTTGCCGACACCGGCATTGGCATCGCCGCAGAGCAGCTCCCCCACATTTTTGAAGCTTTTCGCCAGGTCGACCAAAGCATTCGCCGCCAGCGGCCCGGTACCGGGCTGGGGTTGGCGATTGTGCAATCACTGGTCACGATTATGGGCGGTACCATCGCCGTCGAGAGTCAGGTGGGGCAGGGCACCACCTTTACGGTCACCCTGCCCCGCCACCTGCCGCCCACGTCGTCTGAGGGCAAACTGGGCCTATGACCTCGATACCGAGCCAGTGGCCAAGCAAATTTGGCCACTGTTTGGCCACCGTTTTGACGGCCAACGTGGGACAATGGGAACCGCTAATTTTCGGGAGATAGCCTGTGAAAGCTCTTGTGGTCGGCAGCGGTGGCCGTGAACATACTCTGGCCTGGGCGCTGTTGCAGTCGCCCAAGATCACCGAGGTGGTTTGCGTGCCCGGCAACGGTGGCACCGCCACCCTGGCCCACTGCCGCAACCTGCCCCTCAACCCCAGCGACTTTGAGGGCATCGCCCGCTTTGCCCTGGTCAACAATCTAGAACTGGTGGTGGTTGGCCCCGAGCAGCCCCTAGCCGATGGCATTGCCGACTACTTACAGGGCCAGGGGCTGAAGGTGTTTGGCCCCTGCCAGGCGGGGGCCCAGATCGAGGCCAGCAAGGCCTGGGCCAAGGCGCTGATGGTCGAGGCGGGCATCCCCACTGCCCAGGCGGCTGTGTTTGACGATGAAGCGGCCGCCCTGGCCTATGTTGAACAGCAGAGGGTGCCCATCGTGGTCAAGGCCGACGGGCTGGCGGCGGGCAAGGGCGTGACCGTGGCCCACACCCCAGAGGCCGCCGCCCAGGCGGTGATCGAGGTCTTTAGCGGCAAGTTTGGGGTGGCGGGTAGCTCGGTGGTGATCGAAGAATTTATGGTGGGTCAAGAGGCCTCGGTACTGGCCCTCACCGACGGCCAAACCATTCGTCCCCTGGTGCCCGCCCAAGACCACAAGGCCATCGGCGAGGGCGACACCGGGCCAAATACCGGCGGCATGGGGGCCTACGCGCCCACTCCGGTAATCACCCCAGCGATCATGGAGCGGGTGCAGCGCGACGTGCTAGAACCGGCGATCGCCACCCTGCGCCGCCTCGGCATCGACTATCGCGGCATTCTCTACGCCGGGCTGATGATCACCCCCGAGGGCGTGCCCAAGGTGGTGGAGTTTAACTGCCGCTTTGGCGACCCTGAGACCCAGGCGGTGCTGCCTTTGCTAGAGACCCCCCTAGAGGAGGCGATGCTGGCCTGCATTGAAGGGCGACTCGACTCCCTAGACCTACAGTGGAAGCCCGGTGCCGCCGCCTGTGTGGTGGTGGCCGCCGAGGGCTACCCCGACAGCTATCCTAAGGGTATGGAAATCACTGGCCTCGATGAGGCCGCAGAAACTGGCGCACTGGTGTTTCAGGCGGGGACTCGGCTCAAGGGCGGCAGCATTGTCGCTGACGGCGGCCGGGTGCTGGGGGTGACCGGGCTAGGGGATAGCTTTGAAGGGGCGATCGCCAACGCCTACAGGGGCATCGACAAACTCTGCTTTGAGGGCATGTATTACCGCCGCGACATCGGCTACCGGGTGCAGGGCATCGCCGCCGGTTAGCCCCAAAAAACCTCCGAGTTCTTAGAGAACTCGGAGGTTTTTTTCTAGCGTTTGGTGTTTAGGGGACTAGAACGGAATGTCGTCGTAGCTGGGGGCGGCGGCGGGCTCTGCCGAAGTCGGGGTCGGGGCCGAAATCGGGGCCG
>DAIPYU010000147.1:3356-7380 GCA_036782635.1 Nodosilinea sp. CTOTU7353
GCGGGAGGCCGCCGGGCTGGGGGTGGCCGCCGGGGTCGGCACCGCCGCCGGCGGGGCCATGGGCATCGTGTTGAGATCGCCCACGCTGTAGACGCGCTGCACGGTCATTTCGACCTGCTTTTCTTTAAAGCCCTCGGGGCGCTCAATCACGTTTATGCCCAGGCGGCCTTCGAGCATCACCCGCTGGCCCGCCTGGTACTGGGCCTGAATGTCCTGGGCCAGGTTGCCCCAGCCCACCACCTTCATCTGCGACGAGGGGTCGCCTTCCCGCAGCCCCGGAAACTGCACCATAAATTCGGCCACCGGGGTTTGATTGTCTGAGGTGTAGCGCAGCTGGGGCGACTGCACAATCTCGGCCATCATCAGGCAGTTGTTCATAGCGGCATGGTCTCCTTGATGCCCTGTTCTTTTTCGATGAAATTTTGGACGTGGTCTTGGTACTTATTCATGGTGTCATCGAGCCACTCGCGGTTCTCACTGTTGGCGTAGAGATGCACTAGGGGCTCGCCGGCATCGGGCAGCACCAGCACCCAGTCGTCGGCGTTGTCACCCAAGATTTTAACCCCATCGATCAGTTCGAGGCGCTCTTGGGGGGTTTCTTCTACCAAATAGCGCATCAGGGCACCCTTCACCGTCCAGGGGCAGCGCAGGGTCTGCATGCGGTAGGCCATGCGGGGCAGGTCTGACCAGATCTGCCCCAGCGATCGCTGCTGCAAGCTCAAGATCTCGATCAGCTTGGCGATGCAGAACATGGCGTCAAAGCCGGGGTGCAACTCAGGGAAGATAAAGCCCATCTCGCCGCTGCCGCCCAGCACCACGTTGGGGTTGGTTTGGCAGGCTTCCATTAGGGCGGTGGGGTTGGCCTTGGTGCGAATCACCTGGCCGTCGTGGCGGCGGGCGATGTGCTCGATCGCCCCGGAGGTGTGCACCGGCACCACAATGGTGCCGCGGGGGTGGGTGGTCAGCATCATGTGGGCCATCAGGGAGGTGAGCACTTCGCCGCGAATGCGGGTGCCCACTTCGTCTACCAGAATCAGCTGCTCGCCATTGGCCGACACCTGAGCCCCAAAGGTGGCCCGCAGCGACTGCACCACCTGCCCCAGCTGCCCCAGCATCACCTCGCGCTCGTCGTTGGAGAGGGCCACTTGGCGCATGCTGGCGTTGAGTACCACGGCGTCACAGTCGAACTTGCCCAAAATTTGGGGCAGCACCGCCCCAGAGACGGCGTAGAGATAGTCGATCACCACTTTGGCCTGGCTGTTGGTGACCGCTTCAACATTGAGGTGCTTTTCAAAAGCGGTGATGTAGGTCGAGACCACCCCAGTAGGGTAGGTAACCGTGCCGATCTCGTGGATGGCCGCCCGGCGCAGATCTTCTTTGAAGTAGGCCCCCTCAATTTTTTTCTCTTTGCCCTTGGGAATATCGATGCCCTTCTCGTCGAAGAACTCGATCAGCAGGTAGTCGGGGCGATCGGGGTGTAGGCGTACGTGAATGCCCCCGGCTACCCCCATCTGGGCCAGCACGCTGCGGGCCACCGGAATCGCCGTCGCCTCTAGGTTCTGAATATTGATGCCGACGGACATCAGACCCGCAATCAGCGATCGCGACACCATGCGCGAAATGCTGCGCTGATCTCGCGACACGGTAACGTGGGAGCCTTGCTTGAGAGTAGACCCGTAGGCCGCCCCCAGCTTGACCGCAAACTCGGGGGTAATGTCGATGTTGGCTAACCCCGCTACCCCCCGCTGGCCAAACAGATTGCGCTGGGCCGTGTTGCCCCAAATAAGGTTGATGTTCAACGTTGCACCCGACTCGATTTGCTTACTGGGCCAGACCCGCACGCCAGGGCTAATCTGCGCCTCTTCGCCCACTGTCGATAGGGGACCAATCACCGCCCCCTCAAGCACGTGGGAACGGCGGTCAACCCGCGCTCCGCGGGCGATGGTGCAGGCCCGTAGATGCACCTCGTCGCCCACAATAGCCCCGTTCCACACGATTGGTCGCTTCAGGTCAGCGTCGTTGCCGATGGTGACGTTGTCGCCAATCACCGTGCCCGGTTCGAGCACGGTGCGAGCGCCGATGCGGCAGTTGTTGCCAATCATCACCGGGGGGTGAATCTCAGCGGTTGGATCTATCTGGGTATTGTCCCCGATCCAAATGCCCGGAGATGTCTCTGGGTATGCATAATCGACCACAACCTTGCGGTATAGAGCATCGTACTGGGCCTCGCGGTAGGCCTCTAAGTGGCCGACATCGCACCAGTAGCCGTCGGCTACGTAGCCGTACATGGGCTCGCCCTTCTCCAGCAGCAGAGGGAAGAGATCTTTGGAGAAGTCAGATTCTTCGTTGGCAGGCAGGTAGTCGAGCACCTCGGGTTCGAGAATGTAGGTGCCGGTGTTGACCGTGTCGGAGAAAATTTCGCTGGTGGAGGGTTTTTCTAGAAACCGCTTGATGCGGCATTCTTCGTCGGTGATCACCACACCAAACTCAATCGGGTTGGGCACCCGAGTCAGCACCAGGGTAGCCTTAGAGCCCTTTTTCTTGTGAAATGCGATCGCCGCTTTGAGGTCAAAGTCGGTAACACTGTCACCGCTGATCACCAAAAACGTCTCGGTGAGCAGGTCGTCAATATTTTTAACACAGCCCGCCGTGCCCAGGGGCTGGTCTTCTTCGACGGCGTAGGTCATCTGGACACCAAAGTCATGCCCATCGCTGAAGTGGTTACGCATGACATCGGGTAGGTAGAACAGGGTGGCAATCACCTCGTTGATACCGTTGCGCTTGAGTAGGTTGACAATATGTTCGGCAATGGGGCGATTGAGGATAGGCACCATGGGCTTGGGTAAATCGCAGGTTAGGGGCCGCAAACGAGTCCCTGAACCACCAGCCATCAGCACTGCACGCATATAATCTCCTTCCTGCTACTAACTATCCCTGGGGGTTGGCACCTGCCCTCAGGCAGATGCGATAAACCCTACACTAACCTGGACACCCATTACCTTAAGCCGGGCATGACCCATCCCAGGATAGATTAGAATAAATGGACTATCTCTATCTCTATCCCAGGTGAGATCTATTATTTGATCTAGATCTGACCTGGGCCGCAACTTAAGCCGTTGAGACTTTGGGTGTAACCTCAATTTCCCGTCTAGGTCAACCTATTGCAAGTCATGGAACGACAATGGGGGCAACCTCGGTATTAACGTTGGTATTGTAGAAGCATAGATGACAGGGTAGAAAGGAGCAGTGACTATGGGTACATTGATCGCGCTTTTGCTGGCCGGTATCTACGGCGGTGGCGCATTTAAGTTTTGGACGGGGTTCAACCGCACCAACTTTACCGACGGCAAGGTGAAGTTTACGGTGCTATGGCCGCTGTTTTTGGCCCTTAACAAGTCCTACCGCGAAAACTTTAGCCGAGCCCTGAAGGGATGAGCAAAGAGAAAATCAGCCGGCTTCCCGGTGTTGACCCCTCCCCCTGGGGACCGCTGGTGCAGGCCGTCACCCGTCGCTACGATCATGAGTTTGGCGGCCAGCCCTTTGATCTGCCCCCCGAAGTCGAAGAAATGCCGGTGTTTCAAGACTGGATCGGCGGCTCGCTGACGCCGCGCATTTCCACTCCCTTTTGGGAGGCGGTGAAGCCCCGAAAGCGCGATCGCTGTCTCGACATTGGCTGTGGCATTAGCTTTTTGATCTATCCCTGGCGCGACTGGGAGGCCCTATTTTACGGCCATGAGATCAGCCCGGTGGCCTGTGCTGCCCTCACCGCCCGTGGCCCCCAGCTCAACTCCAAGCTGTTTAAAGGCGTCACCCAGGCCCCGGCCCATCGGCTTGACTACGAACCCCACAGCTTTGACCTGGCGATCGCCACCGGGGTGAGCTGCTATTACCCCGCCGACTACTGGGCCACGGTGCTCCAGCAGGTGAAAACCGTGCTCAAGCCCGGCGGCTGGTTTTTGTTTGACGCCCTCAACCCCGACGCCGAGCTGGCGGAGAGCTGGGCCATTCTCGAAACCTACCTCGG
>DAIPYU010000147.1:7480-10969 GCA_036782635.1 Nodosilinea sp. CTOTU7353
TCAATTTGCGATCGCAGCCCACTACCCAGTCCACCGCCCAGGGCTACGGCCTAGGCGGCGACCCTATTACTCTGCTGCGTCTGGCTGAGGGTGAGGGCGGCTTAAGCTGGTACTACGTGAAATTTGCTGATTCAGGGGCCGAGGGCTGGGTGCGGGGCGACTTTGTCGACACCAGCGAGCAGGCGGCAGTGCCTGAGCTAGCCCCCGGCACTGCTCCAGGGGTCAGCACTGGCCCCTGCGGCGATGCCAACCGCCCCGAGGCCTTCTTCGAGACCAAATCCTTCATCATTCACCTGTGCCAAACTCCCCAGGGGCTGAGCTACATCGGCAGCAAAAAAGGCAGCACCGAAATTCTGACCACCACCGATGTCAGCCTTAACCAGGGCATCTACATTGCCATTAACGGCAGCTACCAGTACCACATCAACAACAAAACCCTATCGGTATATCAGGTGAGCAACGGCAGCTACACCCAGCTTGAGGGCGAAGAGGTGGTTCGTTACGAGAAGTTTCTCTATTAGTAATCTGCGGCGTAAATGTGATGACCCTATCTTGGGTGTTGGGTGTTGGGTGTCAGGTGTCATACCAAATCCGGCTTGGCTATCCCCGACTCAGCAGGGCAAACAACCGTTTGCCCCTACGGTTTGGCCTTTGGAGAATCAGGGTGATGTGATTCAAATTCGGTATCACCCACCCATCCACCCATCCACACCCCTCTACCCCGGCGGAATCTCGTCGCGCGCCGGCGCTCTGTCGGGCGAGGTTCTATCCACTGGGGCCGGAGCGCTAGGATCGCCAAACTCTCCTGAGGATGGGTTTTCAAACTCGCCGGGGGGGCTGAGCGGGGCTGAAGTGGCGTTGGGGTTGCCCACCGGGGCGATGGGCTGAGCCATTTCGGCATGGATAGTTTCGGTCATGCGGCGAATTAGCTCGCTGGCGCGACCGTCGTTGCTGGGGCGCTGCACCAGTACCGCCAGGCCGTAGCGCTTGCCGTTGGGCACATCCACCAGGGCCATATCGCCCAGCATGCCGCCAATGTCGCCGGTTTTGTTGGCGGTCAGCGACTGGTCGCGAATGCCCGAGGGAATCAGGCTGTCATTTTGGGTGCGCTGCATGATGCTAAAGAGGCGATCGCGCGACCTGGGCGTCAGCAGCCCCCCCTGATCGATCAGCGCCATGATCAGGGCCAGATCTTTGGCGCTGGTGATGTTGGTGCCTTCTAGATCGGGCAGGGGGTTGCGCAGCAGGGTGTGCTCTAGCCCCCAGTCGTCAAAGGTTTGGTTAAGGGCCTCAATGCCCCCCAGAGCCGCAATCATCATGTTGGTGGCGGTGTTGTCGCTGACCACAATCATGCGGGTAGCGATGTCGAGGGCGGTGTATTCGGTGCCTACGGCTTCGCCGCGCATATTGCCTGAGCCACCGGCCATGTAGTCTTCTTGCAGCACCAGAGATTGGTTGAGGGCCATGGTGCCCGCATCGACCTGCTGCAAAAAGGCGATTAGGATGGGCACCTTGATGGTGCTGGCGGCGGCCACTGGCTCAGCTCCACCCAGGTCAACGTACTGCCCCGAGTCGAGATCAATGGCAAAGGCCACGGGAGTCAGGCCAGGGGTGAGGGTAGACAGCTGCTCTAGCTCGCCCCTGAGGCGGGCGATTTCGCTGGTCAGACGCAGGTCGGTAATGGCGGTAGCGGCGGTGCCCTGGATCAGCGCCCCCGCAGCGCCCAGCGGGGCGGCATCCCGAGCGCTCACCGATTCTCCGTCGCGAGTAGAGGCCACGTTGCTGGGGCTGAGCACCGACAGCAGGGTGCCGGCGATCGCCGCCACCCCAACCCCCAAAATCACCAGGCGAATCAGGTAGAGCAGCGGCAGCGGCGGGTTGGCCAATTTTTTGCGGGCCGCCGCTGCCCGCGATCGCCGGGCGGGCGCATTTTTTTCCGGCGGGTTGCCCCTAAATGTCTCAGCTGAGGAGTTAATTTGAGCATCGGCGGCGGTCGCCAGCCTCCCAGCTGAGGGGGCAGACTTTGACCAAGGCCCGCTAGGCCCCTGCCCCCCAGGAGCTGGACGGCGGGGTAGGGGACGCAGGGGGGTCACGTTGGGCGGTAGCGCCTCAGTCGACGGCCGCCCCAGCGCAGACGGGGCAGAGTTTCCTATCTGGGTGCTGTGGGGGTGCATTTGCAGCGGCATGGCGCTGGGCTGCGGCGATCGTGGCGATGGAGGCTGGGGCTGCGCTAAAGGCAGCTCTGATTCGGTCGCCCTGGCCGGTCGCTGGGGCGGCGGCGCCAGGCCACGCTTAAAGGTCGGCAGGGCCGCATTGCGGGCCGCAGGCCGACCCTCAGACCGCAATGGCGGCGGCGCTGCGGGCTGAGGCTCAGGCTCGGCCGGAGCGACCCCAAAGTCGGGGGTGAGCTGCTGGTGCTGTCGCCACTCATTGCGCCGCCGCGCCGTGGGCGATGGCCGCTGAAATAGCTCTGCTCTCCAAGCATTCTCAGCTTCGCCCGGCAGCTGGAGCCCGCCGTGACCTGGCTCTGGGGCCGACTCACCCCAGGGCGACCCTGCCCCACCAGGAACCGTCTCCCCCCGGTCAGAAGACGCTGAAAATGGATTGCGAGAATCGTCGTATTGTGACATTTGCCCTGCTCACGCCTTGTGTGCCATCGCCCCATCCCCTAGCCGTCTTTGGCCGGGACATCCACCGCCCAGTTGGCCTGGCGAAGAATGCCCCTAAGCATAGCCAACTCTCTGCTGTCTGGCCCGGCTCGATGCAGCAATCGCCGCAACTTCGCCATGCGGCTGGGGGCAGTATGGGGGTAAAGATAACCGATTTTCAGCAAAACGATTTCCAAATCTTGATAAAACCCTTCCATTTGTTCGAGGGGGGCCAAATGCCCCCCCTGGCTCGCCGCCATCGCCGGGGCAAAAGATTCCCCCAACGCCTGCCCCAAAGACTGGCTGAGCACCTGGCGGTGCAGCAGATAGCTACACACCGCCACCGCCTGGGCCAGGTTCAGCGACGGGTAGTCGTCGCTGGCCGGAATCCTCACCCAGCGCTGGGTATAGATCAGCTCCTCATTGCTCAGCCCCCGATCTTCGGGGCCAAACACCAGGGCAGCGGCAAAGCTTGCGTCGGGCTGGGTCGGCAGCAGCCAGGGCAGGGCGCTCTCCGGCAGATCTAGCGGCTGCGCTTGGGGGTGCAGGCGGCCCGTAGTGGCGATCGCCCGCTCGCAGCCCGCCAGGGCCTCCGGCAAATCGCCCACCACCCGCGCTGCCGCCAGCACGTCTCCCCCGTGCACCGCCATCCGCCGCGCCTCTTCGCTGGCCAGGTCACACTGCGGGTTCACCAGCACCAGATGACGCAGCCCCATGTTCTTCATCACCCGCGCCGCCGCGCCGACATTCAGCGGCCCCGCTGGCTCGACGAGAACGATGCGAATTTGGTCGAGCTGCCAGAGGGTCATGGGGGAGAGGAGTAGGGTTTACGGTACAAGGT
>DAIPYU010000148.1:0-10967 GCA_036782635.1 Nodosilinea sp. CTOTU7353
TTCAGACGGTGCCGCCCAAAACCGTTGCGGTCATGGGTGGCTCGACGCTGAACCGTGTGGTCAATCGCTACCCGGTTGAAACCGAAACCGGCACTCTGGGAAGCCTGCTGCGGCAGTTCACCCACTTCCCCTGGGCCAAGCCCGACCCCAACCGAGGCGAGCCAGGGCTGACTTACTTGTCATTGGCGGCGATCGCCGCCAATGATCCCGACGTGATCCTGCTACAGTCCTACGCGCCCACCGCAACGCCCTTGTCTCAGCAGCTGGCGGGGCATAGGGTTTGGCGATCGCTCAAAGCTTTTCAAACGCAGCAGATCCACGAAATCCCTCAGTATTGGCACTGGGGCAACGGCACCCGGTTAATGGGAGTGATGGTCGAGCGAGTTTTGCCGTTGATTTATCCAGGAGTCTCGGGAATTGGGTGCTAGGCATTTAGGTGTTCGGTGGCAGGGGCATTGCCGCTAAACCTGTTTGTCCGCTTCATAAATAACTCCTTCAGCCTAGGTCTGCTGGTGTGCTCTAACAGTGTGACGCTGTTAGGAATCAATATTAATAGAAGGGAGAGTTCTAGCCAGTAAGCTTTTACCCTAGGTAATCCAGACCTGTTATTCAACATAACTTCATGCTTGCCAGCCCCAAGAAGAGCAGCACCGTAGCCACCACTAAGCCTTGAGCCCAAGTAGGGGTGTACTTGTAGTCGCTGGATTCAATGGTCTTGAGGGTGGTCCAGTGATTGACGATCGCCATCACCAGCGTCACCAGCCCCAGGGTCATCAAACTCAGGCCCAGTACCCGCTCCTCCGTCAGCCGGTTGATCGTCAGCGACGCTTCCGTACGGTCCAAGTAGGTAAACAGGCGGTCAATGCCAAAGCCAAAGCTAATCATCGACAGGGCAGTGCGAATCCAGGCCATCAGAGTGCGTTCTTCGGCGGCGCGGGTGCGTTCCTTGGCCAGTTCCGTCCGCAATTCGGCCAGGTCGGTACGCTCGAGGGAAAGTCCGGTGCGCTGTTCCGCCATCGTGGTACGGTTTTCGGCTAGCTCGGTGCGCTTTTCGGCCATGGCCGTGCGCTGTTCCGCCATCTCGGTGCGCTGCATGGCTAGCTCATTGTTGTTCGGCAGCGAGTCGGGGGGGTAAGTTCGGGGGTGGACATGGGGGTTAGGTACGGGGGTGGGGATGGGTGGATGAGTGGATGGGTACTACGCGATCAGGGGACTGATCAGGATGCCGAGGAAGGCGATCGCCCCTAGCCCAGTGAGGATGTAGGCCACCACTAGGGAAGGGGACTGGCGGGATTGGTAGATCAAGTCGTTGCGCTGAATGCGTTTGAGCTGGCGCTGGTGATCGAGAGCGGCAAACAGCATGGCAAAGGTACCCAGGGCCACGAAGGACAGGCCCAAAATGCGCGATAACCGCAACGGATTGACGGCATCACCAAGGGCTTGGTAGATGGCGGATACAATCCGCTCAATCCCAAAGCCAAAACCAATCAGCGCTAGGGAGGTGCGAATCCAGGCCATTAGGGTGCGTTCTTCGGCCGCCCGGTTGCGTTCTTTGGCCAGTTCGGTGGCGGGGTTGGGTTGGGTCATGGGGGTGGGTGGGTAAAGGTTTGAATTTTGAGTTGGGGGTAGATGGGTGGATGGGTGGATGCGTAGGGGCAGACCTACGTGTCTGCCCTCGGGGGTCTGGATGGGGCGATGGATTTTGAATTTTAGGTAGGGAAAAAGTGGGCTATTCTCAGAGCGAATGAGGGTATGATCGTGCCACTTGAAAACCTGTGATTGTCATGACAGATTCGATGCCTCAAAAACCGATCAATACGACTAACGAATTGGCCAAGGAGCGCAATCGGGCGGCGGCAGAACGGACAATCAATGCCTGGTTGGGAATTTGCTTGAGTTTGATTGGCTTTGGGATTGCCTTTGACCAAATTTTTCGCAGCTTGCGGCGGCGATTTCCCGCCATGGAACCGGCCATTACCAAGGAGACGGCCACGCTGATTGGCATGGGGTTTGTGGGATGGGGGCTGGTGTTGTTGGGGATCGCCTTGGTTCAACATCGGTTAGCGATTAAAAGTATTGCGCGGCCAGATTATTTAATGCTGTCGACGGTCTCTTTCAACCGAGTGGTGGCGGTCGGCATTGTGCTCCTTGGGATCGCCGGACTGGTGGCTACGCTGTTTTTGATCTAAGGGTGATCAATTCAGCATGGCGGCTGGGAAAGTTCAATTTTTCCGGTTGTCTGGTAGTGGATGGTGCTCGCCCTACAACTGCGGTCTACTAACCTCCTGGCCATAGTTTTAGCCCCAGCCAGACAAAAGCCAGGGTGCCTACAACCAGCACCACCAGACTCGTCGTGCTCCCCAATGCTGGCCGGGGGGTATAGCGATATACAGGGGCCTTCAGTCGCTGCATTTCTCCCTGGTAGTCGTGGATGGCGAGCCCCAGGGCGACGACGCCCAGACCCAGCAGCAGCAGGCTAAGACCGTAGGCCCAGATGTCGATAAAGTGACCTGCCGGGGCAATGGCGCTGACCACTTGATCAATCCCCACCCCAATGCCGATTAGGGTGAGACTACTGCGCACAAAGGAAAGCAGGGATCGATCGGCGGCTAGATGATTGCGCTCGCGGGCCAGTTCGTCTTGGGGGTTGAAATCAGTCATTGGATTAGTCAGATTCAGAGAGGTGGGGTTTAGTGTCATGCCGAGGAATTTCCATAAACTCCGTGGGGCTATCCAGCAGAAATAGTGAAGGGTAGTTGTGGGCGATTGCCCGTTCTCGAAATTCCAGTTGGGCCTCCATTTCTTTATTCAAAAAGTAGTTGAGAAAGGTGCGAATGACTGCAATTACCGAGAGGCGAATTAGAGCATCGTTGGTGGGTGCGATCGCAGTGCTCAAAATATCGGCTCCCAGTTGAAATTCCAGGGCCAGGGCCAGCCAAAGGCCAAACTTCAGCCGGATTTGAATAAACGGCAACACCACCCGCTTACGGTTTCTCAGGATTTTGATAGCCAGCCGAGCGGTGGCAAAGATGCCCGTAAAAATGCAGAGCACTCCCAGTAATTCCAGCAGGGTTCCACCCAGGGTGGCCAGGGCAAAGGAAAAGGTCTCAATGGCTTCTAACCAGGCCATGGTCTAACCTCCTTGGGGGGGTGGGGTGAGGGCTAGCGGGGTAGACTGCGATCGCTCCCAATCCTGCACCGCCTCTAGGGACTGGCCGGTGGTTTCAATCCGGAAGCGGTGGGTGAGTACCGCTGCCAGCCCACAGATCACCGCCAACCCCACCAGCAAAGGCGCAATCCCCCAGGCTTTGGCCACAATGGGCAGCACAAAGGTGCCCAGCACCGCCCCCGCCTTGGCAAAGGCCGCTGCAAACCCTGCCCCCGTGGCCCGCAGGTGAGTGGGAAACACCTCCCCCGACAGCAAAAAGGTGGTGGCATTGGGGCCAGCGTTCATCATCAGGTTAAATACGAGAAACCCGCCCAGCACCAGCCCGATCTCTGCCCCGCCGCCCGGTTCTACCAGCCCAGAGGCCGCTAACAGCAGCAGCCCCACGGCCATGCCCCCAAAGCCGATAATTTGGAGGCGAATCCGCCCCAACCGTTCCACCAGGGCTACCGCACAGAGAAACCCGACAATCAAAAACACATCCACCAGCGCCGCCCCCTGAGCGGAGTTCATTTCCCGCACCATGAAATTGGTTTCCGTAGAAAAGGCGAGCATGGCGATAATGGCCGGGGTAAAAATGCCAATGCCGTAGGTGGCAATGTCCTGCAAAAACCACGGCAGCGAGGCCAGCAGCGTACTGCGTCGATGGAGCGGGGTAAACAGCGTGGCCAGGGTCGCGGGCTCTGTCTCTGGAGGTGGTTCACAGTCAGCGGTAATGACGATGGCCTCTCCCAAAAGCTGGCTGGCGGCTGCCGAAGCCTTGTCATACTCGCCCCGGCTGATGTAGTAGCGAGGGCTTTCTAGCTGAACGCTCAGCCGCACCGCCGCCACTAGAATCGCCAATACCACCCCCACCCCTAGCATCCAGCGCCAGGCATACTGCACCGCCAGCGGCTCCGGGTCGGCATACTGCACCTGGAAAAGATGCAGGACCACTACCCCAGTGAGGGCTCCCAGCATGGCCCCCACCGCCTGAAAGGTAAAGGCTCCGATCACCAATCGCCCCCGGTAGCGGGCGGGCACATTCTCGGTGATGTAGGCAACGCTGATCGGGTAGTCGGCCCCGATCGCCACCCCCACCAAAAAGCGAAAGGCAATCAGCGAAGTGGCATTCCAGGCCAGGGCTGTACCCGCCGTCGCCACCACAAACAGCACCACATCGACAATCAGCATCGGCTTGCGCCCCACCCGGTCAGTAATTGGCCCCAGGGTGAGGGAGCCCACTAGCGAGCCCACCACCGCCGCCGTCGCCACCGCCCCAAGGGTGGCGGCATCCAGACCAAAATCTCGCTTTAGGAAGGGAAGGGCGACCCCGATCACAAAAAAATCAAACCCGTCTAGCGCAATCAACCCCGCCGATAGCACCCACAGCAACCCCATGGCGCGGGTCAGGGCAGCCTCGTCCAAGCGCTGCTCAAAGGAACCGGGAGATACCATCGCGGTCATGGGTCGGCCTCCTTTCGCTTAGCCACCTCAGTGCCTTCAAATTGCAGCAGGCGGGTACTGGCGGCCAGGGCCAAAATCGAGAGGGGAATCACCAAATAGGTCCATTCCAACCCCCGAAACGACAGTCGCTCCAGCAGTCCTTTCACAAAAACCACCGTTAGCAGCACGATCAGCACCTCCATCAAGGTCTTTTTTAAGGTGCTGATCCCCCCCAGCTTTGTCCAAGTACCCGAAGCAGTATCGGATTTTCCAAGCTGAATAAACAGTGAGTAAATGCCATAGGCGAAGTATAAAAATGCGAGTCCGACCAGAAAGCTATCCAGGCATTCCAATAGCTCCAGCGTGGCTAGTTCGGTGGTAGAAATGCGGCTGCCTTCCACTACCGATTCCTCGGCATTGACGACCAGCAGCACCGCCTTCAGGGTGTTGACGGTGCCAATCCAAAACATGAGTAATGCCCCAATGAGGGAGGAGATCACTGCCAATACACTCATGAAGCGAGTCCAGCGGATCGCCACAACCAAGCGGGGCATGGGGGTCACCTGTTGGGCAGATGGGTAAGGGTCGGGCATAGATGGATTGAGGTTAATGGTCTGTCAATTTGTAGGTTGGGTGGCGCGAAGCAGAACCCAACAAAACCTAAAAATTCCGTCCAGCGGCCTTGTAGCCGGTGAGGAGTTTGTCCTTTACCTCTGGGGCTCCGGCGGCGGCGAGGAAGGTGGGCATCCAATCTAGGTGGGACATGACGTCGTTCGAGACGGTGCCGGGTTCGATGTGCCCAGGCCAGCGCACCATGGCCGGAATCCGAAAGGCTCCTTCCCAGCCGGAGTTTTTCTCGTTGCGGAAGGGGGTCATGGCGGCATCGGGCCAGGAGTTCATGTGGGGGCCGTTGTCGGTGCTGTAGAAAACGAGGGTGTTCTCGGCCAGACCCAGTTCATCCAACGCATCAAGGATTTGGCCCACGTTGTTGTCGTGGTCAATCATCACATCGTGGTAGGGCGACTGCCAGCGTCCGGCCTGCCCCACGCTTTCGGGCTTGGGGTGGGTGCGGAAGTGCATGTGGGTAAAGTTCGTCCACATCAAGAAGGGCTGACCCGCTGTCGCCTGCTTTTTCAGATAGTCCACGGAGCGATCGGCGATGTCATCGTCGATGGTTTCCATTCGCTTTTTGGTCAGCGGGCCGGTGTCTTCAATGCGGCCATCGGCAAAGGTGTGCAGCACCCCACGGGGGCCAAACCGCTTGGCAAAGTTCGGAAAATCTTGGGGGCTGGGGTAGTCGGGCAGTTCGGGTTCTTCTTCGGCATTGAGGTGGTAGAGGTTGCCGTAGAACTCATCAAACCCGTGGTTGGTGGGCAAAAACTCGTCCTTGTCGCCCAGGTGGTTTTTGCCAAACTGGGCGGTGGCATAGCCCTGGGCCTTGAGCATTTCGGCAATGGTGGGGTCTTCGGGCCGCAGGCCGAGATCAGATCCGGGCAGGCCCACTTTGCTCATGCCCGTGCGAAACACACTCTGCCCGGTGATGAAGGCGGCGCGTCCGGCGGTGCAGCTCTGCTCACCGTAGTAGTCGGTGAAGATTACGCCTTCCTGGGCGATGCGATCAATATTGGGGGTGTGAAAGCCCATCAGCCCTTTGCTGTAGGCACTGATGTCGCTCTGGCCAATGTGGTTACCCCAGATCACCACGATGTTGGGCTTGGTGGGCGTCGTCGTCGCCGCTGAGGCTGGAACCGCACCGGTTGAAGAGAACGGGGCCGCCATGGCCTGATCACTCCCCAACCCCAGCCAGCTAGCGGGGGACAGGATCAGGGTTAACGCCAGGGCTCCGGCGATCAAGCGAGTCAGGTGGCGAGGGGGGCTAAATCCCCCGCTGGGCCAAGGATGACAAGGATGACTCATAGGGTGGTTATCTCCATTCCAGGATGCTCAAATTAACAATCGTGCCCAAGGCAACGGTATTGAGGGGATTGTACGCCGAGCGTTTTGGCCTCACTATTCAAAAAACGCAAGTTATTTGACGGGAATTAATGCCTCTGACTTCCCTGGTGCGGTCATCTTTAACCAAGACGGAAAGGCCATCTGGATTTTTGGTGGGCAGGTTTACCAGGTAGTCCATAATCGCCTGCCATTCCTTAATTTCTCGGCTGGCGGCATTGATGGCAGCCAGGTCAGCATTGAGGTGGGTGGTGGCGGGTAAGACGTAGGGACTGGTCGATTCCCTGGGGTCAACAATGGCTTTGCCGAGGGGGGCCAGCACCAGAACGGGGCTGAGTTGTTCTAGTTTGGCCTTGCGCTGGGCAATTAATGCGCCTAGGCGGGCATAGCCACCCTTGGTTTGGTCATCCCCCAAACTCAACGGCGTGTAGTCTCGCAACGGCCCCACCCCAACCACATTAGAGTGCATGTCGTTGGTGTGAAGGATGGAAAACACTTGCTTACCTGGGGTAGCCGTTTTCTACCCGCCCCTGGCCGATTTTTTTGTTGTTGGCGTAGAGCGTCACCGTGGCCCCGGCGTAGGGCTGGGCGGCGTCGGTTTTGTAGTCGGCCTTGAGGACGACCTTACCCGCGGGCAGGGGCGTACTTGAAGCCACCTCGTAGCGCTCGACCCCAGCCAAGTTGTAGTGGTAGACCAGCGTGCCATCCTTCACAAACAGGCCATAGCCAGAGAAGCGTCCCCCTAGCGTAATCAACATCCTCTCTGCGCCCTGGGAGGGAATTTCCACATTGGCGGTGATGGTGTGGTTGCGGGACTTGAGATCCGGGGCCGACCCTTCTGGCAGACGTATGCCGCGAGGATAGGCAAAGTGGGTGCGTCCTGCCGTGAGGCTGGGGCGATTGGCCACGTTCAGGCGGGCGACCTTGCGGCCATCCAGGGGCAGCACGTTGTACTTCGCGGCTTCGGCGTAGAACAGAGCCTTCATTTGCCTACGGAATGGTGGTTGCGTCCGGTCAGCAGGGCCGCCCGCGTGGGGGAGCAGAGGGCGGTGGTGTGGAACTGGGTAAATTGCAGGCCGCTTTTCACCACCCGATCCATGGTCGGCGTGGGAATGCTGCCGCCAAAGCTGCTGAACTGGCCAAAGCCCACGTCGTCAATCAGCACTAGCAGGACGTTGGGCGCATTTTCGATGCCGAAATTTTCGGGTAGCTTGAGCTGGCTTTTGACTGGTTCTGAGGTTTGATAGGTGAGCCCAATTTTGCCCGAAAAGGGCTTGTCCGGATGGGGCAGAATTTCCTGGGCCAGGGCTGGGGGCACAGCGGTTTGGAAGATCAGGGCGGCGATCGCCAATCCCGCAAAAGCGCCCCGGAGAAGTCGTTTGAGCATAGCTACCTCTTAAAACGTTGAAAAAACGTTGAAAAACTTTGTGGGATACCCAATTCGAACCCCGTACTCTCGGTGCTTAACCCGTCAACCCGTAGGAGTAGGTTAGGGGAATGGCCCCCTTAGAATGGAGTCAACCCATTGCAGTGGCAGGTGGAGTCGATGATTGCCGTTCCCAACTACATCAGCGCCGAAGAGTACCTCAGCATTGAGCGGCAGAGCCAGGTTCGCCATGAGTATCGCCGTGGTCTGGTTTACGCGATGGCGGGCGGCACCGATAACCACGATCGCATTGCCCTCAACTTACTCACCCTGATCAATCTCCATCTGGGGGATTCAGACTGCCGATTCCACTCGGGCAATGTCAAAGTCAATTATCAGGAAGAGTTTTATTACTACCCTGATGCCTTTGTCACCTGCGATCCGCGCGATCGGGAGGATCGTTACGTAAAACGTCACCCAAAATTCATTGCGGAAGTCCTCTCTCCCAGCACCCAATCGTTTGATGTGGGCACAAAGTTTGAAGACTACTGTAAACTCTCCTCCCTAGAAGAATACGTTCTGGTCTTTCAAGACACTCAACAGGTGGAATGTCGTCGTCGCACCGCTGACAATACTTGGGAAACCGTTGTTTATAGAGCTGGAGATTCCGTAGCCCTAAAAAGCCTGGGGTTTGAATTCGATATTGCTGAGCTTTATCGGGGTCTTGATGGTTAATAGGTCGTCTGGATCCGTTTGCGGATGACCTAAGAGGATTTATCGGCACAACGATTTTCTCCAAACAGGATGAATTTGATTAGGGCAATTTCAGGGCAATTAGAAAATTGACGAGGTAGTGTTTGATGATTCTCATTAACGATTTAACTAACCGCATCACCCTGGATGACCCTGAAGAACGACGGGTGCTAAGTCGGGTGTCGTGGCCGCAGTACGAAGCCCTGCTGGCGGATATGGGGGATAGTTCGGCCTATCGGGTGCATTTTTTAGATGGAGTGTTAGAAATTTTGGCTCCCAGTCGTAACCATGAAAGCGGGAAAACTCGGATCGGCGATTTACTCCTGATCTACTTTTTGGAAACCGAAACGGAGTACTTCCCGATGGGTTCCACGACGCTGAAAAAGCCAGAACGACAGGCAGGTGGTGAACCGGATGAGAGCTACTGCATTGGTACAGACAAAGAATTTCCTGATTTGGCGATTGAGGTGATTGTGACCAGTGGCAGCATCAATCGCCTCGAACTGTACCGACGGCTGGGGGTACGAGAGGTGTGGTTTTGGCAGAAGAACCGTCTTTCCCTATATCACCAGCGAGAGGAAACTCCGATAGAGTTCATTGAAACTGCTGGCTACGAACCCATTCAACAAAGCGAAGTACTGCCCGATCTGGATCTGGAGTTGCTGACCCGCTGCCTGCAAACCCCGAACCCGTTAGCGGCGGCAAAAGCCTTTCGGCAAGGGCTGCAAGACCTCTGACGGCCAGATCCCAGGGTTCTTCAAGAACCCTGGGATCTTTGAGGTGAAACTACTTAATGTCGAGTACCACCTTTTCTACAACTCCGGTAAAGGCGAAGGGGGGCTGGTAGGACGGGCTGACGGGGGATTGTAAGTCCTTGCCAAAATCCATCGCCTCGACCCCAAAGCGGCCTGCCACCGTCTTCGGAATCTTGCCCTGACCCACCTTGCGGTTGTTGACATACAGGGTGCCGGTGCCGCCTTTCCCTGGCCCGCCGCCATCGTAGGCGAAGTCAAACCGCACATGCACCTTGCCCGTGGGCAGCGGGGTGGCAGCGGTGATGGAGGTGCGCTCTAGGTCAAACCAGTTGTAGTCGTAGGTGAGTTTGTTGTCTTTGACGTAGAGGCTAAACCCGCTGGTGAGGCCGCCTTCGGAGAAAATCACCCCCTCCGCCCCCTGGGGCGGCACCATCAGATCCGCATCAATGGTGTGGGAGGCATTTTTGGTGCTGGGGGCGCTGCCTTCGGGAATCGAGGGCATATTGCCCGCAAACTCGATGTGCTTGCGACCCGTGAAGAAACCCGGACGTAAGGTCACGTCGGCCCGCTCGGCAAAGCGATCATCCAAGGGGAACACATTGTACTTCTCGGCTTCGAGCAGGAACACATCCTGAAGTTCCTGGAGTTTTTCCGGTTGTGCCGCCGAGAGATCTTGGGCCTGGGTGAAGTCTTGGGTGAGGTCAAACAGTTCCCATTTATCCGTATCAAAGGGGACGGTGCCCGCCGTAATCCAGGGCAGGCGGTTGTGGAAGGCCGAGGCCATCATGCCGTCTTGGTAGAGGGCACGGTGGCCCAACATCTCGAAGTATTGGGTGGTGTGGCGTTCGGGGGCGGTGGCGGCACCCCGCTCAAAGGTATAGACCAAACTGGTGCCTTCCATGGGCTTTTGCGCGATGCCGTTGTAGATGTCGGGCTCAGAAATGCCGGCGGCTTCTAGGATGGTGGGGGCAATGTCGATCACGTGGCTAAACTGCGATCGCACCCCCCCCTTCTCCTTAATTTTTTCAGGCCAGGCGATCACCATGCCATTGCGAATGCCCCCCAGGTAAGAGGCCACCTGCTTGGTCCAGCGGAAGGGGCTATCCATGGCCCAGGCCCAGCTCACCGCGTAGTGGGGGGAGGTTTCGGGGCTGCCCCAAATGTCGTAGCAGCGGCGATTGTCCGCCATGGTCAGGTTCAGCCCGTTGAGGTTGAGGATTTCGTTGCAGGTGCCGATTAGGCTGCCCTCGGCGCTGGCCCCGTTGTCGCCATTGATGTAGATCACCAGGGTGTTGTCCAGTTCGCCCAGGTCGGCAATGGCCTCCACCACCCGGCCAATTTCGTAGTCGGTGTAGTCGAGGAACCCGGCATAGGTTTCCATTTGGCGGGCCAGAACTTTCTGATCGTTGGGGCTAAAGCTATCCCAGGCGGGCATTTGTTCGGGCCGAGGGGTGAGTTCGGCGTTGGCCGGAATCACGCCCAGCTTTTTCTGCCGCGCAAAGGTTTCTTCCCGCAGTTTGTCCCAGCCTTGGTCAAACTGGCCCTTGTA
>DAIPYU010000149.1:0-1756 GCA_036782635.1 Nodosilinea sp. CTOTU7353
CATACTTTTTGAGTCGGACCACCTTCGTGAACGCCCAATAGGCCTTTACCGTGCCGTTGCGACTCGGGACGGAATAAGGCCGAAAACTCTCAGGATGCTCGTGGCGCAAGGCGGCGGCGACCCGCTCCACCCGCTGCCACTGGTCTGACCAGAGAATCAGGCGGGAGCCTTCTAACTCACTGACCCAGTGCTTGCCCGCCTGCTCAATGGCCTCGGTCAGAGGACGACACAGCACCCCATTGGCAAAGGCATAGGGAGCGTTGGGAAACTGCCCTTCGGCCTCGATCTGCTGCACCTCCACGGCTAGCCCGTCAACCCGCTGACATAGCGACTGACGTGCTCAAAACCCACGTCTCAGCAGAACACTGACCGATAGGCAGCCATGCCCTGGGCAATTGCCTGCGGTATCCCCACTAGCGGCCACATCATGAGTCCTCATCTAGATGAATCCCTTAATTTTGAATCCGATTTTCAGTGATGGCACATTAACCTTCCAAGTCGTGTCAGTACCTGATGCACAACCCCAAGCAGCCCAGCCAGATGGGCAAGCAGAAGGGGGTGGAGGCGATCGCCGCCTTTTGGCGACCGTTTGCCTTTCAGATGCAGGGCCAGGTCAATGACGATGAGCTGAAGGTATTGGCGCGAGAGTCGTTGATGACGTTGCAGCGGCAGATGGAGCTGATTGCGGAGGCCTTTGAGGTGGAGCTGCCCCAGGCAGAGGCGGTGACGCCGGAGCTGGAAGTGGCCCTGGAGCGCACGGTGGAGCGGGTGCTTCAGCGGTATATGGGTCCAGGGTCCAGGGCGTCCCGCAACGCCAGCGCTGCCAACCGCAGAGGGGGTGTCATCTACCGACCCCATGCTGGTACCGCCAGGTCAACCCACATGGCAGATTCATGTCGCGGCGTTTGACCAAGTGCTGGCTATCCCTCCGGAGCAGCGGAAAATTTAGCTGTTTTGGCAATGACGGCATGGATAAGTAAATTGACCGAGTAGTGAGATGAGGGGAAGCACTGCTTTAACCCTGCCGATTGCTCCATCGTTTAAGCGAGCTGAGAGGTGTTTGTGGCCACTTGACGGACACCCTCTAGTCAGTTGTGATTTTATTTAAGACTAAGATGGTCTAAGTTTGCTACTGTGAGTGCCGCGTTGCTCATAATTATGCGCCAGCATAAGCAACCTGTATTCAGGGGAAGAAATGGGGGAAGACATTAAAGCTGGCACCTGCAAGCCTTTGTTGGCATAGCTTTCAGGTTATACTCTCGCAGTCTCGAAAACTGCTTTGGGGGTCACACCTCACGAGGGTTCGAATCCCTCCCTCTCCGTTGAGTTTCACTGCCCTCACCCCCATGCTCAAACGCCTTATCAACCGCTCTGGGGTCGAATTTTGGCTACCCCTGTGCCTGCTGGGCGGGGTGCTCTGGGTGGCGGGTCTGGGCTGGTCGCAGCACTACCTGGAGGTGTCGGGGCACACCGTGGAGCCGCTGGTGCTGGCCCCCAATGCGGCGGTGGAAGGCACGGGCATTTTGAGCATTAGCGCGACGATCAACCGCGATCGCCCGCTGACCCGCATTGAGGTGATTGTGGTGAAACCAGTGCCCCGCACCCTCAACTTCTACCTGCCGTTGCAAACCCCCGCTGCGATTGAGGCAGAAATGGCCCGGCGGCTCCGGGTACCCGGAGACACCATTGGTCAGCTGATTCGCTACGAGAATGTGCGCCCCTAAGTTTTGCCCCTAAGTTTTGCCCCTAAGTTTTG
>DAIPYU010000149.1:1856-5864 GCA_036782635.1 Nodosilinea sp. CTOTU7353
GCTACGAGAATGTGCGCCCCTAAGTTTTGCCCCTAAGTTTTGCCCCTAAGTTTTGATTGCTGTGGCTATGGCTTTGATATCGGTGCGCCCTGAGGGCCTGTACTGCGAAAAGGGCGATTTTTACATCGACCCCTGGCGGTCGGTGGAGACGGCGCTGATTACCCATGCCCACAGTGACCACGCCAGGACTGGCTCGGTCCAGTATATTGCCACTGCCCAGTCGGAGGGGATTTTGCGGCGGCGACTGGGCCAAGACATGGCGCTGCAAGGGGTCGAGTACGGCGATCGCCTGAAGCTGGGCGACGCCTGGGTCTCGTTTCACCCGGCGGGGCATGTGCTGGGGTCGGCCCAAGTTCGAGTCGAGCACAACGACGAGGTGTGGGTGGTGTCGGGCGACTACAAGCGTTGCGCCGACCCCTCCTGCACGCCCTTTGAGGTGGTGCCCTGCGACACCTTTATCACCGAAGCCACCTTTGGTCTGCCCATCTATCGGTGGGATAGCGGGGCTGAGACCGTTCGCCGCATCTACGACTGGTGGCAGGGCGACCCAGAGCGACCCTCTATTCTCTTCTGCTATGCCTTTGGCAAGGCCCAGCGGGTGCTGAGCGAGCTGGCGCAGTTTACTGATCGCCCGGTCTACGTCCACGGTGCAGTTCACGCGCTGACGGAGATCTACCGCGAGCAGGGGGTGACCATGGTGCCGACTCTCCCCACCTCAGAGATGCCCCGCACCCACACCTACGCGGGCGACCTGGTGCTAGCCCCCCCCTCGGGCCACCGCTCTAGCTGGATGAAGCGATTTAAGCACCCCCAGACCGCCTTTGCCTCCGGGTGGATGGCGGTGCGGGGGGCGCGGCGACGGCGGGGCTACGAGCGGGGCTTTGTGCTCTCTGACCACGCCGACTGGCCGGGGCTAATCCAAACGGTGAAAGAAACTGGGGCGCAGACGGTCTACGTCACCCACGGCCAGTCGGACGTGGTGTCGCGCTATCTGCAAGAATCGTTGCAGCTGGAGGCGATGCCTCTGGAGACGCTGTTTGAAGGAGAGGGAGATATTTGATGGAAGCAACCCCGCTGGATGGGATCATGGGCGGCCTGGCCCTGCTAATTTTGCTGGGGGGGCTGTGGATGCTCTTGAGCGGCATGGGCGACATGAACAAGTGACTTTTGGCGAGTGGCGGCGGTGAGGTAGGCCAATAGCTTGCTGGCTCCGTAGAGCAGGGTGATGGCAAACAGCCCCCCGGCCACCCCAGCCTGAAATTTTTGGGCGATCCACAGCAGGGCGAGCATGAGAGCGATCGCATCTAAGATCAGTACCGGGAGGCGCGATCGCCACCCCGCCGCCTGAATTGGCTGGGCAGCACTAGGCTCTAGACGAATCGTTGCCGTCAGATTGAAGCCCAGCAAGCTGACTAAAATCAACGCCATCCCCCAGCCCAAATACCCGGCAGCGGCCACCGAGAAACCCAGCAGCTGCCCCAAAACCGCCAGCATCACCACCTGGCCAAAGCGATGCAGCCGCAAATCCCTCGACAGATCTCCCGATAAATCCCCCGATAAATCTCTTGGCCGCTGGGTGACCAACTCTACGTAGCGCAGATCGACTCTAGCCATGTGGGCCTGCTCAAAGCTCATCAGCAAAAGCGCTAAGGCCAGCAAACGGTGGGGCCAAGTATAGGGTTGCCCAACCTGGTAGAGCAACCCCGCCGCTGCCGGCATAAATAAAGCCGCCGCCAAAGCGGGAGATAGGGTCATAAACGAGGCAATTCCGGCTGAAATGGCTGATCTAAACGGACTAAGCATACCGCTAGATCGAGCTATTCTGCCTAACCTCCTGTACTTGTCATCTAAGAGGCCTGAAGGAATTAGGGACTAGCCAATAACTAAAGTCCCAGGGTAGATTCCCGCGCAGGCAGGAATCTACCCTGGATCATGTACCCTTTCTGGTACCTTATTTCGACGCAAATCCCTTAGCCAAGAAATTGGTTCATCGAGCGAGACCCCACCCAAGAGACCATCCTCGATTAAAAGATGATTACAACTGGGGGCTACAGCCGCAGGCCGCCCTAAGCTAAAGGAGTTTACATCGGTATTCGCCATGACCCAGCCTGCCCCTGCCGCCGACATTGCCACCGCCGCCGATCTGCTGCAAGCTTACGCCGCCGGACAGCGCAGCTTTAGCAGCCTGATGCTCTCAGAGGTGGATCTGGCTGGAGCCGACCTTAAGGGGGCCGACCTGAGCTACGCCGATTTCTGCGGCAGCGACCTAAGCCGCGCTAACCTGCGAGGGGCCGATCTCAGCTACGCCAACCTGGCAGAGGCCGACCTCACCGGGGCCGACCTGCGGGGAGCTATGCTGATCGGCACCAATCTCAAGACAACGAATCTCACCCAGGCGACCCTAGCTGCCGCCGACTATGACCCCCAAGAGACCCGTTTCCCCGAGGGGTTTGACCCGATTCAGCAAGGATTAAAGCGCGATCGCTAACGGTCTCTCCCAAAACGCCCTCAGGCGATGGGCTAGAGTGCCAGCAGTTGATCTAGGGCATCTAGCGCCTCGCACTTGGGCGCAGGAGGGGTAGACCGCTGGGCCGTAGCAGCCTGCACCCCTCCGTAGAATTGAGCATTGCTCTCGCAGGTCACAAAAGTACTCCTTGTCTCTGGCGGACAGCCCTGGAGATAGTCATCGCAGTAGCGACGAAACACGGCCTCGACTGCGGCCCGAGCATTCTTCAGACCCCACTCGGCGGCGATTCGGTCAGCCTTTTCGAGCACATCCTGGCTCAGGCGAACTTTGTTGTCTTGTCTGCCCCTAGATGCAACAGGGGAGACAGCGGCGGAAACTACTTGGTGGTCATGCATAGTTGGGTATCCCCGGTCATCAAAAACAAGCCGCGAACGTTGGCAAACTGAGGGTCGCCCATGACGGCGAATAGCTCGTGCCCCTGCAGGCGATCAGCAATCAGGTGAGAGCCGCCGCCGGTGACGAGAAACCGCGTCACCCTGGGCATGTAGGGGGTGTACTGGGCCTTGACGGTCTGAAAGATACCCTTAAACCAGGGGTCGAGGTATTCGTCGAGCCATTCGCCCCAGCCTAGGCCGGTGTCGGCGTAGGCGTGATCAATACGAAAGCCATCCATCACAATGCAGGGGTCGGCGCTGCTACCCAGGTGGTCGGTGAGGCGGTGATCAAAGCTAATAGCGGTGGCCAACTCGTAGGTGCCGCCGCGATCCATGATGTTTTCGTCGATTACTTCGCTGTCGGCATCGACCAGGCGGGTGAGCCAGGTGCCGCCGCCAATATCGACGACGATGGTGTAACCCTGGGCCGGAATCAGGCCCAGGGTTTTGGCATAGTTGTAGGCACCCATGCCCTCGCGCCCCACCTCTACCGTTTCAACATTGACGCGAAAGGCGATGTCATTGCGAACAAACTCATGGACACCGAGCAGCTGGGCGCGAATGTCTTCCCCGTTGCGGGCTGGGTCAGGGGTGGAAACGTGCAGGTTGAGATTGTAGTCGGCCACATCGCCGGACAGCGGCTCTAGGCAGGCGTAGAGGTGCAGCTTGGCCAACTCGACCTTATTCTCAATTACGGTTTGCTGCTGGCGGCGATACTTGTAGGCCTGAGCACCAAAGTGGAAGCGCCGACCGTCAGGCAACTCGATCAGGGGTGACGCTTCAGAAAAGCTCACCGCATCGCGCCCCTGGGGCAGCTGGTAGCGCACCGAGCGGATGGCCTTGGGGTGGCCGCTGCCGGTAAAAAATTTGAGGTCGTAGTTGCCGGCATCGAGGGCGAGCACCGGGGCGACGGCGCTGGTCGCCCCGGTGCCGCGTGCCTTGGCCGAAGACCGAGGCGCGGCGGAGCGGCTGCGGGAGGCGGTAGTTGTGGTCATAGGTATATGTCCATCTCGTGGGGATGCAGGTCAGCCGTGCCTGGGGCCACCGTCCTTGAACCAGTTCGCTTAAACAAGTCTGCTTAAATCAGACCTTGGGCAGACCTTGGGC
>DAIPYU010000149.1:5964-10966 GCA_036782635.1 Nodosilinea sp. CTOTU7353
CAGACCTTGGGCAGACCTTGGGCCAGTGGGGACGGCTGCACCCATAAGTACACATGAACCAATAGTAATTCACCCGTACTGTTCTGGCAAGGGCGAGATTTGGGCGGGTGGGTAGGGACGGAGTGAGGGGTAGTGAATGCGATCGCGCCAAAACCTGTCATCGCCGCCACCTGTGGCGCTCAGCCCTTGTCCTTGGGTTTCAGGTTCAAAATTCCGTTGGATCCTGACAATCCTCATCCCAGTCCAGACCCATCCCAGTCCAGACGTGAAGGTTTACCTACGGGGATCACCAAAAACGGCTGTCGTGTTGCAGGTCACATTCCATCACAATCTTTCCCAAGACCCCTTGTCAACCGGTGCTCTCGGCCTCAAACTGTAAATGTGAAAAAGAATGGTGTAAACAAGCCAGTTTGTGGGGCTTATTGAGGGAATCTTGTGAAATCAGTTCTGGCCATAATTCTAGGCGGCGGTGCCGGCACTCGCCTTTATCCATTAACTAAGTTTCGAGCTAAGCCAGCGGTTTCCTTAGCCGGCAAATATCGCTTGATCGATATTCCGGTCAGCAACTGCATCAACTCTGACATCAACCAGATCTATGTGCTGACTCAGTTCAACTCCGCCTCGTTGAACCGCCACATTAGCCGCGCCTACCAGTTTTCGCAGTTTACCGCCGGCTTTGTGGAGGTGCTGGCGGCCCAGCAGACCCCCGATAGCCCCAGCTGGTTTCAGGGCACCGCCGACGCCGTGCGCAAATACCTCTGGCTGTTTGATTCCTGGAATGTGGAGGATTTAATCATTCTCTCCGGCGATCACCTCTACCGCATGGACTACAGCCTGTTTGTGCAGCGTCACCGGGCCACCAACGCCGACATCACCCTGTCGGTGGTGCCCATCGGCTACAAGCAGGCCTCAGACTTTGGCCTCATGAAGGTGGACGACAGTGGCCGCGTAGTTGACTTTAGCGAAAAGCCCAAGGGCGACGCTCTAGAAGCTATGAAGGTCGACACCACCTCCCTAGGGCTCAGCCCAGACCAGGCCGAGGAGAAGCCCTTCATCGCCTCCATGGGCATTTACGTGTTTAAAAAGCAGGTGCTGATCGACCTGCTGCGCAAAAACCTCGACCAAACCGACTTCGGCAAAGAAATCATCCCGGCCTCGGCCCGCGACTATAACGTTCAGGCCTACCTGTTTGACGGCTATTGGGAAGACATCGGCACCATCGAATCCTTCTACGAGGCCAACCTGGCCCTCACCCAGCAGCCCCACCCCTACTTCAGCTTTTACCAAGAAGACGCGCCCATTTACACCCGTGCCCGCTATCTGCCACCCAACAAGCTGCAAGACTGCCAAGTCACCCAGTCCAGCATTACCGAAGGCTGCATTCTCAAAAACTGCCGCATTCACCACTCGGTGATTGGCCTGCGCCAGCGGGTCAATGCCGACTGCGTGATCGAAGACTCGCTGCTGATGGGCTCTGACTACTACGAGCCGCTGTCGGAGAGCAGCCAAAACCTGACCCGCGACAAAATTCCCATGGGCATTGGCGAAGGCTCGATTATTCGCCGTGCCATTATCGACAAAAACGCTCGCATTGGCCGCGACGTACAGATCGTCAACAAAGACAATGTGCAGGAGGCCGAGCGCGAAGATCTGGGCTTCTACATCCGCAGCGGCATTGTCGTGGTGCTGAAGAATGCGGTGATTCCCGACGGCATGGTCATCTAGATTCGGTCAATAAAAGGGCGCTCTTAAAGTCCTGCCTCCCTTAGCAAGGAGGATCCCCCCTGCCCCCCTTAGGCAGGGGGGGCATAGCAAATATTAGACAGCTAGAAACTAGGGGGGATCTGGAACTTAGATAAGGATGTACTTCACTAAATCGGGAACCGCTATACAAAGTCGGATGTCCGGTGAAATCAGATCAGATTCCTGTGCCTCTGTTGATGCTGGTGGGTATTCCCGGCAGCGGTAAATCAACCTGGGCCAGGGATTTTGCTATGGCCCAGTCCTGCTATCGCATTGTGTCTACCGATGCCATTCGCGCCACCCTCTACGGCGATGAGGCGATTCAGGGCGACTGGGGGCAGATTTGGCAGCGGGTGCTAACCGATTGGCGCGAGGGGATTGAGGCGATCCGGCGGGGAGAGCTGGATGGCGTGATCTATGACGCCACCAACACCCGCAGAAAAAATCGGCGAGGGGCGATCGCCGCCGCCCGCGACCTGGGCTTTACCCCGATTACCCTGGTCTACTTCGATCTGCCCCTGAGCCTGGCGCTGGAGCGAAATCGGGGACGATCGCGCCAGGTTCCCGACGATGTGATTGCCACCATGCACCGCCAGCTCCAGGGAGCGCCGCCCTCGGTACAGGAAGGGTGCGATGACCTGCTGATTTTGGGGCAAAGTCGGTATCCTGGCACACCCTTTTGATCTGCCGACCCGCTACGCTAATGCCTGGGGATCGGGTGTAGAGCATGCCTTGCTGCCCTTCTCTAGCGCCACCCTGACTAACACCACCTCAGGAATTTAAGTTGCCAATGAACCGTCGCGCCGTCGCCGCCGCTGGGCTGTGTTTTTTGTTGTTTGCCGGCTGTCAGTCAGCCCAAAGCCCGCCCCAAGGCGAAACTGAGGCCTCGGCTCCCGCCGCCACCGACGACACCCTGCGACTGCTCTACTGGCAGGCCCCGACCATTCTCAATCCCCACTTCTCTAGCGGGTTTAAAGACTCTGAGGCCAGCCGCATTACCCTAGAACCCCTGGCCAGCTTTGACGCCGAGGGCGATCTGGTGCTGTTTTTGGCGGCAGAAGAACCCTCCTTAGACAACGGCGGCGTCTCAGAGGATGGCACCACCGTCACCTGGCAGCTGAAGGAGGGCATTTTGTGGTCAGATGGCACTCCCTTCACCGCCGCCGACGTGGTGTTTACCTACGAGTTTATTGTTAACCCAGAGACGGCCACCACCAGCGCTGGCTCCTACGACGTGATTGAACGCGTTGAGGCGCTCGACGACACCACCGTGCAGATCACCTTTGCTGAGCCTAACCCCGCCTGGTATCTGGTATTTACCGGCACCGAGGGGATGATCTTGCCCCAGCACATCTTCGCCGACTACAACGGCCCCAATGGTCGCGAGGCCCCTGGCAACACCATGCCCGTGGGCACCGGCCCCTACCGGGTGACCAGCTTTACCCCCGGCGATGTGATCGTCTACGAGGCCAACCCCAACTACCGCGAGGCCGACCAGGTGGCCTTTAACCGAGTCGAGCTCAAGGGCGGCGGCGATGCCACCTCGGCGGCGCGGGCGGTGCTGCAAACCGGCGATGTCGACTACGCCAACAACCTCCAGGTCGAGGCCGCCATTCTGGAGCAACTGGAGTCTGCCGGGCGGGGGCAGGTGGTGGCCAACTTTGGCTCCCTAGTCGAGCGGGTGATCTTCAACTTCACCGACCCCAACCAGGCCACCGCCGACGGCGAAACCTCTAGCGTCGAGTTTCCGCACCCGATGTTTAGCGACCCCCAGGTGCGCCAGGCGATTAACCTGGCCATTGACCGCGAGACCATCGCCACCCAGCTCTACGGCCCCACTGGGCAGGCCACCACCAATTTTTTGGTCGCCCCCGGCCCCTTTGCCTCTAGCAACACCAGCTACGACTACGACCCCGAGGCCGCCGCCGCCCTGCTTGAGGCAGCGGGCTGGGTCGACAGTAACAACAACGGCACCCGTGACAAAGACGGGCAAGAAATGCAGATTGTCTTTCAAACCTCTGTCAACCCAGTGCGTCAGAAAACCCAAGAAATCGTCAAACAGACCCTAGAGCAGGTGGGCATTGGGGTAGAGCTCAAGAGCATCGACGCCAGCGTCTATTTTTCCAGCGACCCCGCCAACCGCGAAACCCTGGATCGATTTTCTGCCGACCTGCAAATGTTTGCCACGGGCAACACCAACCCTGACCCTGGGGCCTACATGAAAACCTACACCTGCGACGAGATTACCCAAAAGGCCAACAACTGGTCGAAGGGCAACTACGCCCGCTACTGCAACCCTAAGTACGATGCCCTCTGGGAGCAGTCGGCCCTGGAGCTAGACCCCGAGGTGCGTCAAGACCTGTTCATTCAGATGAATGACCTGCTGATCAATGAAGCGGCGGTGATGCCCATCGTGCACCGGGCTGATGTGTCGGGGGTGAGCAGTCGCCTCACCGGTATCAGCCTCACCCCCTGGGATCTGAGCACCTGGAATATTGCTGAATGGCGGAGGCCTTAGGGGGAGTGGATGGGTGGATGAGTGGATGGGTGGATGGGTGGATGGGTGGATGAGTAAAGACCTCTGACCACCCATCTCTGCCTTTAAGAATTCATTGCTCCCTCCCCATCCACCCTCTTACCCACCGACCCACCGACCCACCGACCCACCGACCCACCGACCCACCCACTCCCAAACCCATGCCCGAAATTCGCTTTCAGATTCAATGGCCCGATGGTAGCCAAGACACCTGCTACTCGCCCTCTCTGGTGGTGAAAGATTATTTCGCGGTGGCTACCACCTATCCGCTCACGGATTTTGTGGAGCGATCGCGCACTGCCCTGACCATTGCCAGCGATCGCGTGCAGGCCAAATACGGTATGCCCTGCGGTTTGGCCCTGGGGCAGCTGCGCCAGATCGAGGCTACCGCCAGCCGCTACGCAGGGCTGCCAGAGCCGGCTGTGACGGTGCTCCAGTTCTTGGAATAGTCAGGGGCGAAAGAATTTCCCAGAATTTTTCAAAAGTTGTTTGACAAAAGCCCCCCCCACAGCGGAATATAGAGATCGCCCAATTGAAGGGTAGCCAACCAAGGGCCTGTAGTTCAATCGGTTAGAGCACCGCCCTGTCACGGCGGAAGTTGCGGGTTCGAATCCCGTCAGGCCCGTTCTAGTTACACATAGCACCCGCACCTTCCGCCGTTCCGTCGGCAGTTGCAGGTATGACATGGCCCAGGCTTCGCCTACGAATCCCGTCAGGCCCGTT
>DAIPYU010000150.1:0-1855 GCA_036782635.1 Nodosilinea sp. CTOTU7353
GTTGTCGTCTTTTGCTGCGATCGCCCTTACCCCCGCCGGGCTTACATCTCTTCTCCCCCTAGCCACCGGCCTCCCTGCTGATCTGTGGGTTCCCCCTAGTCTCGTTGCTGACGCAAAAGCCTTGAGCTTGAAGGTGCGGGTCTACGATCGCCCCCTCAAAGACACCCTCACTGACCTGTGGGCCACCCACGACGGCCTGATCTTTGCCCTGGCCACCGGGGCCGTGGTGCGGTTAATCGCGCCGCTGCTGAGCGATAAGGCCAGCGACCCGACGGTGGTGGTGGTGAGCGAAGCGGGCGACCAGGTGATCAGCCTGTGCGGTGGGCACCAGGGGGGTGGCGACAACCTGACCCGCCAGGTCGCCCACCTGCTGGGGGCGCATCCGGTGATCACCGGATCCTCTTCAGCCCAGGGACTGCCGGGGGTAGATGTGCTGGGGATTCCCTTTGGCTGGGCGAAGGGCCACGGCGACTGGACGGGGGTGAGTGCGGCGGTGGCCCACGGCAAACCCGTGGAAGTCTTGCAGGATGCGGGGACAACCCTCTGGCAAGAGCACCTGCCTAAACCGCATCCCTTTGTGTTTGAATCCAAGACTTCCCCGGCGGCGCGGCTGTGGATTAGCCCCATCCAGCGGCAGTTTGACCCAGATAGCAACCTGGTCAAAGCCCAGTGGCACCCCAGGGTGCTCTGGGTGGGGGTCGGCTGCGAGCGGGGCACGCCCCAGGGGGTAATCGAGGCGGCGATCGCCCGCGTATGCCGGGCGGGGCACTTTGCCCTGGGGGCGATTGCCGGTGTTGCCAGCCTCGACCTCAAGGCCGACGAGGTGGGCCTGGTGGGCCTGTGCGAAGAACGCCACTGGCCCCTGCGCTGCTTCACCGCTGAGCAGCTCAAAACTATCCCCGTGCCCAACCCGTCCACAGTTGTGGAACAGGCGGTGCAGACCCCCAGCGTGGCCGAGGCTGCCGCCATTCTAGCTGCGACAGAGGCGTCAGGCGGCCAGCTGCGGGTGGCGAAGCAGGTGGTGCGAGTCGAGGGGCAGCCGGGGGCGGTGACGGTGGCGATCGCCCAGGCCGAGCGCGAATACATTCCCCACGCCGGTCACTTGGCGCTGGTGGGCACCGGCCCCGGGGATCTGAATCAGATTACCCCGGCGGCTAAGGCGGCGATTTCCAAGGCGGATGTGGTGATCGGCTACGGCCTCTACATTGAGCAGATTCGCCCCCTGTGCCGACCGGGGCAGATCGTCGAGCCCTGGCCCATCACCCAGGAGCGCCAGCGGGCCGATCGCGCCATTGACCTGGCCCGCTGGGGCCTGAGCGTAGCGGTGGTCTCATCGGGCGACTGCGGCATCTACGGCATGGCAGGGCTAGTGCTAGAGCAGATCCAGGGCAGCGGGTGGGATGGCAAAGCGCCCTCAGTGGAGGTTTTCCCGGGTATTTCTGCTCTGCAGGCGGCGGCGGCGCGGGTGGGGGCACCGCTGATGCACGACTTCTGCGCCATCAGCCTCAGCGATTTGCTCACCCCCTGGGAGGTGATTCTCAAACGGCTGGAGGCCGCTGCCGCCGCCGACTTTGTGGTGGCGCTCTACAACCCCAAGTCGAAGACCCGTACCGAGCAAATTGCCACAGCCCACGGCATTTTCATGACCCACCGTTCTCCAGACACCCCAGTGGCGGTGGTAAAGTCGGTCTATCGCCCCGACGAAACCATTCATCGCACCACTCTGGGGGCCATGCTCGAAGCCCCCATCGACATGCTGACGGTGGTGCTGATCGGCAATGCCAGTACCCAGCGCCACGGCCCCTGGCTGATCACCCCGCGCGGCTACAACGGCAACCTGGGAGGTGATATATCT
>DAIPYU010000150.1:1955-10889 GCA_036782635.1 Nodosilinea sp. CTOTU7353
CCCCTGGCTGATCACCCCGCGCGGCTACAACGGCAACCTGGGAGGTGATATATCTGGGTGATATATCTGGGTGATATATCTAGGTGATATATAGGGAGCATGCTGCCGATGCCCGCCGATGCCCTGCCTGCGCCGACCCAAGACGTTCTTAGCACCCTGACCGGTGGCCTCAGCGCCTACAGCCGGCTCTACGGCTTGCCCAACTCCCCCGAGCAGTTGCGCGGCATTTTGGCCACCCTGCTGCGGCTCTATCAGCCCGATCGCCCGGCCTTGGCCGTAGACCAGGTGGCCCAGCAGGTGCTCGATGGGTTGACCCCTGAGGCGTTGAAGGCGGCCATTGTCAGCCGCGCCACCAGCGCCCTGGCCAAGGCGGCCCACCGCTGGCAGCAGCAGCTGGAGCAGCAGATGGCAGGCATTATCACCGCCTATGGGCAGCGCTATGAACCGATTTTCACCCCAGATGCCCTGCGCCTTGCGGCAACGGCGGTCACGCCGCTGCTAGAGGGCGATCGCCCGACCACCTTCGCTGAGGTCATGGGCCTAGTCAACCATCTGGTGCAAACCTTTGACCATGAGGGGGCGATCCCCCCGGTCATCGACCCCGCCTACCTGGCGCTGGCCGAAAAGCTGGCCATCAGCCTCCGCCAAAAGCCCCTAGAGGACGCCGTCGGCGAAACCGTCACCGCCTACGTCGAGAGGTATACCCCCACGCTGATCAACATCGGCTTTGATCTGATTGCCACAGCCCTGGGCGCTGTGCTCCAGAACCAGGCCGACTTCAGCGTCGACACCCAGTTCACGGTGGTCGACGAACAACTGCTGCTTGAGCAGGTCAGCTTTCAGCTCAACATTTTGCGGCAGTCGCCCGCGCCATCAAGGACAGCTATGGCGATCGCCGCCGAGGTCAACACCGCCGTTGAGCAATACCGCCGCGAGCACCACGCGGGCACCGTGGATGTCACCACGGGCCTGCTCAGCAGCGACGGTCTCTCGGTTTCCAGCAGCTGGACCTCTACCCGCCTGCCGCTGGCCAGCCCTCCCGATGCTGCTGATTTGGGGCGCTGACTTAGGTTGAGATCGGCTCAGCTCGCAGCGCCTCTAGCCCGCTCCACAGCTCTTGCCGGTGGAGCAGCCCCACGTAACCCGAGTAGAGACAGTCGCCCTGGGCCGACACCAAAAACACGTGGTCAATGCCAAAAGGGCTACGCCACAGGCGCAGGCCGGTGCCATCGGCAAAGGTGTGCCAGGGGGTAGCGCGGGCAAAGTCGCGCCGGTGGGCATCGGTCATGCCCGGAATCTGGCGCAGCTGCTCTACCAGGGAGTGCAGCACCAGCGGCTTGCTCAGCGGTGCCCCTGCCCAAAAGGCTTGAATCTGCTCAACCACCTGGGGATGGCAGCGCAGTGCCGCATGTTTTAGACCCGGCAGGCAGACAAACTGGGCGTTGGGCACCCGTGTACTCTCCACCGTGATGGTGCCGTCGCTGCCCCCATCGATATCTCCGGCGATGGATAGGGTGTTGATGGCCGCGGCAATGCGGGTGGCCAGGGGGCGGCGATCACGCCCCAGATCGGTCGCCACCCCCACCCCCACCTGCAACGGGTCGAGAATGCGGCCCAGGTCGGCCCCGCCCACCGGCGACCCAACCAGCACAAAAAATTCTACCCGCGGCCACCACTCTGGGTGACGAGTGAGCACCTCTAGCCAAATCAGCCCCCCCATGGAGTGCCCCACAATGCGCAGCGGCAGGCTCGGCTGCCGGGCCAGAGTAGCCGTGGCCAAGGCGTCTACCTGATCAATCAATGGAGCCATACGCAGCCAGGTCAACGCGTAGTTGAGGCAGGGAGCAACAATCTGCGCATTTTGCCCTGCGAGCTGCTCGGCCAGGGTCATCATTGACTGGTTGGTGTCGGCCCAGCCGTGCTGAGCAAAGAGAATGTAGGACTCAGACATAGGGTTTGAGAGGAGGAGTTTGAGATGGGGGATGAAATGGAGCCTGCGTCAAGGTTTTATACTAAATCCGAACCCCATAACCCCGGTGCTAAACAGGCGACTTGCTTAGGGGCAAAGGGTGTTTGCCCAGCCCAGCCGGGGCCTAGCCAAGGCAGATTCAGTATTAGGCTAGTTCTTTGCGAGCTGCCAGGGCCGCACTCAGCAGCGAAGCCCCACTTAACAGTAGGCTAATGCCCATGTAGGCACCAATCAGCCGTATCGACCGAAAGGGCCAGCCGTTGAACACAAGAATGCCTAAAATCAGCGTGACGATGCCGTTAATCGCCACAAACCACGACAGGGAGCGCCCCGCCCGATAGCCAAACGCCATCGCGATGGTAAAAATGCCCTCGGCAATAAACAACAGACCCAGAGCAAAGGCCAACACCGCCGCCGACTTGACCGGGTTGATCAAAATATACAGCCCGGCAATGGCGTAGAGGGTGCCGCCCCCCAGGCTGAGGCACCTGCCCCTCAACGGCCCCGCTTGAAACGACTGCATAATCTGCAAGATACCGCTGAGCAGCACTAACCACCCCAACCCCGAGGTAAAAAAAGCCAAGGCAATATTGGGCATCAAAATTGCCAAGACTCCCAACAGCATCAACCCCAGACTAATGGCGATCACCCAGCTCGTTGTCGCTTTGATCTCGGTATCTGATGGCGGTTCCACAGCCATGACCTGTGCCTCAATGATTATGGTTTGTCGATATTTCAGCCACCTTATACCCTACTTTTGTCAGACAGCGCTATCCCTAAGAGGGCATAGCTACAAAACCCCTGCTTTTACCTACCGCGACCATTCACAGTTACAAACCCTTTGCTCGACGCTATGACCTATCCTCAAAACCTGGTGACCGCTCCATGGCTAGCTCGCCACCTCAATGACCCTAGGGTGGTGGTGGTCGACTGCCGCTTTGCCCTGGGCGACCCCCACCAGGGGCAACAGCAGTATGCGGACAGCCATATTCTCGGTGCCCACTACCTCGATCTCAACCAAGATCTCTCTAGCCCGGTGCAGACCCACGGTGGCCGCCATCCCCTGCCTGATCTAGAGGCCTTTAGCAAAACCCTCGCGGCCATGGGCGTGGTGTCTGAGGGGCCAAACCCTACTCTGGTCGTGGCCTACGACGACTCGCGCTTTGCTTTTGCCGCCCGTCTCTGGTGGTTGCTGCGCTACCTAGGCCACGGCCATGTGGCCGTGCTAGACGGCGGCTGGTCGGGCTGGATCGCTGAGGCCCACCCCACCAGCCAAGACATTCCGGCCCCGCGGTCGGGTAAGTTCACAGCTACGCCACAGCAAGATTGGCTGGTGGACATTGAGGGGGTGCGCCACCGCCAGGATGGAACAGTGCTAATCGACTCGCGATCGCCCGAACGTTATCGAGGCGAAGTCGAACCCATCGACCCCGTCGCGGGCAGCATCCCCGGTGCGGTGAACTACTTTTGGCAAAGTGTTTCGGCTGAAAACGGCCAGATGAAAACTCCCGCTGACCTAGCCCACCACTGGGCCGAACTCAATGCTGCCGATGAGGTGATCGTCTACTGCGGCTCTGGGGTCACCGCCTGCGTCAACCTACTGGCCCAAACCCTGGCCGGTCAGCCCATGGCCAAGCTCTATGCCGGGGGCTGGAGCGACTGGTGCTCTTACCTTTAGAACGCCGTGCAGAAACCCGGCTTCTGGGCCAGAAGGCTGGTCATGTCGTTAGAGCAGCGACGAAGAAACCGGGTTTTTAGCCATATTGTACCGATGCTCTAGACGCAAAGATTCACGGCATCAAGCTAAGGCAAGAATTTGCCCTAGAACCGCAAATCTTGCGCCGCGAACCCCGATTTCCCTAGTCTTGCTGAAGCGGCATCGCAGCTGTCGGATCTTTTTGGTCAGTAGATGCCTCTACAGCGATGCGGTCCTGAGCCTCTAGCTCAACCACTGTAGGCAGTTTGCCATTGACCAGATGAGCTATTTCGCCCGTTGCTTCAGCGTCAGTGACTTCAGTGCGCTTCGAAAAGCCCCAGGCAAACACGGCGGCGATCATGACCACCATCACCCATTCTGGCGGCACTAGGGTCGGGTCGATCACCCGCACCAGCAGCCGAATGCCCACAAAGCCCACCGTAACAAAACCCGCATCTTCTAAGTGCTCAAACTCCTCGAGCCAGACGATAAACAGCCCCGCCATGAACCGTAGGGTAACAATGCCGATGGTGCCGCCCAGCAAAATCACCACTACATCCTTAGAAAGTGCTAGGGCGGTGGTCACGCTGTCAAGGGAAAAGGCCAAATCGGTAAAGGCAATCACCGGAATTGCCTGAAGCACCGTGGCGAAACGAGGCCCGTGGTGATGGGCGGCTTCGTCAGATTCGGCGGTGAAATGCTTGTAAACTAGCCACAGCAGGTAGGCGGCCCCCATCACCTCAAACTGCCAAAACTTCAGCACCCAGCCAGCCGTTAGGATCAGCGCCACCCGCAAAATAAACGCGATCAGCAGCCCATAGTTTAAGGCCCGCCGCTGCATGGCTTCGCTCTCTAGCCCCTGAGCGATCGCCGCCAATGCGATCGCATTATCTGCCGACAGTACCGCCTCCAGAGCAATCAGCACCGGCAGCAGCAGTAGGGTATCAACCCCAAAGTTGGTAGAAATATCCAGCAGTCGATCTAGCATTAGCTCAATTCAGCCACCTGCGGTAGCCATCGTAAGGGTCGAGGGTAAAGTGGCCCAGCCCATCGGTACAGGCTACGGACGCAGACAGTTCAAGAGGGCATTTCTGTCTGCACAGGCCCGTCTAGCACAGTGGCTGCGGCACATTGATTTCAGTCTAACGTGCCCCGCTTCCTTAGAATAGTACGGTTACCATCCACGTGCAGGGGAGACTTTTGGCGTGCTGAGTTCGCTGCTGACCCAATTTCGCCATCGCTACCCCCAGGGCAATCTCACCTCAGATCTGCTGACCATTCACGATGGGCTGTACCTGGTGCGGGTCTGCGCCGGGGCCGATGGAGTCACCCTAGCCTGCGGCCTGAGCGCCCATGCCACCCTAGAGCAAGCCGAAGACCTAGCCACGACCCGTGCCTTAGAACGGCTGGGGCTGACGCCGTCAGAGTTGCCTAGGGTGACTGCCCCCACGGCATTAGTTCAAGCTCAGTCCCCGGCGGCGGCCACCCCCCCGACCCTCGCCCTAGTTCCCCTTCAGCAGGCCCCCGACCAGCGCCAGTCCGTGACAGATGCACCGCCAATTCTGAACGGGCCATCAAAGGCCACACCGCCAGGTCTAGAGTATGAGCCGAGCTTGCCAGCCCCTGAACCACCACCGATAGCGCTGACCCCACCGCCCCCGAGCGCTCCCCCTGCCCCGCCAGACCATCTGCCAGAAGTGCCGGACCTGCCCGAAGTGCCCAACGATTTCGACAACGACTTGATGAATCTGGGCGCGGGGCCAGTCGCCTCCGTTGACCTGTCCGACATCATCGCCCAGACCGATGTCGAGCTTCAGCGCCTGGGCTGGGATGTCAACCAGGGCCGCGAGTTTCTAGAGAAAACCTACGGCAAGCGATCGCGCCACGACCTCACCGACGACGAACTGCTGGAGTTTTTGCTCTTCCTAGAAACCCAGTCGCCCCCCAGCGCCCCCTAGTCGCCGGGCATCAACGTAAAAGCCCCCCAAATCTCTAGAATCTGGGGGGCAAAGGCTTCAAAATGCAGCGATAGGCGCAGGCTACATCACCGTCAGCGGGCGCGCACCGACGGAGGTGCGGTCAATCACCTGGTCGATCAGGCCGTACTCCACTGCCTCGTGGGGACTCATAAAGAAGTCGCGTTCAGTATCTTCGGCGATTTTTTCGATGGGTTGGCCGGTGTTTTTAGCGATCGCATCGTTCAGCTGCTGCTTCAGGTAGAGAATTTCTTTAGCCTGAATTTCAATATCGGTGGCCTGGCCCTGGGCACCGCCCAGCGGTTGGTGAATCATGATGCGAGAGTTAGGCAGGCTCATGCGCTTGCCCTTTTCGCCCGCCGTCAGCAAAAATGCCCCCATGCTGGCCGCCAAGCCCACACAAATAGTGCAAATCTGAGGCCGAATGTGGTTCATGGTGTCGTAGATGCCCAGCCCCGCCGACACCGACCCACCGGGGGAATTGATGTACAAATAAATATCTTTGTCAGGGTCTTCGGCTTCGAGAAACAGCATTTGGGCCACAATCAGGTTGGCCGAGTCGGCGGTGACTTCTTGACCAAGAAAGATAATGCGCTCTCGCAAAAGCCGAGAATAAATATCAAACGCGCGCTCGCCACGCCCGGATTGCTCAATAACGGTTGGGATCATCGTGATAAGCCACTTTGTACTGGTTTACCTGATTCTAGCGAGTTGTGTTCCTCAACAGGGCAGCAGATTGGAGGGATAGCCGAATCTAAAGCGCCTTGCCATGAAAAGACCGGGCTGCTTTGGAGCAAATCAGCCCCACCGAGCAACGCCTGGCGCTAGAAACCCTGGCCAAAATGTTCGCGATTAGGCTGAGATGCGGCACCCGCCAGCGATGGGGCTGAGTGTATTCATAGACACGATTCTTGCAAACAAGTTAAAGTGGTACTGAGTATGATTTACTGTGCAGCACCATGGACGACCAAGCCAGACTCCAAAAGTCAATTACGTCCCTAGAAGACGCCCTGGAGCGCTGCCAGGTGCTGGGCATGCGGCTGAGTCGGCAGCGGCGCTACATCTTAGAACTGCTCTGGCAAAACCACGAGCATCTCTCCGCCCGCGAAATTTACAACCGCCTCAGCCAGCAGGGCCGCGAAATTGGCCACACCTCGGTCTACCAAAACCTCGACGCCCTCTCAGAGCAGGGCATTATCGAGTGCGTCGAACGCGCCGACGGTCGCCTCTACGGCCACCTGAGCGACTCCCACAGCCACGTCAACTGCGTCGACACCGACGAAATTATCGATATTCAGGTGACTCTGCCCCCCGACCTGATTGAGCAAATCGAAGCCCGCACCGGGGTCACCATCACCGACTACCGGATTGATTTTTTTGGCACCACAGCGGCCAAGTAGAGCTTTGGGCGTAGGGTTCACGGCCAGACTGACGCTCCACAGCCTGCATTGTGAACCCTAAACCGATCTGCTACTTATACCCAGTGGACTGTTAGAGCGATCGCGCCGGTCGCCTTGGCTCTGGCTTAGCCGGAGCCAACACCTGCATCATCGGGTCAATCAGCCAGGGGGCCAACCGCTGAGTCCATACCGCGGCGTGGCTCTGCCAGCCCACTAAGATTTCAGAATGCCCCCGGTTGAGGCCCCGCACCAGTGCCTCTGCCACCTGTTCAGGGGTCGAGGGCTGCACCCCGCGAAACCAGTCAAACCCTTTCACCATATCGGTGTCGGTCAGCGAGGGCAGCAGCGCCACGACTTTTACCCGGTGGGGGGCCAGTTCGTTCCGCAATGCCTGGGTAAAGCCCACGATCGCAAATTTAGTCGCCGAGTAGGTGGCCATGGTCGGAGCCGCCACCTTGCCCATCAGGCTAGAGACATTGACAATGCAGCCCTCCTGGCGCACGGCCATGCGGCGGGCCACCAGGCGGGTGACGGTGTAGAGGCCAATCAGGTTGGTTGAGATCTCTGACTGCACCTGGGGTAGCTTGGCCTGCAAAAACGGGGACTGGTGGGCTACCCCGGCACAGTTGACCAATAGGTGCACGGGGCCGTGGTGCTGCCAGGCTCGGGCAATCACCACGTTGGCCTGAATCGGGTCGGTCAGATCGACCGGTAGCACCACGGCCTCGGCCCCGAGTTGCCGCACCTCAGCGGCGACGGTCTCAAGGCGCTGGGCGTTGCGGGCCACCAGCAAAATGCGCTGCATGCCCTGACGGGCTAGGGTGTGGGCAATGGCGCGACCAATGCCGCGCGACGCTCCGGTCACCAGAGCGGTCTTTCCATAAAAATCCATAGAAACCTCCTGCTGAGTCTGCAATGCACAGTCAGCGTGATCAAACGTGGATTGAGAAAATAGTTCGAAAACGAATGCAAAATCAGTGCGCGTGCTCTTGCTGGCCCTGGGGGCGAGGGCTGGGCCAGTAGGAGAAAATCTGCAACTCAAGCGGCAGTTGCCCAGAAACGGGCCAGAGAAGATAGGCTAGAGAAGACAGGCTAGAGAGTTAGCAGAGTTGACCAAGGCAAAGAGCGAGGGCAAAGCACCTCACCCAACCTAAACACTGAATCGATGTACCTGGTTCATGGTTTTAGCTCTCCTTAGCGAAAGACCATTCGATCCATTGACTCAGACCTTAGCACCGGGATCAGGCACCGACAATGATCCTGAATGAAGTCAGAGAATTGTAACAGTGCTTATCAGCATTCTCAGAAAGGGGCCACGGGATAACTCTAATTTTCCTCAGGCTGTCTTTTATAGCCCACAGAGAATTCCCCCTGGGTAAAGAACCCAGGGATACATAAGCTCCTATGAGAGCGGTTAAAAGCGGGAACCTGAACCTGAGAAGAATGCTATGTAGTCTAAGTTACGTATCGCTCTGTTACGAGAAATAAACTAGAGACCCGCTAGGGTGTCGCGTACCCACTGCCTCAGCGCCCGAATAGTCTGGTTGCGTCCGTCTGCTCGACTTTGCTCGACAAAATTAGCTATCTCACGCTGAAGCGGCCAGCCTGGGAAGGCTGGGCTTTCTTCAACCTCAACATATTCACCCTGCTGGAGTTGGTAAATGCGAATCTGGCCGTCGACCCGTCGCCACAGCTCTGGTACCCCAAGGGCAGCATAGGTTTCTGGGTGGGTGCGAGAGGTGATGTCGACTTCTAGGGCCAAGTCTGGGGGCGGGTCCACCGCCAGGTCTAGGCGCTTTTTGCCGCGAATAGCCGCTTCATTCTGGATGTAGAAGCATTGGTCTGGCTCAATACCCTTAAGCATGGCCTGATTTTTGAAGGTGGTTGACCCGA
>DAIPYU010000151.1:0-3612 GCA_036782635.1 Nodosilinea sp. CTOTU7353
CCAAGAACCAGCCAACCTACCCACCTACCCACCTACCCACCTACCCACCTACCCACCTACCCATCCACTCCCCACCCCCCCACTCCCTATGCAGCCGCCCCGCTTTAGGTCATGCTAGATCGCGAAAACGCAGTGATTTACCAGAGGAACTAGAGCCATGGCCGAGATCGATCCCGTCAAGTTGATGAAGCAAGAAGTGGGTCGCCAGGCGGCGGCGCGGGTGCAGTCAAACACCGTCGTGGGCCTGGGCACCGGCTCGACCACCGCCTTTGCCATCCAGTTCATCGGCGAGCGGCTGGCCGCAGGCGAAATCAGCAATATCAAAGGTGTACCCACCTCCTTTCAGGCGTCGGTGCTAGCCAAGCAGTACGGTATTCCCCTCACCACCCTGGACGAAATTGACACCATTGCCCTGGCCATCGACGGGGCCGACGAAGTTGACCCTCAAATGAACCTAGTAAAAGGGGGCGGTGCTGCCCACACCCGCGAGAAGATCGTTGACTCCCTCGCCAAAGAATTCATCGTGGTAGTCGACAGCTCAAAACTGGTGGATAAACTGGGCACCACCTTTGCCCTACCCGTAGAGGTGCTGCCCCTGGCCGTCGCCCCCGTCACCAAAGCCCTAGAGGCCCTCGGTGGCCAGCCTGAGCTGCGCATGGGCATCAAAAAAGACGGCCCGGTGATCACTGACCAGGGCTTGATGATTTTGGATGTGAAATTTGCGGCGATTGACGACCCCGCCGGGCTAGAGAAAACCATCAACAACATCCCCGGCGTGCTCGACAACGGTCTGTTTGTGGGTGTGGCCACCGAGGTGCTGGTGGGCGAGGTCAAAGATGGTAAGGCCACCGTGCGCAAGCTGTAGGTTTCCTAGCGGGGGACGAGTGTCTTTTGCCCACCAGCATTAAGATTTGGGAGTGATTATAGGGCACTCGTCCTCGCAGAAAGCATAGAAAACGTGGATAGCTACGATGCAGTTCTATATCAAACCCAGCTCAACCGCTATCATAAGTGCACATGATCTAGTGCCCCTGTCTTGTGACTGACTCTGCCCTTCACGAAGCCTCGCCTTCTGCCACCAGCGCCACGACTGGGCTGCCGCGCCAGCGATGGCAGGTGGCGACGGCCAATGCGCCCCTGGCGACATCTCTGGCCCAGACCACGGGGCTGTCGCCGCTGCTCACCCAGGTGTTGATCAACCGAGGCATCACCACTCCGGCCCAGGCTACCGACTTTCTCGACCCCGAGCGGCTGCAATTGCCCTCACCCCTGGCAGAATTTCCTGACCTGGCGGCCAGTCTAGAGCTGCTGGTGACGGCTATTAATACTCAGCAGGCGATCGCCATCTGCGGCGACTACGACGCCGACGGCATGACCAGCACGGCCCTGCTGCTGCGGGCGCTGCGGGCGCTGGGCGGCCAGGTGAGCTACGTTATCCCCAGCCGCATGTCCGAGGGCTACGGCATCAACAGCCGCATTGTCGAAGACTGCTATGCCGACGGGGTGAGCATTATTCTCACCGTCGACAACGGTATTGCGGCGGTGGCCCCGATCGCCCGCGCCCGCGAGCTGGGTCTGGCGGTGATCATCACCGACCACCACGATATTCCTCCCGAGATTCCGCCCGCCAACGCGATCTTGAACCCCAAGCTGCTGAGCGAGACATCGCCCTATCGGGGGGTGGCGGGGGTGGGGGTGGCCTACATTTTGGCGGTATGCCTGGCCCAGGCCCTGGGCCGCACCCAAGATCTGACCGGCCCCCTGCTAGAGCTGTTTACCCTGGGCACCATTGCCGATCTGGCCCCGCTGACGGGGGTCAACCGTCGCTGGGTGCGGCGGGGGCTGGGGCTGCTGCCCAGGTCGCGCCTCTTCGGCATTCAGGCATTAATTCAGGTGGCGGGGCTGGCCGACCAGAGCAAGCCGCTCAAGCCCGAGCACATTGGCTTTCGCTTAGGCCCACGGATCAACGCCGTGGGCCGGATCAGCGAGCCGCAGATTGTGATCGACCTGCTGACCACCGACGATGTCGGGGTGGCCCTGGAGCGGGCGATGCAGTGCGAGCAAATCAATGCCACCCGCCAAGACCTCTGCCAGAGCATTGAGCAGGAGGCGATCGCCTGGTGCGAGCAGCAGCGGGCCACGGGGGCGGTGGATATTGAGCGCGATCGCGTCTTGGTGGTGATTCAGCCCAACTGGCACCACGGCGTCATCGGCATTGTCGCCTCGCGGCTGGTGGAGCGCTACGGCGTGCCCGTCTTCATCGGCACCTACGAAGACGACGACCACAAAGTGATTCGCGGCTCGGCTCGGGGCATCCCTGAGTTTGACGTGTTTGCCGCCCTGCAAGCCTGCCACGATCTGATGGAAAAATTTGGCGGCCACCGGGCTGCCGGGGGCTTTTCATTTTTGGCCAAGCACCTGCGCCAGGTGACCTCGCGGCTGTCGCACTACGCCTGCCAAACCCTCACCGTCGACCTGCTCAAACCCCTGGTCAAAATCGACAGCCAGGCCCGTCTGGGGGATGTGAACCAGGGGCTGTTTGACCAGATCGACCACCTGCACCCCTGCGGCATTGAGAACCCCGACCCGGTGTTTTGGACGCCCAATCTGCAAGTGCTAGAGCAGCAGACCGTGGGCCGCAACCGTGACCATCTCAAGCTGGTGCTGGGCGAAGCCGATAGCGACGTGACGATCAAGGCGATCGCCTGGCGCTGGGGCGAATATTACCCCCTGCCCGGTCACCTCGACGTGGCCTACAAGCTCAAGCAAAACGAGTGGCAGGGCACCACCACCGTCGAGCTAGAGCTAGTCGGGGTGCGCCCAGCGGAGAATTCTGCCCCGGTCAACGCCGCCGCCGTGCCGCCGCCGCCTCGTCCGGTGGGGCCGTCGCTGCCCAAGCTGGCCACCAGTGCGCCGCTGACCAACGGCGGCGCTTCTCGCTTAGCGGTCAGTGAACCCGACAGAGCCACCGCCCCAGTCAAAATAGAAGCTTCACCGGACGACCTCGATCTTCAGCCCGAGCGCTCAACCCCGATCACCCCTGTCCCTGGGCCAGCGACGGCTGCGCCGAGCCCAGTGCCTAAGGTCGGCTCAACCTCTGATCTAGTATCCCCCGCAATAGAATCTAGGCCCGAGATTTCATTGCAGGAGACTTCTAGGCCCGAGGCTTCTAGACCCGAGACTTCTGAAGAAGATGCTCGGGAAGAGGCCGACTTTACCTACAGCAACCGCCGCTACTCAGCAAACACCCACACTGCCAGCGGCACCGCCACCCTCACCATCAGCAACCCCGAGGGCCAGCGGCTAGTGGTCAGCCGGGGCAACCAGCAGGGCTGGCTCTACCCACCGGGGGAGTCGGCCAAGCCCGTCGACCTGAGCGAACCCCACTACGGCAACCTGGTGCGGGCCGGAGCCGCAGCGGTCGAGCTTTTGCAGCTCAGCCAGCGCCTGGCCGAGGCCGAGGCCCGCCTGGCCGCGCAAGACGCGAAGCTGGCGCACCAAGACGCCTTAATCAAGGTGCTAGAAGCTGAGAAAGCCGATCTGCTGGCAGCACCACCTGCGATCAGCCCCAGACAATCCGTGCCCCTCCCCAAGGGGACGACCACTCCCAAC
>DAIPYU010000151.1:3712-10672 GCA_036782635.1 Nodosilinea sp. CTOTU7353
TGCGATCAGCCCCAGACAATCCGTGCCCCTCCCCAAGGGGACGACCACTCCCAACCCACCAGTTCCCCAGCCCGAACCAGCCCCCCAGCCCGAACCAGCCCCCCAGCCGGCACCAGTTCCCCAGCCTGAACCAATCCCTCAACCCGAATCAGTCCCCCAGCCCGAGCCAGCCCCGTCGCCCAGCCCGCCCCAGGCGGCTAGGCAGACCGTCGAGGTTGCGCCCAAGGGTGCGCCTGGCAAACTAAACCTTGAGCAGGCCAAGCACCACGTGCGCCAGGCGGTGAGTGATCGCGTCTGGTTTTGCCTCAGCGCCGACAGCCAAAACGACCTGGCGGCGGCCCTGGCTCATTTGGCGATCGCCAGCAACCCCATCCCCGCCCACGCCGCCGCCACCGTGGCGGGCCTGGCCACGGTGCTAGAGCGCGAGCTGTTGCAGCCCCTGCTCACCGACTTTGCCCGCTACAGCGAAGACAGCGGCGATCGCGAAATGGTCACCCTAGCCAATGACCTGGCCCAGGCGGGCAGCCTGGGGGCGCTGCCGCCGCTGCTGAGCGAAACCTGGCGATCGCTCACCGCCAAAGCCCTCACCGCCGCCGCCAAACCCCGCAAAGGACTGCACCACACCGTCCACGCCGACACCAGCGCAACCCCCTTCCCCATCGACGACAGCCACCGGGTGATGCTCGACGAATTTCTCCAGGGGTGGGATCACCCCATTGCCCGCTGGCTGACCGGGGGCGGGGCCGAAGCCGCCAGCGATCTGTCTCAGGTGGCCCAGCTGCGGCCCGCTAGCGAGTCTTTGCCCCTCTGGCAAGGGCAAATGCTGCAACAATTGGTGCTGGGCCATCGGCAGAAGAAGGGAATTTTACAGAAAATTTTTGGGTGATTCTATGGATGCGGGCTATGGTGAGTGAAAATCTCAGCCCAGCTCTCCGTAATTTTGCCTAGCCGCCGATGGTCACCGCGCCCTTTAAGCCCCAATTTTTGCTGGTCTGCGGTATTTCGGCGGCCCTAGTCTCCTGCACGGGCGAAGGGGTGAGCCGAAATTTGCCCACCCGGTTCGTCAGCATTCAGCCGATTCAGGTGTGCGACGACTTTGGCCTGTTCTGCGCCGACCTGGCCCTGTTTGAGGAGGCCACCCGCAAGATCTGGGCCCAGGCCAGCATCGACGTCAGCTTTTTGGCCCCCAACCGACTCAACGCCAGCCGCTTTCTCACCATCGACAACCAGAATGAGTTTGCCGAGCTGTCGTTTGCGGGCGGGCCGGGGGCCTTTGGCCGCCACCCCCTCTCCACCCGCACCTCTGGCCCGATCAATATGTGGTTTGTCAAAGACATCTTCGCATTCGAAGGGTTTGAAACCCTAGGTCTGGCCTGGATTGATCAAAACGGCATTGTGGTCAGCGACAAAATTCAAGACTTTAACAACGGCATTGGCCGGCTTGATACCGTAGCCCACGAAATTGGCCACAACCTAGGCCTCACCCATCAGGGCTTTGGCTCTGGCGGGGCCAATAACCTGATGACCGAAGGCTTTGCTCGCAATGTGCCCAGTACCCTCGACGACATCACCCCCGACGGTGCTCGCCTCGACCAGCTCACTAACGCCCAGATCGACTTTGCCCGCGCCAGCACCCTGACCCGCTCTACCCCCAGCTTGCTCGGCGGCGGCGGCCCGGTGGGGCTGCCGACCACCCTGCCCCAGCTGTCGGACGACTCAGCCGATCCGGTACAGGCCCTAGCTGCCCCAACGCCAGTGGCGGCTCTCGCCCTCCAGCCCGAGGCCGCCTTTGCGGCGAGCCATCCCCCGGAGCCGCAGCCGGTTCCCAACGGCCCCGCCATGGGCCTGATTACGGCGGGGCTGCTGGCGGGGTATCTGGGCTGTCAGCGGCAGCGGGCGTGATGGTGGCGCTACTGGGCTGGGTGCTAGTGGGATCGGTGGCCCTCTCACCCATGCCTTCCGATCTTGTCAGTCTGCCGCCTTTCCTGCTCTCGCAACCGCTCTCCATGATTGGTCAAGATGTTCTCCCCATGCCCCCGGCGCTGCGCCACCGGGCCTCGCCATCGGGCGACTATCACCTGGTTTTGACCCTGACCGAAGCCGAGGGCAGGCGCTACACCATCGCCAGCCTGTACGTAGCCACCGATGCTGTCTGTCAGCAAATCTGGTCACAGCCCCTGCCCCACAGCTACGGCCCGCGCCTGGCCCTAGTGAATGATGCAGGCACCGTGGTGCTGCTCGATGACTGGATCAACGTGGCCAGCCCCCGCGCCATTGTGGTGCTAGATCGGGCCGGAGCGGTGATGGCGCAGCACAGCTTTGACGACATTGTGGCGACGACAGGACAGTCTAGGGCTGCGGTGGTTGATCAGGCGGCCCAGGGGTTTTGGCTGGCGGGCAACCCTGAGATCCATCGGGCTGGTTCTCACCTATCTATCCCCACTGCGGGGGGGCAGCTGACCCTCGATCTGACAAACGGGAAAATTGAGTTTTAGAACAGTGCTCTCCAGCTAGCTAGCCGTGACGACGATTTCGGTCGCTGCTTCACTTTCTGGGGCAACTTCTTCGAAGCGGATCACATCTTGGCGGGGGCTGGCGTGGCTGACCCGCACCTGAAACTGCTCCCCCAAAGCGACGGCTCGGTTGAAGCGCATCGCCAGTTCTAGGCCCAGGTCTTCAACCATAATCAGCCCTAGACCTTCGTCCTCACGCAGCCAGCGCAGCAGCATGACATCCCATGGTTGAGCTTGGTTACGGCGCAGGTACTCTAAGGCCCAGTAGCGCTTGGTCTGGCGCTCGACCAGGGTAGCTTCGTAGGCGGCGGAGCTGGCCCCAATCGCCAGCTCAGTCACTTCTGTAGACGAAAAGGGCAGCGGCTCGCCCCGCAGGTGGGCCTTGAGCTGAAAGTGGGTCACCAGGTCGAGGTAGCGACGAATGGGTGACGTCACCTGGCTGTAGCTGTCTAGCCCCAGGGTGGCGTGGCGGCTGGGGGTAACGCCCACTTCACTGCGGGTCATGCAGCGGCGAATGGCGGAGTCGCGCACCCAGCCCGTGGGCAGTGAGATCAGCTCTTCGTCGGAGGGTAGCTCGGGCTGGGGCTGGCTGCGAAAGGGAATGGCTAGGGCGTGGGTTTGGCCGTAGCGGGCGGCCACTTCTCCAGCCAAGATCATCATTTCGGCCACCATTTGCCGGGCCATGGAGTCGTCCAGCACCTCAATGACGATGTCGTCTTTCGTCTCCGACACCTTGATGCTCGACTCGGGCATGTTGATGCTGATGGCTCCCTGGGTGAGCCGCCACTGGCCGCGCACCTTGGCCCACTGCGCCAGCCCGTGGATCTCTGGCTCGGCGGTGATGCCTAGCTCCAGCATTTCATCGACATCTTCGTAGGTCAGGCGATAGGTGGGGCGAATCAGGCTGGAATGAATGGTGTAATCCTGAATGTCGCCGGCATCGGTGAGGGTGATGCCAAAGCTGAGGGCGCAGCAGGTTTGGCCCTGAAGCAGGCTCATGGCCCCAGCGGCCAGCTCCAACGGAAACATCGGGATCATGCCGGTGGGCAGGTAGACCGTGGTGCAGCGGCGGCGGGCTTCTAGATCGAGTTCATCCCCCGGCAGCAGCCAGCGAGTGGGGTCGGCAATGTGCACCCACAGGCGCTGGGTACCGTCTTCTAGGGCTTCTAGACTGAGGCCGTCGTCAATTTCTTGGGTGCTGGCATCGTCTACGGTGTAGACCTTGAGGTGGGTCAGGTCTAGGCGCTGGGTATCGGCGTCTGGCGGCGGAGACTGTAGACGCTGCTGCGCCATAGTAAGGGTTTCCTCAGAAAAGTGGCCGGGAATTTGGCTGCGCCTGAGGGCCAGATTTTCGTGGACGCTCCACAGTCCCAGTGCCACTAGGGTATCAAATGCACCCGCCGCCGTTGGCGCAATATTCAGAGCATTGAGAATTTCTGCCGCCTGGGCGCGCTGATTTGACTCATCGCCAAACAGAGCCAGGCGTTCGAGGGTCTCAAGGCGGGGGCGATTGCCCTTCTCCCAAGCCACGGCATCCCCGGCCAACCCCTGGCGGGCCTTGGCCAAAAATGACTCCCACTCCTGCTGGCGCTGGGTCTCGCGCTCGATTTGCAGGCGCAGTTCGTCGACCTGGGCCGCAGATCGCGGTTCGTAGCGATCGCCCTTTTGCTTAAAGAAAACTTTGTCGTCTACCAGCAGCCGATGGGCCGCGTAGCAGAAGGTGGGGCTTTGGTCAGAAAACAACAGCTGCGCTAAAGTCACCGGGTCGGCAGACTCCCCGGCTTCGGTGCAAAATTCCCAGGCTATCTCTAGGCTAGATGGGTCAATATAGTCTTCGGCCTCTGCCGCGAAGGGGGCAATGTCGGCGGGGGTATAGGTGTTGCCGCTGACCTCGTAGGTGAGGTCGCGGGGGTGCAGGGTGTGGGCTTGACCACGCTCGTCGATCACCACCCAGTTTTTTTTGCCCTCGGGCCGATCTACTACCCCGAGACGGGGCTGCCCCTGGTGCTTAAATTCGACTAGCGTTCCTTTGTCAACCAAGCCAACACCCTGCGATCACCATCCCTAGCCTAGCCTAGCCTAGCCTTCCCCATTCACATAGGGCAGCAGGGCGATAATGCGCGCCCGCTTGATGGCAGTGGTGAGTGCCCGCTGTTGTTTAGCGGTCAAGCCAGTGATGCGGCGGGGCAAAATTTTGCCGCGCTCGGTGATGAACTTACGGAGCAGATCCACATCTTTGTAGTCAATGGGGTCTCCGGGCTTGATTGGAGAAACTCGACGACGGAAATAGGCCATGGGTGCTTACTTGATTTCTTTGTGAATGGTGTGCTTGTTGCAGTGGGTGCAGAACTTCTTGAGTTCGATGCGGTTGGTCGTATTACGACGGTTTTTTTGGGTGGTGTAGCGAGATACACCGTTAGAGCGCTTGTCGGGGTTGGTCCGGCATTCGGTACACTCTAGGGTTATGACGAGGCGGACGCCTTTGGCCATGACTGTTTACCTGAAAATAGGGCGGGCAAAAATAATACACAGTCTTTCATTATTTCACAGGCTGCTCAGATCTGCCAAATTTGATTTCGAGAAACCAGGACGAAGCATAAAGCGTAGGGTGGGCACTGCCCCACCACTAAACCCAGCAGGATGACCAGAGTTAAGGCCTGCGGCGCACAATTGGGGTCGAAAGCCAGACCTACTGCTGGGGCCATTTCGCTGGCCCCAGACCCCCAGCTCCGCGCGTCCTCCGGCCTACGAGAAGGGTGTTCCGCCGCCCTTCACCCCACGGAAAGGACTGACCGATCATCGGTTTAAACCTATGTTCTGCAAATTGACCTGTAGGCAACATTCAACTCGGCGGTTCCCAACCCCTGTCTTGCCCTCTCTCCCATCCACCTATACCCATCCACTCACCTACCCACCTACCCACCTACTTATCTACCCATCCACTCATCCACCCATCCACTCACTTACTCACCTTCTCCTCCACCCCAAACCCCACAAGCGCCAGCGTCTCTAACGCCTCCCCCTCGGCGGGACGCACGTAGTTGAGAATGCGGCGGATGCGCATGGTGGGGTTGACGAGCAGGATGGAGTCGACGGAGATAACCTTGGTGTAGGGGGTGGTCATGAGCAGTTCGCGGTTGCTCTGGTCGTAGGTGAAGCCGGAGATGATCGGGCGAGCTTCTTCGTAGGCGCGATCGCGCAGGTAGTCTCCACTCAGCACAGTGCCTGCCTGCTGTTTGGGCACAAACAAGGCCCGCAGCTCCTGGGTAACTTCGTCGCCTTTGTCGGAGACGGTGTGGAAGGAGAGCTGAAAGCCGGGCAGGGCGTCAATGTTTTCAACTTCGTCGTAGCCGTTGTCGGTGAGCACTTTGCGACGCAGCTCAGGGGTGATGGCGTCGACCCGGAAGTCGGTGTGCGATCGCTCTATTTCTTGCTGGGCAATGTAGTGGTAGGTGCGCTCAATCGACCACTGGCCGATACAGCAGTCAAAAAAATAGGTGATGTCAGCTAAATCCATCGCTTTAACCCCAGGAGATGTGCCGCATTTCTTACGTTACCAGGGTTTGCAGGTGTCCTAGCCGGTGGCCAAAAGCTAGGGATTAGAGAAAATAAGTATTAATGCTTACAAAAGCTTCTGAGAAGCTGCGTAGGATAAACGGCAGGTTTCGCCAAATAACCTGCCTGGGTAATTGTCGGACCTATATCTGCCCACTATGATGAAGAAGCCTGAGTTAAGAAATGCAACAATCCAGCTTTATGGATTGACTTCTCTTTCCCCATGTCCGTTCGCCTGGATGATTGACTATGCCCTTCTCCGCTGACACCGCCCGCATTTTGGCTGAGCCTTTAGTTAAGGCTTTCTTTCAAGAGACCGCCGGAGACTGGCGATCAGAGCGTCGTTACTACACGCTCAAGAGTGGCGAAACCCAGGAGGTGGTCAGCCAGATCACCATCGAATTCTTGCCCGCTGGGGCCGCTCAATTGCTAGAGCTCGCCGACCTGCATCAGCTCGACCCCAGCCAGCCCTTGATTTGCGGCACCACCGTCACCTGGGAGAGTGACTATGTGGGCACGGGCAAAAAGCCGGTGAAGGGCAGCACTATCTTTGGGGTGCGGGGGCAGACTTTGTATCGTGATCGCGGCTTTGCCACCACTAAGCCCGTTACTGCCTACTATCACTTCAACGACAACCGCACCCTGGTGCTCAAAACCGAGTACAACGACTCTCGCTTTGAAGAAGAACTGCGGCTGATCGGTCAGCGCTATCGCACCCGCCAGACTGTGATCTCCCGCGCTGGAGAGGAGATCATGATCGGGCAATACCTGGAAACGCGGCTTGGGTAGGTTGAGAAACCGGGTTTCTAGGCCAGTAGCCAAAGGTTATGCCGATGCAAATAAGAAACCCGGTTTCTGAAGGCCGGGTTTCTTGTGATGAGTGAGCGGTGCG
>DAIPYU010000152.1:0-10638 GCA_036782635.1 Nodosilinea sp. CTOTU7353
GAGACTGTTGGAGCGTTGTTGATTGCGATCGCATCAACGCGCTTAGCTGAAGCAGGCTTAAAGTTCTCCACAGTTCATCTGCGTCCAGAGCCAGAACTAACATAGATCCACCGTTGGCCATAGAGGCCTAGACTAAGGTCACTCTGTCAGGGGCCGAGAAATCTGCCTGGCTGCATATTTCTGGGCAAACCTAGGTTTGCTGGCGGGGGTTCCAGCGTGATCGCTGTTCTTCAATGTGCATCGTTGCCTCATTCTTTTTAAGATGCCGGGGGCTGCTTTCAAACGACAGCGATGAAGGCATTGTCTCTAGCCCATACTCCGCTCGCACAAACGCCGCCACATCGACATAGGATGGCGAAAAGACCGCGTCTTCTAAAGAGGGCGAGGCAAGATACGACCTCAGCGCAGCGGAAAATAACCCTGAACCATCGTCAAAAAAGCGCTCTGTGGTGGCTCCGTAATGGTCATAGGGGTAAAACGACAGATCTGCCGGGGCCTGGGCCGCCACCCAAGAGGCATAGGCCCAGTACTCGCTAAAGGTACCAAACTCGTTGGCTGATCGCATCATCAGCAACAGCCAGTGGCTATTGGTTTGGTAGTGGCTATTGAGCTGGTGCTTAAAAGTGGCCAGGTGCTCTTGCTTAAACCACATGTGGTGCGGAATAAACGTGCCCTCCGGGTCGGTGCAGGGCTCGATCTCCAGCACTGAGCGAATCCACCTTGCCCAGGTTGAGACAATGGCGGCATTGCCCCACTGGTTGTGCTGAAGCAGGGCAAATCGATGCTGGAGGCTGGACTGCTGCTCGTCAACTAGGGGCCAGGTGGCTATGGGCAGCAAGTCACTGTCCCAAACCACATACCATTCGCTGAGGTCTGGAATGCCTTCCGCTGCGCCCAGCTTGAGCAACTGCTGGTAAAACCAGCCCGGCGTGTAGAGCGATGCGCCCAGATCTAGCTCGGCGCAAATGGCGTCCTTGGTAAGGCCGCAGCCCTCAAAAAACGATTCTTCCCCGTGGGTGAAGAGGCTGGCAACCTGCCAGGCTTTCGCTTTTTCTTGCAGGGCCTGGGCCTCTTGCTCTGGGGCAATGATATGAATGGCCCTAGGGGCGTAGTGGGTGGTAATGCCCTCTAGCACTGCCTGGGTATTCCAGCGGCAGCGATAGAGCGGAATCACCACATCAAACTGGTTTGTCATGGCTTGAGCAAAGGCCTCTCTATATGGTTGACAGGGTTTGGGTCGGATTGTCTTGGTAAGCCGAGTCTAGCTCCACCGGAATGTGGGCCACCGTAGACGGATCTTCGAGCCCGACATCGCTGCAGAGGGGTTCGATGCCAATGCCCTGTCTGGGGTAGGTAGCGCAAATGTCTTGGTAGGCGGCGATCGCTTCATTCAGCTGATCCCGAGTTAGCGCGTCGAGATACCCACATTGCCCAATATCACCCTTAGGCAATGGCGCCACTAGATTGCCGCCGCGCTTCTGGACAATTTTTTCTTGGGCGGCCCACAGCATGTCTCGATTCAGCAAAATGTCGTGCCAGAGGCTGAGCCCAAAAGAGTCGATCAGCCGCAGAATGCGGTGAAACGCTTCAGCGCTAATCCAGTCTAGACGATGGCTGAGGTAGGCCCCAAACCCCATGCCAATGGTTACCGCGTGGCCGTGCAAGAGCCCAGATTCGATCTCAAACCCCGGCGACCAGGTGTGGCCATAGGCGTGGGGGCGGCACTGATGGGTCTCGTAGAGGTTGCCGTATTCGGCCTCTACGTAGCTGCGCATGGCTGCACCCAAGATTTGCTGGGAAAGTCCGCTGATGTTGTCTTCGGGATCGCAGTTGATAGTGCCAAACCGTGAGGTGACTAGCTCGGGGCCAGCTTGCTCTAGGTAGCTAAACAACGCGGCATCTTTAACCACGGCCATTTTGATAATTTCGGCAATGCCGTGGCGCAGCCAGCCTTCGCGCAGGGTTTTAAAGAATGAGCGATCAGTAATCGATAAAATTGGCGCGTGGTAAGCCCCAAAGAGGTTTTTGTAGCCAAAGCCATCGCAGCAGGTGCGAGGGGATGGGCCAGCATCGATCCCCGCCACTACGGAGGTAGAGATCATCACATAGGGGGTGTTGCGGTGATACAGGGCGCAGGCTAGACCGCCGGTATCGGTCAATACTCCGCCGCCAACAATCAGCACGGGCTCATGGCGGGCTACCCCAAGCTGCTTAAAGTCACCGAGCATGCGCTCTACGGTGTGAATGCCCTTATCGACTTCCATGGCCCGATAGACCAGCTTCTCTAACCGAATGCCGTGGTGGCGAAAGTAATGCTCAATCTGTTCACCGTAGTAGCTGTCAACGTTTTGATCGACCAGGCAGACACAGCGCCCGAGGGTTAGGTAGGTATCTTTTAAGACAGGCTGCTCAGGATCGAGCACGTTATCTAGCACCTTGATCGAGGTGAATGTGCTCGAACTCATCACCGCCTCGATGGTTTGATCGTCGGCTGTGCTCACCACATGGCCATGACTTTCGCGATAGCTGGAGGTTGGGTAGATGGCGTGGGGGTTGGTCTCGACTAAACGCAGGACAAGTTCTTGGTAGAAGGCCTGTTCTTGACTGGCCAAGAGTTGCCTCAGCAACTTATGGTCGCCCAGGGTAGACAATTGAACTCTGCTAGCAAAAGCCGACCAATAGGCCCCAGCGGCGACGTCAAAAGCCGCAATCAACTCAGCTAGCAGGGCAAAGAAACTCGCCAGAGACAAGTTCAAACTGCTGCGCAATCGGCGACAGGCAGCCAAGCCCTGAATCGCCCCCAGGGCAGCAAATTCTTGCCCTAGTTTTGGTGAAAAGACCTGGCAATCAACCAAGCAAAGCAGGAGATCTTTGAATGCAGGGTGGCGATAAATAGCTGCAACGGTATGGTCTAAATCTGGGTAGACCAAAAGCTGGCTGTCGTAGGTGCTAATAAAAGCCACGACCGCCGAGGTAGTTTTCGTCATTACTGAGTTCCTGCAAAAGAAAGACGTGAAGGCAATCTCGGCCGGGGAGTCAGAGCCAGAGGAAAAGCGCCGAGAGCATCATCAACTCAATCTAATAACCGGACAGCATTAAATTGTGCCCTGAAATCGAAGTTTCCAAGGAGCATAGCTGAAATATAGTCCCCTGCTGGGGAGAACGCTTGGTCTTCCCAAATAGGCAATGGTTTGCCCTATTTTTTGCGCTTTTCCTGGTCGAAACCCTTTCCTTAGGTAACTTAGCATGGGTGTCAAGAAAAATCAGTGGTCAGGATATCTGCTTTGAGCCTCAGCCATCTCGGTAGGTACCTTGACGCCGGGGTACCTCGACGCTGGGGCGAACAGCGCAAACGGTCTGACAGGTCTAAAATAAAAGCACTGCCCAATCAGTCAGTGATTTAAAGGCTGAGATAACATGCTGGTGCATTGTTACAACATGTCATGAAGAATGAGGTGATCGCGGGTAGAGCCTGAAACCTAACAGTACCGTATGAGCCGAATCGAAGGTGATGATGGTACAGTCGCCTTCGAACTCATCTACTTGCTCACCTTACTTACTCCTCATTTTCCTCAACTCACCTACCATGCTCGACCCTCGCATTCCTGCTGGCCCGCTGAACGAAAAATGGAGCGACTTTAAAGCCCACTGCCGTCTGGTCAGCCCCAAAAACAAGGCCAAGCACACCATTCTGGTGGTGGGCACCGGGCTAGCGGGGGCCTCGGCAGCGGCAACCCTGGCGGAGCTAGGCTACAACGTCAAGAGCTTCTGCATTCAAGACTCGCCCCGGCGCGCCCACAGCATTGCCGCTCAGGGGGGCATCAACGCGGCGAAAAACTACCCCAACGACGGCGACAGCGTGTGGCGGCTGTTCTACGACACCATCAAAGGCGGCGACTACCGCTCCCGCGAGGCCAATGTGCACCGGCTGGCGGAGATCAGCAGCGGCATTATCGACCAGTGTGTGGCCCAGGGGGTGCCCTTTGCGCGGGAATACGGCGGCCTGCTCGACAATCGCTCCTTTGGTGGGGCGCAGGTGTCGCGCACGTTCTATGCCAAGGGGCAGACGGGGCAGCAATTACTTCTCGGGGCCTACAGCGCCATGATGCGCATGGTGCAGGCCGGCAAGATCGAGGTTTACAATCGCCGCGAAATGCTGGAGCTGGTGGTGGCTGACGGCAAGGCGCGAGGCATTGTGGTGCGGAACTTGGTGACAGGCGAGTTTGAGCGCTACGCCGGGGATGCGGTGCTGCTGTGCACGGGCGGCTACGGCAATGTCTATTACCTCTCGACCAACGCGAAAAATTCTAACGTGACGGCGGCCTGGCGCTGCCATCGGCGGGGGGCCTACTTTGCCAACCCCTGCTATACGCAGATTCACCCCACCTGCATTCCGGTGTCGGGCGATTATCAGTCGAAACTGACGCTGATGAGCGAGGGCCTGCGCAACGATGGGCGGGTGTGGGTGCCACTAACACGGGGGGATACCCGGCATCCCGACGATATTCCCGATGGGGAGCGCGACTATTATCTAGAGACCCGCTACCCGGCCTTTGGCAACCTAGTGCCCCGCGATGTGGCCTCGCGCAACTCTAAAGCCATGACCGACGAGGGACGCGGCGTGGGAGATACCGGGCTGGCGGTATATCTAGATTTTCGCGATGCCATTAACAGCCAGGGCCGCGACACCATCGCTGCCCGCTACGGCAACCTGTTTGACATGTACCAGCGGATCTCGGGGGAAAACCCCTACGAGACGCCGATGCGGATCTACCCCGCCGTGCACTACACCATGGGCGGGCTGTGGGTTGACTACCACCTGATGAGCACCATCCCCGGTTTGTTTGTGTTGGGCGAGGCGAATTTTTCTGACCACGGGGCGAATCGGCTAGGAGCCAGTGCCCTGATGCAGGGGCTGGCGGATGGGTATTTCGTGATTCCTTACACCCTGGGCGACTACATTGCGGGGCAGTCGCTGCCGCCTGTCTCCACGACTGACGATGCCTTTGGGGAAGCGGAGGCCAGCGCCAAGGCCCGCATTGCCAAGCTGCTGAGCATTGGCGGCAGCAAAACAGTGATGGAGTTTCACCGCGAGCTGGGGCGGATTGTGTGGGATCAGGTGGGTATGGCGCGGAGCCGGGAGGGGCTGGAGAGTGCGATCGCACAGATTCAAGACCTACGGGCCGAGTTTTGGCAAAATCTCAAAATCCCCGGCGAGGCCAATACCCTCAACAAAAACCTGGAGTTTGCCGGGCGCTTGGCCGACTTTATGGAGCTGGCAGAGCTGATGGCGCGGGACGCGCTGCAACGGGAAGAATCGTGCGGCGGGCACTTTCGCGAAGAGTATCAAACCCCCGACGGCGAGGCCAAGCGCGACGACGAGCACTATGCCTTTGTGGCGGCTTGGGAGTATGCGGGGGAGGGGCGAGGGTCAGAGCCCGGCCTAGTAGGGCCAACGCCCCAGCTCCACCGCGAAGATCTCGGTTTTGAGAATGTGCAGCTCACCCAACGCAGCTACAAGTGAGTCGCACAATGAGGGGCCAAGCGCCCGTGAAATTTGGAACGCAGGTGCTGCATGTCGCAGTCAAGATTTAGGCTTCCTGACGGTTCATCAACGCTGCTCGCCTCGGACAAAGCCTATGAAACTGAGGCAAGGTTTGTCATCTCTTTAATGTGTCGCAACGGACATCGTCCTCAGCCCCTGTAGATAGGGGTTAGAGAAGATCACAGACGAGAAGATGACGCTAAAACCGATGCAGGGCATAAAGCCGAGGCTGAGACTGAACTCGGCTGGCCATAGCTTTGGCACTAAAAGACGGCAGCGCTGGACGGGAAGTTTGGCCGCTGCGGCCTGCCTACTGGCCGGTTCAGCCTGGGCTGAGACAGAAGCACCTGCGGCAGAGGCGCTGGCAGTGCAGCCTTGGGTGGGTATTACCTTCGAGACCGCCGCAGGCAGTCAGAACTTTGGCAGTCTGGAAGGATTGCTGCCCCTGGGGCAAGTGCCGGGGCAGCAGGCTTGGTTTTTGCAGGGCCGAGCGCGGCTAGATACCGCTGGCTTTTTGGGCAGCAACTTGCTGCTGGGCTATCGCACCCTGGGCGGCGCTGGCCTGTTGCCGGGCCTTGCCCATCGCAACCGTCTGACCGGAGGATACGTCGGGGTCGATACCCAGGCCCATGGCGGCGGAGCCTTCTACCAAGTGGGGGCTGGCCTAGAACATGTCCGCGACGGGTGGGAGCTGCGGGGCAATGTCTATTGGCCGCTGGGCGATCGCAGCACCGCCCCCACCTTGACCAGCGCGCCTTTTTTTGAGGGCAATCAGCTGCTGCTGCCCACGACCCGGCAGGTGGCCCTGGCCGGTGGGGATGTGACCGTGGGCGGGGCGATCGCCACCCTAGGTTCCCTAGGCTCGCTCAATGCCTACGGGGGGCTTTACTACTACAGTCCTCCCGACCAGCCGGGCTTCTTTGGGGGGCGGGCCTGGCTTGCCGCCAACCCCATAGAAGGGTTAAATCTGCGGCTCGGCTGGCAGTATGACGACTACTTTGGGGCCAATGTGCTGTTGCAGACAGGCTTTAGCTGGGGCGGCTCAGGCCCTAGAGAAACGGCGTCCGGCTTGGCGCTGGGGCAGCCCATTCAGCGCACCATGGGTATTGCCCTGGGGACCAACGCCCAAAATCAGGTCGCGATCGACCCTGACACCAACCAGGTCTATCGGTTTTACCATGTGCAGCCGGGCTCTACTGCCGCTGGCGAGGGCACTGCCGCCGCCCCCTATGGTGCGATCAATCCGGCGCTAGGCGTAGCCAGCAGCGGCGATCGCGTTTACGTTCAGCCGGGCAGCTTGGCCGGTGGTTTCACCATCCCCCCGGGGGTGCAGGTCTTGTCTACCGGCCCGCTTCAGCCTCTGCGTACCCAGTTGGGCACCCTGGCCCTGCCGGGTTCGGGCAGCGGCCTGTTGCCCTACGTGCCCGGCACCGTAGTCATGGGCGATAACAGCCTGCTGTCGGGGTTTGCCCTGGCCCCCGGCCCTGGTCAAGATGGGGTACAGGCGCTTGGGAGCAGGTCTGTGACGGTTCTAGACAACCACATTCTCTCGGCTCGCAACGGCATTTTGCTGAATCAGGTCAGCGGAGATGTGATGGTTCGCCGCAACCAAATCCAGGCCGCCAGCCAAAACGGCATTTTGCTCAATGTCATGGGCCAAACGGTCGATACCGCCGACCTGAGCCACAACGACATTCAGAATGCCCTCGACGATGGCCTGCTGGTGCGGGCCGCCGAGGGGGGCCAGATCAACACCCTGCAACTGAGCCAAAACCGCATTCTCAGCGGCGGCGAAAATGGCCTGACCGTGCTGGCCGAGACCGGTAGTCGTCTGGGCACCGTGGCGATCGCCCAGACCCAGGTGGTCAGTGCTGGCGAAAACGGCGTGCTGGTGGGGGCCGACTCGGGCAGCCAGATCAACCACGTGGCTTTAACCCAGCTTGACCTGGGCACCACGGGCACCAATGGCGTGCTGCTGTTGGCCAACGACAATAGCGCCATCACCACGGCTACGGTGGTCGGTGTTGAGATCGCCCAAAGCCAGGCCAATGGAGTTCTAGTGCTGGCGGACAACCAGAGCCAAATTGGCACGGTTGAGCTATCGCAGGCTCAGGTGGGGGCCGCCGCCGAAAACGGTCTGGCTATGCTAGCTCAGGCGGGCAGTCGCCTGGGGCCGCTAGCCCTGAGCCAAAGTACCGTTGACCAGGCGGCTAGCAACGGGGTACTGGTGCTGGCCGCCACAGGGAGCACCCTGGCCGCTACCACCCTAGACGTGGTGACGGTGGGAGCGGCGGGGGCCAATGGTCTGCTGCTAGCCGGGCAGGATGGCGCTAGCCTGACCACCGCTACAGTGAATAATTTCGCAGTGGTCAGGGCCGGGGCCAACGGCCTGTTGATCACTGCTGATCGCGGATCGCAGCTGGCGATCGCCTCCCTGACCGCTCCCAGCGTCGGCCTGGCCGGAGAAAATGGGGTGCTGGTGCTGGCCGACAACGGCAGCCAGATAACCACCGCCACCATCCAGGACGGCGACATTCGAGCTGCCAATCAAAATGGGGTGCTGATGCTAGCCGACAACGGCAGCCAGATCCAAGCCCTGGCGGTAGCTAACACGCAGGTCGGCGGTGAGGGTTCAGCGGCCGGGAGTGCGATCGCCGCCAACGGCATTTCGATTCTGGCTGATCGGGGCAGTCGCATCGGGGCCGCTGCGGTAGACGGCAATCAGCTCAGCCGAGTCGGGGCCACCGGCATTCAGGTGCTTGCCCAAGGGCAAAGCCAGCTAGAGACGGCTAGCGTGAGCGGCAATCAGCTCCAGACCATCAACGGCGGTGGCGTTTTAGTGCTGGCCGAGGGCCAAAGCCAAATCGGCCAGACCAGCATTCTCCGCAATCAGCTTCAAACAGTTGGCCGCGAAGGCATTCAGGTGCTAGCCGATGGCGAAGGGCAGATCCAATCGCTCAGCATTGCGGCCAACCAGATCAGCCAGACCACGGGCAGCGGCATTCAGGTGTTTGCGGCCAACCAGGGGCAAATTGAGACCAGCCGCATTGGCAACAATACCCTCGATGCGATCGCTCAAGATGGCATTGTCGCCTTTGCCGAAACCGGCGGGCGGCTTGCTAGCGTAACCCTGGATAGCAATCAGGTCAGCCAGGTAGCCCAAGACGGTCTGCGCATCTTTGCCACCAACGGCGGCACTTTGAACCGGGCCGATGTGGTCAATAACCAAACCCAGGCGATCGGCAATACCGGCATCTTCGGGTTTGCCGATCGCCCCAGTGGTTTCTCTACGCTGACTGTGGTGGGCAACCAAATTCAGGGATCTGGCAACCAGGCGCTAGAGCTAGGTAACGAATCGGCCCAACCCCTCTGTGCCCAAATCAGCAATAACCAAAGTCTGGATACGACCAATTTCGACGCTAACTTATTTACCAGCGGGGGCAGTACGCTGCAAGTGGTCGACTTACCCCAGCTCAATGAAATAAATAACGGCACCTTTACTCAGGTCAACAACGCTGGGGCAACCTCCGGTGGCCAGGGCATTCCTCCCTGCCCCTGATGAGCCACCACCGTCGGGTCTATGGTCATGACAGCACCTTGCCTTCAGATGAAACTCTAAAATCCTGCTGTGTCGTTCCGCAGCAGGCTCTATAGTGAATGCAATTGATGGGTTTTGGCCCGGTAAACCGCTGTGGTGCTGCCCATTTAACGATAAATGCAAACTAAATACTTGATAGTAAAAGACGCTTACCTATGGCCCGACGACCAACAGCCGATGACGGGGTAGATCTGGCTCCTTGTATAGATCACTCGCTGCTCAGTCCCACGGCAACCAGCGAGCAGGTGGCCCAGTGGTGTGCAGAGTGCGATCGCTTCAACTTTGCGGCGGTGTGCATTGCCCCCAGCCACGTGGCCCAGGCCGTAGACCTGCTGCACAACAGCAAGGCCAAGGTCTGCACCGTAATCGGCTTCCCCACCGGGGCCACCACCTCGGCCACCAAACTCTACGAGGCTCAGGAGGCCGCCGAGCGCGGTGCCGATGAGCTAGATATCGTGATCAACCTGGGCTGGCTCAAGGAAGGCAAAACCGAGGCCATCCACCGCGAAATCGCCACCATCTGCGAAGAGACGGGGCTGCTGGTCAAAACCATTCTCGAAACCGCCGTGCTCAGCCCGGAGGAGATCGCCCTCGCTGCCGAAATCTGCATGGATGCTGGGGCCAGCTTTCTCAAAACCAGCACCGGCTGGCAGGGCGGTGCCACCGTCGAAGTCGTGCGCCAGCTGTGGGAACTCACCCAGGGGCGGGTAGGCATTAAGGCGTCGGGCGGCATTGGCACAGCGGCCCAGGCTGTGGCCCTCATCCAAGCAGGGGCCACCCGCATTGGCACCTCGCGGGGGGTAGAGCTGCTGCGACAGCAAAAAGAAGAACCCACCCAGGCGTAAGACTGGGCGGCAGTCCTAGGGTGACCTTCACTGGGGTTTCGGGTGCTAGGTGCCGGATGCTAAGTAGGTAGTTGTCATTAAACGTAGGATGGGCAAAGGCCTCCAAGGCCGTGCCCATCTCCCTGATGATGGGCACGCGTTGCTTTGCCCATCCTACGAAGGTTTTATATTTATTGCGCCTTCCTGCTTAGGTGTCAGAATGGGCTGGCTAAGGCCGCAGGGTACTGGCGCTGGGCAGTGGGTACCAGGTTTGGTTTTCTAGATTTGGCCAAAAAGCCCCCTTAGGCAGCTATTGCCTGAGGGGGCTTTAATTTGTTCTGTTGGGGGGCGGGGCGGCGGCTAACGCTTGCAATTACACCGAGTCTTTGCGGGTGACGGCCCAAAAAATACCGGCGCTGCCGGGTGCCCTCAACTTGCAGGCGGGGCACTCGCAGGTCGCACCACCGTCAACCAGATTGAGATACTTAATTTCTGCCTGGATAGAAACTTCGCTGATGGGCAGCCCCAGCATTTTTTTGATGTGAGACTCTACGGGACGGCAGGCTCGTCGGGCATAGCCTTGCCCGGCTCGCTCAGAGTAGATCATGTAGTCCGAAAGCCAAGTGTCATTCATACAGGTTTCTCTATCGGGCGACTTCGCATCCCTCTGA
>DAIPYU010000153.1:0-3363 GCA_036782635.1 Nodosilinea sp. CTOTU7353
TAACTGATCTCGTGATGGGTAGAACAAATTTATGTTGCCCCGAGGCGCAACTTAGCTAACAGCTTAGACACGAAATATGAAATCCCCGTGGACCGTATTTCCCACAGGAATAGCCGTGAAAACACGTAGGAGGAAATACGGAAATGATCGGTGATTTTGCAAAAAAAAGCGTCGCCCGACGGCTGGGCAACTCTAAATAAGCAGGTAGAAAGACACCTAGTATCGGTTGGCAAAAATACAATCTACTTTGCTGAGGCGACCAGGTTTTGGGTGTCAGATTCTAGGTGTCATACCAAATCCAAATCGCATGACCCCGACTTCAAAAAGGGCAAACTGTAGGGGCGTTGGCGCAGTCTAGCCAGAGAATCTATGGCATTCTCCCTATTCAATCGACTCATACCAAGAAAGATTTGGTATGAGTCGACTTCTGAACAATAGTTTCCTAAAATAATGGGCACTGCCCACCCTACAGCGGCTAAAGTTGCTGGATTGAGCTAGTATCTGCTCTCCTGGAAATCTCCTTAGTTCCCTGAGCCGCCTGCAAAATAGTGTCGAGCAGACCGGGAAACGCCGCCTCTAGATCATCGCGGCGCAGAGAATTCATGTGCTGAGTGCCCTGCTTGCGGCAGTGCAGCACCCCGGCCTCGCGCAAAATTTTGAAGTGGTGGGAGAGAGTTGACTTCGCCACCTGTAAATCGAGATCAGAGCAAGACAACTCGTCGTTGACGGCTAGGCGCTGCACAATTTCGAGCCGCACGGGATCGCCCAAGGCATACAAAACTCCCTCCAGGGAAATGTCTTGGGGGCTGGGGTGATGGATGGGTCGCATAGTTGCATTATGCCACGGCAGGCGCTATAGTTTGATTGTTCGAATTCTTCGAATTAACGAAATTCGCCCAATCGGCGGAGGTGTCAAATGTCGGCAGTTGCAAGCATTACTCAAGATACATTTCAGGCCGAAGTGTTGAAAAGCGACGTGGCCGTTCTGGTAGATTTTTGGGCGCCGTGGTGTGGCCCCTGCCGCCTGGTCGCCAGCGTGGTTGATGAGGTGGCCCAGCAGTACGACGGCCAGCTCAAGGTGGTCAAGGTCAATACCGACGAGCAGCCCGGCATTGCCTCCCACTACCGCATTCGCAGCATTCCCACCCTGATGGTGTTTATGAATGGCGAAAAGATGGAGCAGGTGGTTGGGGCCGTGTCTAAGGCCACTTTAGATAAAACCATCGAGCCATTTCTGAGCTAACCCGTCACAGCCACCCGTAGGGGCAAACGGTTGTTTGCCCCTACCCCACCCATGCCACCCGTAGGGGCAAACGGTTGTTTGCCCTACCCCACCCATGCCCCTCGTAGGGGTAAACGGTTGTTTGCCCTCACCCAACCCATGCCGTTCTCTAGGCCTCGCCTCGATCCAACAAGAGCGATCGCCCTTTACCTGACCCAGATCGTTCTTAGAGCGTCCTTCGGCCGTCACCCCGTTTAGGTTTTGATCCTCTCTGGGCAAGTGCCATTTGCCCCTGCGTAGCGCTAACCATTTCAAAGGAGATCACCATGTCCACTGAAAAGAATCTGTTTACCCCTATCAAGCTCGGTGCCTACGAGCTGCCCAACCGCATTGTCATGGCCCCTCTCACCCGCAACCGGGCCGGGGAAGGCAATGTGCCCCAGCTGCTGAACGTGACCTACTACGAGCAGCGAGCCTCGGCGGGGCTGATCATCACCGAGGCCAGCCAGATTTCGCCCCAGGGCATGGGCTACCCCGCCACCCCCGGTATCCACAGTGCTGAGCAGATCGCCGGGTGGCAGCAAATCACCCAGGCCGTCCACGCCAAGGACGGGCGGATTTTTGTGCAGCTGTGGCACGTGGGCCGCATTTCGCACCCGTCGCTGCAGCCCGACGGGGCAACGCCGGTAGCCCCCAGTGCCATTCAGTCCAAGGGCGATGCCATGACCTACGAGGGCATGCAGCGCTTTGTCACCCCCAGGGCGCTAGAGCTAGACGAAATTCCCGGCATTGTTGAGCAGTATCGCCAAGCCGCTAAAAATTCCCTAGAGGCAGGCTTTGACGGGGTGGAGATACACGGGGCCAACGGCTACCTGCTCGACCAGTTTTTGCGCGATGGCACCAACCACCGCACCGATGCCTACGGCGGCCCGGTTGAGAACCGCGCCCGCCTCTTGTTAGAAGTAACTGAGGCCGTAGTGGGCGTATTCGGCAGCGATCGCGTTGGCGTGCGCCTCTCCCCCAGCGCCACCTTCAACGACATGACCGACTCTGACCCCAGGGCCACCTTTGGCTACGCTATTCAGGCGCTGAACCCGTTCAACCTGGCCTACCTGCACCTGCTCGAACCCAGCGAAGCCGACCTGCGCTACGGCGGCACCCCTATCCCCACCAAAGAGTTTCGCCCGCTCTACGACGGCCTGCTGATGGTGAATTGGGACTATGACCAGGCGTCGGGCAATCAGGCGATCGCCAGTGGTGACGCCGACCTAGTCTCCTACGGCAAGCTGTTTATCGCTAACCCCGACCTACCCGAGCGGTTTGCGAAAAATGCGCCGCTAAATGAACCCGACCCCAACACCTTCTACGGCGGCAGCGCCGAGGGGTACATCGATTACCCCACCCTGGCGGCGGCTTAGGAGACGGCAATAGAGGTATAGGGTATAGGGTATACGGTTCAAGGTTTACGGCAGCCCGTGAACCTTGAACCTTGAACCTTACACCCCACTTTCCCCTTGGGCAACCCACAGCTCACCGCTGACGTCTTTAGGTATGGTTTACCTAGTCATAGCTAGAAAGGACGGCATCTGTGCAAGCAGCCAAATTTGTGGTCGCTGGAGTGATCGGGTTAGCGGGCGCGATCGCACTGACTGGTCCCAGCCCCGCCGACGAATTTACCTGCCAAGATGTTCTCAACACCATCACCGTAGACAATCTGCGGGTGCCCGAGGGCGCGACCTGCAACCTCAATGGCACCCGCGTAGAGGGTAATATCACGGTTGAGTCAGGGGCCGTGCTGGTGGCCCGAGAGGTGCAGGTAGACGGCAACATTCAGGCCGAAAATGCAGCCCAGGTCTCGGTCATAGGCCGGTCTAGGGTAGGGGGAAATGTGCAGATCAAGCAGTCAGGCGGGGCCACCGTGCTCAACAGCCGCATCAAAGGCAATCTGCAATTTGACGACAACACCAGCGCCCTAGCCAGCGAAAACAACTACATCGGTGGCAACCTCCAGGCGTTCCAAAATCGGGGTGGGCTGCGGGTTTTTACCAACCGCATTGACGGCAACTTGCAGTGCAAAGCAAATCGGCCCGCCCCCACCGGCCGAGGCAACATCGTGCGCGGCAACAAAGAAGACCAGTGCG